>DASSRK010000187.1:0-2738 GCA_035701825.1 Steroidobacteraceae bacterium
CAGCCCAGCCAGGGCTGGTCCGGGCCGCCATCCGTATCGTGGAGCAACGGGTATTCGGTGAGCGACGCCAGCGTGTGCGGAATGCGCCCGCCGCGGAACAGCTGCGGGCTCGCCACCGGAAACAGCTCCTCGTTGCACAGCAGCTCGCCATGCAGTCCGCGACCCGGACCCGGCGCGAAGCGGATGGCGAGGTCGATGGCATCGCGCCGGAAGTCCATGAGATGGCGTGATGTCCGCATGACCACGTCGATGCGTGGCGCGCGTTCCCGAAAACGATGCAGCCGCGGCATCAGCCAGCCGTTGGCGAACGAGGCCAGGGTGGTCAGCGCCAGCACGCCATCGGCGCGCTTGGCACGTACGCGCGCGGTGGACTCCCCCAACAGGTCGAAACCCGCGGACAGCTCGGGTAGATAGTCGCGGCCCTGCTCGGTGAGCACCAGTCCGCGCGCCAGGCGCTGGAACAGCGTGGTGTCGAGATACTCCTCGAGGCGGCGCACCTGCTGGCTGACCGCCGCGGGTGACACGCGCAGCTCCTGCGCCGCAGTCACGAAGCTGCCGAGGCGTGCGGAGGCCTCGAAGGCGCGCAGCGCGTTGAGCGGGGGAAGTCGTCTGGCCATGAGGGCAAGAATAACTTGGTCTCAGCCAAAAACCTTCCCGGTCGCGCGCCCCGGGTGTGCCGACCGATACTGCGTGGCGCCGGTTGGAAATCCCCACCCACAAAGGTCTCGCCATGCATCTCTTCGACTATCTCGACTCGGGCAACGGCTACAAGGTGCGCCTGCTGCTGGCGCAGCTCGGCATGACCTACGACTGGACCAACGTGGACATCGACAAGGGGGAGACGCGCACGCCGGAATTCCTCAGGCGCAACCCCAACGGTCGCATCCCCACGCTGCTGCTCGACGACGGCACGCACCTGGCCGAGTCGAACGCCATTCTCTGGTATCTCGCCGAGGGCTCGCGATTCGTACCCGCGACGCAGCTCGGCCGTGCGCAGGTGCTGCAATGGATGTTCTTCGAGCAGTACAGCCACGAACCCTTCGTCGCCACGCCGCGCTACATCTGCCGCCATTTCCCGGCCGATCATCCGCGTCGCGCCGAACTGCCCGCGCGGCTCGAGAAGGGTCACGCCGCGCTGCAGGTCATGGAAGGACACCTGGCCACCCGGCAGTTCTTCGTCAACGAGCGATACAGCATCGCCGACATCGCGTTGTATGCGTACACGCACGTGGCGCCGGACGGCGGGCTCGATCTCGCACCCTATCCCAGGGTGCGTGACTGGCTGGCGCGCGTGGCCGCGCAGCCGAACTACGTGCAGCTGCTCGCAGTGCCCAACAAGGCGGCCGCCGCCTGAGCGCGCGCGTCCTGATATTGCCGGGACTCGGCAACTCCGGGCCCGATCACTGGCAGAGCCATTGGGAGCGCCGCGATCCGACCTGCCAGCGAGTGCCGCAGTCCGAGTGGGACGCACCCGACTGCGCCGACTGGATTGCGGGTCTCGAAGGCGCCCTGGCCTGCGCTCGCGGACCCGTGGTGCTCGCTGCGCACAGCGCCGCCTGCGCCATGGTCGCGCACTGGGCCTCGCGCCCGGGCGCCGGGCCCGGCGCGGTCCGCGGTGCGCTGCTGGTGGCGCCGAGCGACCCGCAGGGCCCTAACTACCCGAAGGAGCCCACCGGTTTTGCGCCCATGCCGCAGGCGCGGCTGCCGTTCCGCAGCATCGTGGTGGCCAGCGACGCGGACCCGTATGTCGACCTCGAGCGGGCGCGAGAGTACGCGCAGGCGTGGGGCTCGGAGCTGGTGGTGATGCCCGGCGCGGGACACATCAACGTGGCCAGCGGCCATGGACCGTGGCCGGAAGGCTTCGAGCTGCTCGACGGCCTGCGCCGGGAATCGGTCCCGGCGCGCACGCCGGTGCCACCCTATTACACGGTGATTTTCTCGTCGCGTCGTACGCGTATCGACGACGGTTACGGCGCCATGGCCGATCGGATGCTGGAGCTGGCCGCGGACCAGCCGGGCTTCCTCGGCGTCGAGAGCGCGCGGGGTGCCGACGGCTTCGGCATCACCGTGTCGTACTGGGCTTCGAAGGAGGCGATCGCGGCATGGAAGGCGAATGCCGAGCACAGGGTGGCGCAAGCGTCGGGACGCCGCCGGTGGTACGAACACTTCGAGGTGCGAATCGCGCGGGTCGAGCGCGCGTACGGAGGTCCGTAGGACGGGGCCGCGCGTCGCCGATTGACGACGGGCGCTGACGCAGGTCGCGCCTTTATTAGATTGTCGCGTGCCGTGGCGCGCAGTTAGTCTTGCGCGCCATGCGCAAAGTCCTGTCCCTCGCCCCCGCCCAACGCTTCGGCGACTTCACCCTGCTGCTGTTGCGGCTGTTCGTTGGCCTGTTCCTGGTCTGGGGCGTCTGGGACAACGTCAGTGACAATACGCGCATGCGGGAATTCGCCGAATTCCTCGGCCAGCACGGCTTTCCGAGCCCGCGGCTCATGGCCCCGCTGTCCGCCTACCTGCAGCTCGGTATCGGGCTGGCCTTCGTGCTCGGTCTGTTCACGCGCTGGGCCGGAGTCCTGTGCGCGATCCACTTCGTGATCGCGATCGCCATGGTCGACCACCACGGTGGCATGCGCGGGGTATTTCCGTCCGGATGCCTGGTGTTCATCGGCCTGTACCTGGCGACGTACGGTGCTGGCCGCTTCTCGATCGACGCTGCCCTGCGCGCCAACGAGCTGCCG
>DASSRK010000188.1:0-25300 GCA_035701825.1 Steroidobacteraceae bacterium
CAGGTGAAACGCGTGGGAGCTGAGCACCACGGAATCCTGCGTGACCCGCACCATGCCGGGGCCGTGCATCCGCAGGTTGTTAGTAGCGGCAACCAGCGTCACGGCGAACGCCTGCGCGTCGGTCGACGCTGACGTGTCGGACATTCGTTCGGCCTCCCTCGTATCGCCATTCCGGCCGCCGGATCGAGATTCCAGCGCCGTAGCGCGATTCCCGACTACAATACCGCCCCCATGAAGATCGTGATACTCGGCGCCGGCCAGGTCGGGCGCACCGCGGCTTACCACCTGTCGCGCGAAGAATCGAACGAAGTCACGGTCGTCGATACCAACGAAGAAGTGCTGCGCGACCTGCAGGACCGGCTCGACATCCGCACGGTGGCCGGCAACGCGGCCTATCCATCGGTGCTCGAGGCGGCCGGCTGCGCCTCCGCCGACATCATCGTGGCGCTGACCTCGAGCGACGAGGTCAACATGATGGCCTGCGAAGTCGCCTACACCTTGTACCGCACGCGCACGAAGATCGCGCGCATCCGCTCGGCCGAATACACGCGGCATCCGAAGCTGTTCGCCGACGAGGCGCTGTCGGTGGACGTGTGGATCAGCCCCGAGCAGCTGGTGACCGAGTACATCGCGCGGCTCATCGAATTCCCCGGCGCGCTGCAGGTGCTGGACTTCGCCGACGGCCGCGTGCGGCTGGTCGGCATCCGCGCCCGCAAGGGCGGCCTGCTGGTCGGCAAGGCGCTGAAGGCGCTCAAGGAGCATCACCCGAACACCGAGGCGCGCGTGGTGGCTATCTACCGTGCCGGCCGCAGCCTGGTGCCCGGCGGCGAGACCGTGATCGAGGACAGCGACGAGGTGTTCTTCCTCGCCGCGCGCCAGGACATCCGCAAGTTCATGGTGGAGATCCGCAAGGAAGAGGCGCCGGCCAAGCGCGTGGTGATCGCCGGCGGCGGCAACATCGGCCTGTCGCTGGCGCGCAAGCTCGAGGAGCAGAACCAGGTCAAGGTCATCGAGCGCGATCCGAAGCGCGCGCGCCGCATCTCGGAGCACCTGCTGAACACCATCGTGCTCAACGGCGACGCGGCCGACGAGGAACTGCTGATCGAGGAGAACATCGACAGCTGCGACGTGTTCGCGGCGCTGACCAACTCCGAGGAGGCCAACATCCTCTCGGCCATGCTCGCCAAGCGGCTCGGCGCACGCAAGGTCATGGCATTGATCAACAAGCCGTCGTACGCGGACCTCATGGAGAGCGGTAGCATCGACATCGCGATCTCGCCGCAGACCATCACCATCGGTTCGCTGCTGGCGCACGTGCGGCGCGGCGACGTGGTGCGCGTGCATTCCCTGCGCCGGGGCGCGGCGGAGGCGCTGGAGGCGGTGGTGCACGGCACCGACAAGACCTCGCGCGTCGTCGGTCGGCGCGTCGACGAAGTCCAGCTGCCGGAAGGCACGACCATCGGGGCCGTGGTCCGCGGCGACGAGGTGATCATCGCGCACCACGACACGCAGATCATGAATGACGACCACGTGATCCTGTTCCTCTCGGATCGCCGGCACGTCGAACAGGTGGAGCGCCTGTTCTCGGGCCCGGGCGGCCGCTGACGCCGGGACGACCGTGCTCGCCGTCGCCCACGTCCTCGGCCTCATGATGGCCTTCTTCGGGCTGCTGTACGTGCTGCCCATCGCCTGGTCGCTGCTGGTGCAGGACGGCGCGGTCATGGACTTCGTGGTCGCGGCGCTGATCAACGCGCTCGTCGGGCTCGGGCTCGCCCTGGCGACGCGACGCTTCCGCCGCGAGCTCAAGCCGCGCGACGGCTTCCTGCTGGTGTCGTTGTCGTGGGCGCTGATGTCCGCGTCGGCCGCGGTGCCACTGATGATCGCGTTGCCCGGCCTGACGTTCACGGACGCGTATTTCGAGGCGATGTCCGGGCTGACGACCACCGGCTCGACCATCCTCGATCATCTCGACCAGCTGCCGCAGTCCATCAACCTCTGGCGTCACACACTGCACTGGATAGGCGGCGTCGGCATCATCGTGCTGGCGGTGGCCGTGCTGCCGCTGCTCGGCGTCGGCGGCATGCAGCTCTACAAGGCGGAGACGCCGGGCCCGGTCAAGGACGAGAAGCTGACGCCGCGCATCACCGAGACGGCCAAGGCCCTGTGGTTCACCTACCTCGCGCTCACCATCGTCGGCATCGTGGCGCTGCACGTCGCCGGCATGAGCTGGTTCGACGCGATCTGCCACTGCTTCTCCGCCATCTCGCTGGGCGGCTTCTCGACGCACGACAGGAGCATCGGCTTCTTCAACTCCACCGCCATCGAGATGGTGCTGGTGGTGATCATGGTGGTGGCGTCGCTGAACTTCTCGCGCCATTTCCTCGCGTTCCGCAACCTCACGCTCAAGCCCTACCGGAAGGACTCCGAAGGCAAGGCGGTGCTCATCGTGCTGGGGGCCTCGGTGGCGGTGGTCACGATGATGGTATGGACGTCCGGCATCTACCCCGGCTTCGCGCAGGCGGCGCGCCATTCGCTGTTCAACGTGGTGTCGATCGCCACCACCACCGGCTTCGTGACCGAGAACTACGAGCACTGGCCGGCGTTCATCCCGGTGTGGATGCTGTTCCTGAGCTGCGTCACCTGCAGCACCGGCTCGACCGGCGGCGGCATCAAGATGTTCCGCACGCTCATGCTGGTGCGGCACGCGCGCCGCGAGCTCAAACTACTGGTGCACCCGAGCGCGGTCATCCCGATCCGCATCGGCGGCGTCGCGATCCCGGACCGCGTGGCCTACTCGGTGCTGGCGTTCATCTTCCTGTACTTCGGCACCATCCTGGTCCTGACGTTCGCCATGCTCGCGACCGGCCTCGACCTGGTGTCGTCGTTTTCGGCCATCGTGGGTTCGGTCAACAGCGTGGGCCCGGGCCTGGGCGAGGTCGGCCCCTCGGTGAATTTCGCGCCGCTCTCCGACGTGCAGACCTGGATCTGCTCGGTCGCCATGCTCATCGGCCGCCTGGAGATCTTCAGCGTGCTGGTGCTGTTCACCGCGACGTTCTGGCGCCGCTAGGGGCCTCTCAACCGTGGATATAGGTCTCCAGGTCCGCGATCGTGCGCTCGTGTTCCTCGATCACCGCGCGCACCAGGTCGCCGATGGACAGCACGCCGACCACGCGTTCCCCGATCACCACCGGCAGGTGGCGGATGCGCTTGTCGGTCATGAGGCGCATGCAATCGTCGGCATTCTGCCGCGGACTCACCGTGATCACCTTGGCCGTCATGATCTCGGCCACGGGCGTCTCGCTCGAGGAACGGCCTAACAACACCACCTTGCGGGCGTAGTCGCGCTCGGAAACGATGCCGGCGAGGCGCTCGCCGTTCATCACCAGGAGCGCACCGACGTGGTGCTCGGCCATCTTCTTGATGGCGGCGAACACGGGCTCTTCGGGCTTCACCGAGTAGAGGGCCTTGGGTTTCCGGTCCAACAACTGCTGCACGGAAAGCATGCTGACCTCCGGTTGCACCGTACCAGCGGCGCGTGGCGCGCTGGAAGGCCGGAAATCATACGCCTGGTGTCCGACTACCGGCGAACTCCAATGACGCCGATTCCATACGTTGCCGTGGGGCGACATGGGAAACCGCGGGCGACTCTGCGATGATCCGCAGCCTTAGGGAAACGTGTGACAACGGCCGGAGAAGCCGGGCACGCGCCAGGGAAGAAACCCACTACCATCAGGTCATCGTGTCAGAAGCTCCCGTACCCGAAACCGTGGTCGAACCCGACCATTTCCACGTCGTGACCAGGGATGTGGTGCTGGTCGCCCGGCTCGAATCGACGTTCGCGTTATGTCTGTACGACGCAGTGCTCGAGTCCGGCGCCCTCGTGCACCTGCGCGTCGGCCCGCCCGGCCGCGTGCACGACCCCGAACTGACCGACACCACGCTGTCCACCGACCTGCTGCTGCTGGATCGCTGCTTCGAGGAACTGCGCAAGAGCGAGCCGCGCGCCCAGCATTGGCAGGCCAAGGTCGTGGGCCAGGTCCAGGATGCCCCCGGCCCGCGCGAGCGCTTCGACGGCGTGCAGAGTTTCCTGTCGGCGTTCCTGAACGACACCAACGTCAAGCTGATCTCCTGCGACACGCACGTCGAGCACGTGCAGTTGCTGCGCTTCCGTCCCGCCATGGGACACGTTCGCAGCGAACCCCTTGCCGCCCCCCGCACGGGTAGCTGAGAATCCGGCGCTATGCGCCGTACAACACTGATTGCATTGCTGGCCCCGCTGGGATTCCTGACCGTCGACACCGCGTACGCGGCCAAGGCCGCCGCCAACGCGCCGCTGTTGAAGCTGTTCGACGCCACCTGGCAGGAGGACCTCGCGGACGATCCGCTGTCCGCCACGGCGCTCGGCGACCCGCGCTACAACGACAAGCTGCCCGACATGACCCAGGCGGCCATCGACGCGCGCCAGAAGAAGAACTACACGCGCCTGCAGGCCCTGAACAAGATCAAGCGCGAGAAGCTCGACAAGGCCGACCAGCTCAACTACGACCTGTTCCAGCGCGAGATCAAGACGCGCATCGGCGAGTACCAGTTCAAGCCGTGGATGTTCGCGCTGACCCCCGGCAGCGGCCCGCAGCAGCTCGCCGAGGTGGCCGAATTCGCGCCCTTCAACACCGTCAAGGACTACGACAACTGGATCGCGCGCATCAACGCCAGCGGCCCGTACATCGACCAGTGGATCGTGCTGCTCACGCAGGGCACCACCGAGAAGCTCACCCAGCCGCGCATCATCATCAACAAGGTGCTCGAGCAGCTGAAGGGCCCGCTGACCGCCGACGTCGAGGCGAACCCGTTCTACGCGCCGTTCCAGAAGATGCCGGCCGGCGTCCCGGATGCCGAGAAAGCGCGCCTGCAGGGCGCGGCCAAGGCCGCGATCCAGACCGTCGCCATCCCGGCGTTCCAGCGCTTCGACAAGTTCCTGCGCGAGGTCTATCTACCCGCGTCGCGCGACACGGTGGGCATCTACGACATTCCCGGCGGCGACCAGTACTATCGCAACCGCATCAACTACTACACCACGGTCGAGAACCTGGACGCGGTGCGCATCCACAACCTCGGCCAGGAAGAGGTCAAGCGCATCCGCGCCGAGATGGAGAAGACGCTCGAGGGCATCAACTTCCTCGGCACGCTCGACCAGTTCCTGCAATTCATCCGCACCGATTCGCGCTTCTTCTACAAGTCCGGCGACGAACTGTTCGCGGCTTACGAAAAGACGGCGCGCGGCATCGAGCCGCAATTGCCGAAGCTGTTCGGCCGCCTGCCGAAGAACGGGTTCGACATCCGCCCGATCCCGGCGGCGACCGCGCCGACCACCACCACCGCGTACTACCAGCCCGGATCGCTGGACGGCACGCGCCGTGGCGCCTACTACGTGAACCTCTACAAGCCCGAGACGCGGCCGAAGTGGGAAGTCGAGGCGCTGACCGCGCACGAATCAGTGCCGGGCCATCACCTGCAGATCGCGTTGTCGTACGAGCTCCCGGGGTTGCCCAATTTCCGGCGCAACGCCGACTACACCGCTTTCATCGAGGGCTGGGCGCTGTACAGCGAGAAGCTGGGTTACCAGCTCGGTCTGTACCAGGACGACTTCTCGAAATTCGGCCAGCTGAACTACGAGATGTGGCGCGCGGTGCGCCTGGTGGTCGACACCGGCATGCACTCGTTCAAGTGGACGCGCGACCAGGCCGTGTACTTCTTCAAGCAGAACACCGGCAAGAGCGACCTCGACATCAACAACGAGATCGATCGCTACATCGCCTGGCCGGGCCAGGCGCTGGCCTACAAGGTCGGCCAGCTCAGGATCCAGGCGCTGCGCGAAGAAGCCGAGAAGGCGCTGGGCGAGCGCTTCGACGTGCGCGCCTTCCACGACAAGCTCCTCGGGATGGGTCCGCTGCCGCTGGCCGTGCTCGACACCGAGATGCGCTCCTGGATCGCCGAGCAGAGCGCGCGCCGATAGTCTTCGATCGAACGCCTCACGAGGCCTCCTCCGGGAGGCCTTTTCTTTCCAGCCTGTCTTCGAGCGTGTCCAGGGCGCGCTGCAACTCCGCGCTGCGCCTCTCGGCGGCGGCGCGCTGGCGCTGCGCCTGCGTGAGGATGTTGGGATGGATGTCGTCGCGACTCTCCAGCAGCTCGACGTCACAACGCGCACGCGCCGCGGCGCGCACCGCCGCCGCATGGCAGCGCTGCAGGGACTCGAGCTGCTCGTCGAGCGCGCACTCGGCGACGTCGACCAGTTCGTGGAATTCGGGCGGGATGAATGACGAGGCGGGTCCTGGCAACAGCGCTGAATTTCCCACGTCTGGTTCTCCTTGGCCGGCACCTGCTCCGGGGTTGCGCGAATCATCGCCAAGACCACCTTCGGCACGATGTCGGCCTGCGGACGGTTCATTGTCGGACGCCATCCGTCGCCGCCGTCGGAACGTCTGCGCGTGGCGACGACAACGGTTAAATCGCGGGTAGTAAGCGCGGATTCCGCGGCTCAGCCGGGGATGTCGGGGCCGGCCAGCTCCAGGTCCTGCGAGTACGTGACGTTCATGACGTTGTCGTACCAGCCGTGGACCTGCGGTTTCACCAGGTGCTTGTTGACGTAGAAGTAGAGCGGAATCAGCGGGTGATCGCCGAGCGCCAGGCGCTCGGCCTGCTCGAGCAACTCACGGCGGCGCGTCTCGTCGGTCTGTCGCGCGGCCTCTTCCAGCAACGCGTCGTATGCGGGATTGCGATAGTGCGGCAGGTTGATGCCGAAGTCGCTCTTCAGGTACTGCAGGAAGGTGTACGCGTCGTTGTAGTCGCCGACCCAGGACAGCCGGTACATCTCGACTTCGCGGCGATCGACGTCCTGGAGCAGCGACTTGAATTCGACCCCCGCGAGCCGCGCCTCGACACCCAGCGCTTCCTTCCACATCGACGAGACGGCGACCGCGAGCTTGGTGTGCACTTCGCCGTTGTTGTAGCGCAGCTCGAAGGCCAGCGGCTTGTCGCGCGTGTAGCCCGCTTCCGCCAGCAGCTTGCGCGCTTCGGCGATGCGCTGCTGCAGCGGCAGCCGCGCGTAGTCGAACGACTGCTGGCCGTAGCCGAGGACGCCGGGCGGCACCCAGCCCCAGGCCGGCAGCTCGCCGACGCGCAGCACCGAGTTCGCGAGCCGTTCGCGGTCGATGACCATCGACAGTGCGCGGCGCAGCCGCGGGTCGCGGAACAGCGGCTTGTCGAGGTTGAAACCGTAGTAGTAAGTCGTGAGCTGCGGCGACACGTGCAGCTCCGCGGCCAGGTTCTCGCGGATCCAGTCGAACTGGCCGCGCGGCACCACCGCCGTGAGGTGCAGCTCGCCGGCGCGGTAGGCGCGCAACTCGGCGTTCTCGTCCGCGATCTGCAGGTAGCGTACCGCGTCGATCCGGTTGCCGGCGTCGTTCCAGTAGTGCGCGTTGCGCTCGACGCGGATGAAGCTGCCCTGCAGCCATTCCTTCAGCACGAAGGCGCCATTCGACACCTGCTCGCCCGGGCGCGCGAAGTGGTCGCCGAGCCTGGCGAACGAGGCGCGATGCAGCGGCGCGCACGAGGAATGCGCCAGCAGCCCGGGTAGATAGGGCGCCGGCAGGCGCAGCGTGACGACCACGGTGAGGTCGTCGGGGGCCGCGACGCCGAGGCTGTCGACCGGCTTCCTGCCGGCGACGATGTCGCTGGCGTTCTCGATGACGTCGACCACCTGGGCGTACTGCGAGGCGGTGGCCGGATCGACCAGTCGCCGCAGCCCCGCGACGAAGTCGGCCGCCACCAGCGGATCGCCGTTCGACCAGCTCAGGCCGGGGCGCAACATGAAGGTATAGACGCGCCCGTCCTCGCTCACCGTCCAGCTCCGGGCCGCGCCCGCCACCGGCGCCGCCTTGCGATCGAGGCGCGTCAGGCCCTCGAAGGTGTCACGCAACACCACGAAGGCTTCGACCGAGCGCGCGCGGTGCGGATCGAGCGAATCGGGATCGGGACCGTTGCCGCGCAACAGCACCCGCTTGCCACTGGCGTCGAACACCCGGCCGGAGCGCCGCTCGCACGCGCTCAGCGCCAGCATGGCGGGAACGGCCAGCAGTTGGCGCCGGGTGATCAAGCGGCGCGGCTGCGCTTCAAATGCACCAGCAGGATCGAGACCGCCGCCGGCGTCACGCCGGCGATGCGCGCGGCCTGGCCGACGGTCGCGGGGCGGATCTGCGCGAGCTTCTGCCGCACTTCGTTCGACAGTCCGGCGACGTGCGCATAATCGAGATCCTCGGGCAGGCGGGTTTCCTCGTTGCGACGCTGGCGCGCGATTTCTTCTTCCTGGCGCTCGATGTACCCGGCGTACTTCGCGGCCACCTCGACCTGCGCGCGGATCTGCGCGGCGAGGCGCTCATCGGCGCAAGGCGCGGCGCCGATCAGCTCGGTCACCTGGTCGTAAGTCACTTCCGGGCGGCGCAACAGGTCGAAGGCCGTCACCACGTCGCGCGTCGCCGCAGCGCCGAGCACGCGCGACTGCCATTCCGCGGGAATCCCGCTGGCCTTGATGCGCGTGGACCCGAAGCGCACCAGCTCCGCGGCGGCACCCGCGCGCTTGGCCTCGAAGAATGCCCAGCGCTCGTCATCGACCAGCCCGAGCTCGCGTCCGCGGGGCGTGAGCCGCAGGTCGGCATTGTCTTCGCGCAGCAGCAGGCGATGCTCGGCACGGCTGGTGAACATGCGATAAGGCTCGCGCGTGCCGCGCGTGACCAGGTCGTCGACCAGTACGCCGAGATAACTCTCGCTGCGCTTCGGCACGAAGGCTTCGCGACCCAGCGTGGCGCAGGCCGCGTTGACGCCGGCCAGCAGTCCCTGCGCCGCGGCCTCTTCGTAGCCGGTGGTGCCATTGATCTGGCCCGCGAAGAACAGACCGTCCAGCGGCTTCGTCTCGAGCGTCGGCTTCAGGTCGCGCGGGTCGAAGAAGTCGTATTCGATGGCGTAGCCGGGCCGCGTGATGTGGGCGTTCTCGAAGCCGGGGATGGTGCGCACGAATTCCTTCTGCACGTCGTACGGCAGCGAGGTCGAGATGCCGTTCGGATACACCTCGTGCGTGTTCAGCCCCTCGGGCTCGATGAAGATCTGGTGTGAGGCCTTGTCGGCGAACCTGACCACCTTGTCCTCGACCGACGGACAGTAACGCGGTCCCACGCCTTCGATTTTTCCGGTGAACATCGGCGAGCGATCCGTGGCCGCACGAATGATGTCGTGCGTGCGCGCGGTGGTCGCGGTGATGTGGCAGGCAAGCTGCGCCGGGTGATCGCTCTCGCGGCCGAGATAGCTGAACACCGGCCGCGGCTCGTCGGAGTACTGCGCGGCGAGTTGCGAATAGTCGATGGTGCGTCCATCGATGCGGGGCGGTGTGCCGGTCTTGAGACGCGCGGTGCGGAACGGCAGTGCGCGCAACCGCTCGGCCAGCTTGTTCGACGGCGGGTCGCCGGCGCGGCCACCGGCATGGTTGTCGAGGCCGACGTGGATGCGCCCGCCGAGGAAGGTGCCGACCGTGAGGACCACCGCGCGCGCGCGAAACTCGATGCCCGTGATCGTGACCACACCGTCCACCCGTTGGCCATCGACGATGAGATCGGCGCACTCCTGCTGGAAGAGGGTCAGGTTCGGCTGGTTCTCGAGCGTGCGGCGGATGAAAGCCTTGTAGAGCTGGCGATCCGCCTGCACGCGCGTCGCGCGTACCGCGGGTCCCTTGCTGGCGTTCAAGGTGCGCGCCTGGATCGCGGCCGCATCCGCGGCGCGCGCCATCACGCCACCCAGCGCATCGATCTCCTTGACCAGGTGGCCCTTGCCGATGCCGCCGATCGCGGGATTGCAGCTCATCTGTCCCAGGGTCTCGATGGACTGGGTTAGCAGCAACGTGCGCGCGCCCATGCGCGCCGACGCCAGCGCGGCCTCGGTGCCGGCATGGCCGCCACCGACCACGATTACGTCAAATGAGCCTGACATTATTTTCGCCGGATCAAGGAGTTAAGGGCGCGGATTGTAGGCCTGCCGGAGTGTCAACGCCACCGCAGCCGGGCCGTTGTTAGAGCCAGCAGGTCACAAAACTGGAGAGAGTCATGAAGAAGCCCATGCTGATCGCCCTCGCGCTGGTCGCCACCGCCCCGGCCTTCGCCGACACACCGCGCCTCAATGCGCGCGAGCACAACCAGGTGGCCCGAATCCACCAGGGCGTGCAGTCCGGAGAGCTCACCCGGCCCGAAGCCCGCCGGCTGCGCATGGGCGAGGCCCGCCTCAACTACAACGAGGCACGCGCCAAGGCCGATGGCGTGGTGACGGCGGCGGAGCGCGCCCGGCTGCAGAACGAAGCGAGCCGCGAATCGGCGCGCATCTATCGCCAGAAGCACGACGCGCAGGACCGCGGCTGAGCTTCGAAAGCTGATGAACAGGGCACGTTTCGCGAGGAACGTGCCCTTTCCTTTTCCGGGCGCCGCTCGCGACCTTGTATGCTGCGCGGCGCATGATGCGACTCGGCGTTCTGGCAGGACTCCTTCTCCTCGGGCAATCGCTGGCCGCCGCACCGGCGACTCCCACGCTCACGCTGAAGCCCTGCCGTCTCGAACAGGCGGCGCGCCTGAGCGCTATGCCCGCCGAATGTGGCTCGCTGACCGTGGCGGAGAATCCCGCCGATCCGGGCGGCCGCAAGATCGACCTGTTCGTGGCGCGCGTGCCGGCCATCAGCCTCAACAAGGCGCCCGACCCGCTGTTCCTGATCCCGGGCGGACCCGGCACCTCGACCGTCGAGCTGTACACCACGGCCGCGGCTTCGTTCTCGCGCGTGAGGCGCGATCGCGACATCGTGCTGGTGGACCAGCGCGGCACCGGGCAATCGCATCGCCTCGACTGCAACTACAGCGAACAGAATGTCTTCGACCGGCTGGACGCGGTCGAAGTCGGGCCGGAGAACGTCCGCTGCCGCGACGAACTCTCCAGGAACTCGGACCTGCGCTTCTACACCACCAGCGTCGCGGTGCAGGACCTCGACGCCGTACGCCGCGCGCTGGGCTACGAGCGCATCAACCTGTACGGCAATTCCTATGGCACGCGCGTCGCGCAGCATTACGCGCGCCGTTACCCGCAAGCGACGCGCACCGTGATTCTCGATGGCGTGGTCAATCCCGCGGAAGTCCTCGGGCCGGCGATCGCCATCGACGCGGAGCGCGCGCTCGAACGCATCCTGAAGCGCTGCCAGGCCGATGCCGCCTGCGTGGGCGCGTTCAAGGATCCGTTCGCCGACTACCACGCGTTGCGCGAGCGGCTGGCGAAGAAGGCCGAGCCCACCACGATCCAGGACGCGTCCACCGGGCGGCCTATCCACTTCGACTTCACCGGCAAGCACCTCTCGGCGGTGCTGCGCCTGGCGACCTACAACGACGCGCAGGCCGCGCTGCTGCCCCTGTCACTGCACCTCGCGATGCGCGAAGACAATTTCCTGCCGCTCGCGAGCCAGTTCCAGGTGTTCGCGCGCTTGTTCGAAACGGCGTTCGCCTACGGCATGCACAACAGCGTGGTGTGCAGCGAGGACGTGCCGTTGATCGACCGCGCCGCCCTCGACGTCGCGGCGCTGAATGCCACCCACATGGGCGCGGAGCAGATCCAGGAGCTCATCGAGGCCTGCCAGGACTGGCCGAAGGGCGTCGTGGATGCGGACCTGCATGCGCCTCTGCATAGCGCCGCGGCCGCGCTGCTGCTCTCCGGCAGCGACGACCCGGTGACGCCGCCCGAACAGGCCGCGGCCGCGCAACGCGGCTTCGCCGACAGCCGGCACGTGATCATTGCCGGCCACGGACATGGACAGCTCGCCGCGCCCTGCGTGGATCGCGTCATCGCCGACTTCGTGCGCAGCGGCACCGCGAAGGGCCTGGACTCGAGCTGCACGAGGAAACTCGCGCCCATGCCGTTCTTCATCACGCTCGCGGGACCCGCGCCGTGAACATCGGACTTGCGGGGGAGGCGCGCTGATGCTCGAGGTGCGCGGATTGTCCAAGTCCTTCGGCAGCGTGGCGGCGGTGCGCGGCGTGAGCTTCGGCGCGCGCGACGGGCAGATCACCGGGTTGTTAGGGCCGAACGGCGCGGGCAAATCGACCACGTTGCGCATGCTGTACACGGTGCTCAGGCCCGACCAGGGCGACGCGCTGATCGACGGCCGCAGCGTGCTCGAGGATCCGCTCGCGGCGCGCCGCGCCATCGGCGTGCTGTCGCACGGGGCCGGTGTCTACAACCACCTGACGGCGCGCGAGAACATCACCTACTTCGGCGAGCTGCATGGCTTGGGCCGCGATGAGCGCGAGGCGCGCGCCACCGAGCTCATCGAGCTGCTCGAGATGCAGCCGTTCGCCGATCGGCACGCCAAGGGCTTTTCGCAGGGCCAGAAGCTCAAGACCGCGCTGGCGCGCGCGCTGGTGCATCGCCCGAAGAACGTGCTGCTCGACGAGCCCACCAACGGGCTCGACGTCATGGCGGTGCGCGGGCTGCGCAAATTGCTGATGCAGTTGCGCGATTCGGGTCATTGCGTGCTGTTCTCGAGCCACGTGATGCAGGAAGTCGAGCAGCTCTGCGACGAAGTCGTGGTCATCGCCGGCGGCCAGGTGGTGGCGGCGGGCACGCTCGCCGAGATTCGCGCGCATGGCGGCGACCGGCTCGAGGACGCCTTCGTCGCGCTCATGGATGGCAACGGCGAATCGAGGCCGGAGGGCTCGCCGTGAACCTGCGCGGCATCTGGGCGGTGTTCCGCAAGGAATTCCGCGAGAACCTGCGCGACCGGCGCACGCTGCTGTCCGCGCTGGTGTTCGGGCCCATCATGGGACCGGTGCTGGTCGCCGGCATCATGCAGTTCGGCATCAAGCACTCCGAGGAGCAGATCGAGCAGAACATCACCGCCGCGGTGATGCACGCGGAACGCGCGCCGAACCTGCTGGCCTACCTGACGGCGCGCGGCGTCGACATCGAGAAGGTGGATCTCGACGACGCCGGCGCGCGCCAGGCGGTGGCCACGCAGAAGCACAAGATCATCCTGGAAATCCCCGGGGATTTCGGCGCGCGCCTGCAGGCGGGACAACCCGCGCCGGTGATCCTGTATTCCGATGGTTCGCGCGATTTCGACCGCGCCGGCGTCGGCCGCGTGCAGCTGCTGATCACGCAATACGGACTCGAGATCGCGCAGCTGCGCTACCTGGCCCGCGGCATAGATCCCGTGTCCGTGGTACCGATCGCGCTGCAGAACATCGACGTGTCGACGCCCAGCGGCCGCGCGGTCCTGGTGCGCAACATGATGACCTACCTGGTCATCCTCTCGATGCTGTTCGGTGGCCTGTACCTGGCGATCGACGCCACCGCCGGCGAACGCGAGCGCGGCTCGCTCGAAGTGCTGCTGACGACGCCGGTGCCGCGCGAGCATCTCATCTACGGCAAGGTTTTCGCGGCCGCGGCGTACATGCTGTTCTCGCTGGTGCTGTCGGTGATCATGTTCTCCGTGGCCATGAGCTTCGTGGGCCTGGAACGGCTGGGGGCGACGGCGAATCTCGGCCCGCGCGCGGTCGGCACGCTGATCGCCTGTTGCTCGCCGCTGATCCTGTTCGGCGCGGCCTACCTCAGCATCGTCTCGGGCTTCGCCAAGAGCTATCGCGAGGCGCAGACCTATCTCGGCCTGGTGATCACCATCCCGACGCTGCCATTGATGTTCGCCGGCATGATGGGCCTGCAGGCCAAGTTGCCGCTGATGCTGGTGCCGTTCCTGTCGCAGCACCTGCTGATGACCACGGTGGTACGCGCCGAGCCCGTCGATCCCGCCTTCGTGACCACCTCGGTGATCAGCACGCTGCTCTATGGCGTGGCGCTACTGTGGCTGGCCGGAAGGCTCTACAGGCGCGAAGGCTTGTTAGGCTGACTTCGCGGTCCGGATCGGGCGCACGCCCGGCGGCAAGGAAGCGGTGCGGTGCTGCGCCAGCAGCGCGCGGTAACGGAAGATCTCCGACGAGGTGAATTCGCGCGCCTCGATCTCGTAGCGATTGTCCCAGTAGCCGCGGCGAAAGCATTCCATGAGATAGCGCGCCGCGGTGAGTTCGCCCGTCTGCCACTGGCGCAGCACGTGGAAGTACTCGTGCAACAGCAGCGGTCCGTCGGCGAAGAACTCCTTGCCGCTGCCGCGCAGGTAGATGTGGTTGCGGCGCGTGGTGGCGATGGCGCGCCAATGGAAGCGCACGTAGAGCGAATACTGGATGACCTTGACGTGGCCCACGGGCATGCCGAACACGGCCTCGAGCGCCAGTTGCACGTCCTTCGGGGGAAAGCAGCGGTTACCCCACATGTCACTTACCTATGCAGAACGATCCGAAGATGCGCCCTAACAAGTCGTCGGCGGTGAATGATCCGGTGATCTCTTCCAGCGCGCGTTGCGCATGCCGCAGTTCCTCGGCCACCAGTTCGCCGGCACGGCGCTGCTCGAGCTCGCGAACGGCAGTTTCGACGCATTCGCGCGCGCGCGCCAGTGCCTCGAGGTGACGTCTTCGCGCAGAAATGCTGCCGTTGCCCGGGCTCTGGTAACTGACACAGCCCTTGAGGTGCGAGCGCAGCAGGTCGAGGCCGGCGCCGGTGCGGGCCGACACGTGCACGCGCGGGGGACCTACCAGGGTATCGGCCAGGGGCAGGCCGCCGTTCAGGTCTATCTTGTTGAATACCAGGGTCACGGGGACATCGGCGGGTAGCCGCGGACGCTCTTCGTCGAACGCCCGCCCCTGCGGATCGCTGCCGGCATCGACGATGAACAGCACCCGGTCGGCACGGGACATTTCGGCCGCGGCGCGGCGTACGCCTTCCCGTTCGACCACGTCGTCGGAATCGCGCAGCCCGGCGGTGTCCAGCACGTGCAACGGCAGGCCGTCGATGTCGATGCGCTCGCGCAGTACGTCGCGCGTGGTGCCCGGGATGGCGGTGACGATCGCGGCCTCGTAGCCGGCGAGCCGGTTGAGCAGGCTGGACTTCCCGGAGTTGGGTCGCCCCGCGAGCACCACCGTCAGGCCGTCGCGCAATAGTCGACCCTGCCCGGCCGCGGCGGAAACGCCGTCGAAATGACCACGCACCGTGGCCAGTCGTTCGGCGAGCTCGGCATTGCCGAGGAAGTCGACTTCCTCCTCGGGAAAGTCGATGGCGGCTTCCACGTAAGTGCGCAGGTCGATCAACGCATCGACCAGGCCCTGCACCATGCTCGAGAACTCACCCTGCAGCGAGCGCATCGCGGCGCGCGCGGCTTCACGCGAGCCGGCGTCGATCAGGTCGGCCACGGCCTCCGCCTGGGCCAGGTCGATCTTGTCGTTGTGGAAGGCGCGCTCGGTGAATTCGCCGGGCCTGGCACGCCGCGCGCCGAGCTCCATCACGCGCGCCACCAGCGCTTCGACGATGACCGGCCCGCCGTGCCCGTGCAGCTCGAGCACGTGTTCACCCGTGTAGGAATGAGGCCCGGGAAAAAATAGCGCGATGCCGATGTCGATGGGCTGGCCGCCGGCGTCCATGAAATGTGACAGCGTCGCCTGGCGCGCCGTGGGCAGCTCGCCGACCAGTGTCGCCGCGATTTCCGGGGTCTTGGGGCCGGACACCCGCACGATGGCGACTCCGCCGCGTCCGGGCGGTGTGGCTGCTGCGACGATGGTGTCCGTGTGTGTCATGGCGCCCGGCATCGTGCCGAGCGCCGAAGTCTACGCCGTTGCCCCGCTGGACCGCCTGCGCACAAGCCGCGCGATGCAGCGCGGCAATCGACGGTCAGCGTTTGCGCAGCTTGTCCTCGGCCGCGATCGTGCGGTTGATGTTCCATTGCTGCAGGATCGAAAGGCCCGTGTTCGTGACCCAGTAAAGCACCAGGCCCGCGGGGAACAGCGCGAACATCACCGAGAACACCAACGGCATGAACTGGAACACCTTGGCCTGCATCGGATCCGGCGGCGGCGGATTCAGCTTGTACTGGATCCACATGGCAAGGCCATTCAACGCGGGCAGGATGAAAAACGGATCGCGCGACGACAGGTCGTTGATCCAGCCCAGGAAGGGTGCCTGGCGCATCTCCACGCTTTCGAGCAGCACCCAGTAGAACGCCAGGAACACCGGCATCTGGATCAGCATCGGCAGGCAGCCCGACAAGGGGTTCGCCTTCTCGGTCTTGTAGAGCTCCATCATCGAACGGCCGAGCTTCTCGCGGTCGTCCTTGTAGGTCTCCTGGAGTTGCTTCATGCGCGGCGCGAGCTGGCGCATGCGTGCCATCTGGCGGCCCGAGTACTGCGCCAGCGGATAGAACAGCAGCTTCAGCAGGAACGTGACCAGGATGATGGCCAGGCCCCAATTCATCACAAGGCTGTGGGCCTTCTGCAGTAACCAGAACAGCGGTCGCGCGATGACCGTGGCCCAGCTGTAGTCGGCGACGCGATCCAGCTCGGGATTCAGCGTGACCAGCTGCTTTTGCAGCTTGGGGCCGACGAACAGATTCTCGGTGAGCTTGAGCGACGCGCCCGGCGCGACGGTGTGCGGCTGCCCCGCCGCGGTCAGCAGGTATTCATTGCCCTGCGAAGCCAGCGTGAAGTCGTACGCGTCGGAAGGGTTCGGCACGACGGCGCTGACGAAATGATGCTGCATGCCGGCAATCCAGCCGCCCTGCACGCTCCCAGAGAACGTCTGGGTGTCCTTCTTGTGAATGTCGAATTTCTTGTACTTGTACGTCGGGCCCCAGATCGCCGGTGTGCGATAGGCAAAGCTTTCCACCTTGAACATCGACCGCTCGACCGGGGGATCCGTACGGTTGATCTGCGCATAGGAGCGCGCAGTCCAGGGCGCACCCGAGTTGTTCTGGATGTCGTATTCGAGACCAATGCCGTAGAAGCCGCGCTTGAACGTGTACACCTTGGTGACGGTCACGCCGTTGCCGTCGGTCCAGGTGAGCGGCACGCGCAGCTCATCCTGGCCGGGCGCGAGTTCGTACTTCGTGGCCGCGGCCGTCAAGGTCGCAAGGTGCGTGGGGCTCGCCGCGGGGTTGGGACTCGACAGTCCGGTGCGCAGCACGTAGTTAGTCGCGGGGCTGTCGGTATTGAGCAGCACCACCGGGTCGGGCTTGCCCTTGACCAACGGATAGGTTGGCAACTCGGCACGAACCAGGTCGCCGCCTTTCAGGCTGATGTCCACGACCAGCACGTCGGTGACCACGTGGACCTTCTGGGCGGTGGACTCTGCCGGGGTGGCTGGCGTGGACGTCGTGCCGGCAGCGGCGCCCGGCGCCGTCACGGCCGGCACCGAAGTCGCAGCGGAGGGGTTCGCCGCGGGTTGCTCCACTTGTGGAACAGTTTCGCCCAGAGCCGGTGGCTTTGGCGCGCCCGTGCCGTCAGTGGCCATGGACGCACTGGTCTTCGGACCGTAATCGATCTGCCACTGCTGGTAGTTCATCCACACGGTCAGCGCCAGCGCCAGCCACAGGAAGAAGCGAATGTTGTTAGTCATGCGTGTGTCTTGGGCAGGGAACCGGATCGAATCCGCCTTCGTTGAACGGGTGGCAACGCGCGATGCGCCTGATCGTGAGCCACGTGCCGCGCACCGCCCCGTGGCTGTCGATGGCTTCCAGGGCGTAGTGCGAGCACGAGGGATAGAAGCGGCAGCGCGGACCGAACAGCGGGCTGATGGCCAGCTGGTATCCACGAATCAGAAGCTTCAGGACGTGGCGCATGTGCTCGCGACGCGTTGCCAAAGGGTGGCGAGGCTAGCACGCAGCGCCTCTGCGGTGGCTCCGGCCGCCGGAAATTTTGCCGCAACCACGATGTCGACCGCGGGCAGTTCGTGCTGCGCCAGGCGGAAGGATTCGCGCACCAGGCGCCGCAGTCGATTGCGCCTCACCGCGTTGCCGGCGGTCTTCACCGCGACCGCGAGCCCCACGCGCGGATGGCCGAGCTCATTGGGTTTGATGCGCAATCCGAAAAAGCGATCGTCGATGCGACGTCCGGATGCGTAAATTGCGTCGAACTGCAGCTTGCTGCGCAGACGCAGCTCAGCGCCAAAACTTGAACGACGATGCGTGGGCTGCATGGCGGCCCGGGAGCATGAAGCAATCGGCGTCGATTACGGAACGATCTTCTTGCGGCCCTTGGCGCGGCGGCGAGCCAGGACCTTCTGACCGCCCGCAGTCTTCATGCGCGCGCGGAACCCTGTGGCGCGTTTGCGCTTGATCTTGCTCGGCTGGTAAGTGCGTTTCATATGATCGGCTCCAAAGCCGCTGATCTCTCGGAAAAAAGGGCGGGAAGGGTACGCAGTGGGTGCCGCAGGTGTCAACAATTCCCGTCAGGAAAGGCTAGACTTCGCACCCCTTTTTCCCGGCAACCCCTTTCGATCGGACCACTCGACCCGTGAACGCAGCTACGCGCGAATCCACGCAGTTGGGTAGCTCGCTCTGGTCGCGCTGTGTGCGCGCCCTCGAGGACGAGTTGCCCGGCGAACATTTCAACACCTGGGTGCGCCCGCTGCAGGCGATCGAGAGCAGTGGCGCGCTAAAGCTGCTGGCGCCGAACCGCTTCGCCGTGGACTGGGTCAATGCTCACCTGCTGTCCCGCCTGGGAGAGATGGTGCGCGGCTTCGTCGAGGGCGATGCCCCGATCGTGACGGTCGAAGTGGGATCCCGTGGCGGCGAACCGGTGGCGCGGGTGGCCGAGTCGGACGGCAACGGCGTCACTCGCCCGAAGCGCAGCGAAGGCATCGTGGTCGGCGTCCGGCTGAATCCCGATTTCACTTTTTCCGGTTTCGTCGAGGGCAAGAGCAACCAGCTCGCCAAGGCCGCTGCGGTCCAGGTCGCCGAGAATCCCGGGCGCGCATACAACCCGCTTTTCATCTACGGCGGCGTTGGCCTCGGCAAGACTCACCTGATGCAGGCCGTGGGCCATGCGATCAAGGCGCGCGATCCGGACGCTCGTGTGGCGTACATCCACTCCGAGCGATTCGTGAGCGACATGGTCATCGCGCTCCAGCACAACAAGATGAACGAGTTCAAGACGGCGTATCGCTCGCTCGACGCGCTGCTGATCGACGACATCCAGTTCTTCGCGAACAAGGATCGCTCCCAGGAAGAGTTCTTCCACACGTTCAACGCGCTGCTCGAAGGGCAACAGCAGGTCATCGTGACCTGCGATCGCTATCCGAAGGAAGTCTCGGGTCTCGAAGAACGCCTGAAATCACGGTTCGGATGGGGTCTCACGGTGGCCATCGAGCCGCCGGAGCTCGAGACCTGCGTGGCAATCCTGATCGGCAAGGCGCAGGCCGCAAACGTGCAGCTGCCCGAGGAAGTCGCGTTCTTCATCGCCAAGCGCATCCGTTCGAATGTCCGCGAGCTCGAAGGCGCGTTGAAGCGCGTCATCGCGAATTCGCGCTTCACGGGTCGATCGATCACTCTGGAATTCACCAAGGACGCGTTGAAAGACCTGCTGACATTGCAGGCGAAATTGATCACTATCGAAAACATTCAGAAGACGGTGGCTGACTACTACAAAGTGCGCGTGGCAGATCTGCTCTCAAAACGCCGCAGCCGTTCCATCGCGCGACCGCGCCAGGTCGCGATGGCGCTCGCGAAAGAACTCACCACGCACAGCCTTCCCGAAATTGGCGACGCCTTTGGCGGCCGCGATCACACGACGGTGCTCCATGCCTGTTCTCGCATCCGCGAGTTGCGCGTGGCCGAGCAGCGCGTCGGCGAGGATTATCAAAACCTGTTGAGAACCCTGACGGGATGACTGTGGAATGCTTGTGGATAATTTTGGGGACAAAATAATCCACAGGCCACGCACAGGGGATATGCAGGCTGTGGGTAAGTTGATTCAGGGATCCGAGGGGTGGCAAAAGACTGATCCGAAATCGTTTTTCGAATAGTCCCCACGATCCACAGGCTCTATAGCTGTATCTACTGGCTTTAAATCTTTAAGAACAGAAGGCAATCGCATGAAGCTTTCCGCGACTCGCGAGCAAATCCTCGCTCCCCTGCAGAGTGTCATCGGCGTAGTCGAGCGTCGGCAGACGATGCCGGTGTTGTCGAACGTCTTGCTGGCCGCGCGGAACAACCGAATCAGCATCACGGGCACGGATCTCGAGGTGGAGTTGGTGGCGTCGGGTGAGGCCAGCGTTCAGCAGCCTGGTGATGTGACTGTCCCGGGCAGGAAGTTGCTCGACATCTTCCGCGCGTTACCCGAGAAGACCCAAGTAACGGTGGCGACTGACGGCGAACGGGTGTCGATCAAGGCGGGAAGATCGCGTTTCACGCTGTCGTCGCTGCCGGCGTCTGAGTTTCCGGTGGTCGAGGAAATCAATGCGCAGCAGACCCTGACGCTGGCCCAGGGCGATTTCCGACGTTTGATCGACAAAACCCACTTTTCGATGGCACAGCAAGACGTTCGCTACTATTTGAATGGACTTCTGCTGGAAACCGATGGCAAGACGCTGCGCGCCGTCGCGACCGACGGGCATCGCCTGGCGCTGTGCGAGGCCGAACTCGAGAGCAAGGCCAAGACCAATCAGCAGGTGATCCTGCCGCGCAAGGGCGTACTGGAGCTCCAGCGCATTCTGGGTGGTGATGGCAACGTCGACCTGGCCATCGGGAGCAGTCATGTTCGAGC
Organism: Steroidobacteraceae bacterium; assembly: GCA_035701825.1. Lineage (GTDB taxonomy): Bacteria > Pseudomonadota > Gammaproteobacteria > Steroidobacterales > Steroidobacteraceae > CADEED01. The sequence continues at coordinate 20,706 of DASSRK010000188.1, forward strand.
CCAGATTGGCGACATTCGATTCACTTCGAAGCTCATTGACGGGCGCTTCCCGGAGTATGGGCGCGTTATCCCTGCCAACCCAAGCAAGCAGGTGGAAGCGGATCGCGAAGGCCTGCGCCAGGCGCTGCAGCGGACCGCCATTCTCTCGAACGAGAAGTACCGTGGAGTTCGCGTCAGTTTGAAGCCTGATCTCGTCACGATCCAGGCACATAACCCCGAACAGGAAGAAGCCGAGGATCAGGTTGAGGTCACTTACAAGGGCGATGAGGTCGAAATCGGCTTCAACGTCACATACCTGCTCGACGCGCTGTCCGCGGTCGACTCCGACAAGGTCGTTCTCGGTCTCACCGACGGCAACAGTAGTTGCCTGGTCCGTGCGGCGGGCGCCGCGACGTCCAAGTACGTCGTGATGCCGATGCGCCTCTAACGCGCTGCTTTCGCTCGGCAGCGAGCGGCCGCCCGCGATGTCTCTCGCCGAGCTGCGAGTCGAGAATCTCCGCTGCATTGAATCGGCGGCGCTGGAATTTGCGCCCGAGCTCAACGTGATCGCCGGGGAGAATGGCGCGGGAAAAACCTCCATCCTCGAGGCGATCTTTCTCCTGGGTCGTGGGCGTTCCTTTCGGACACGTACCAACGAGCGGCTCATACGCCACGGCCAAGCCGCGCTCACGGTATTCGGTCGGACGCGTGATGGGCCCGCTAAGGCTGCTGGAGTCGAAGTGTCGCGCGAGGGCACGAGAGCGCGGATCAACGGCCAGAGCGTCCATACGCTCCTGGAGCTGTCCAGTGTTCTTCCAGTCCAGGCGATCGACCCCGAGATCCACAAGCTGATTGAGCAAGGGCCGGAGCGGCGGCGGCGCTGGTTGGATTGGCTGGTGTTCCACGTGGAACCAAGTTTCGCCTCCCAGTGGGCTCGATATCAGCGGGCTTTAAAGCAGCGAAATGCCGCCCTCAAGACCGGCGCCTTCGACGTCAGTGTCTGGGACCCCGTCTTGATCGAAGCGGGACACTCCATCTCAACGGCTCGCCAAGCCGCGCTTGGTCGCTTGAGACCGTATCTGGAAAGGCTGTTCACCGCGTTTTCCGATTTGAGCGTCGATGTGGGCTTTCACGCAGGCTGGGCTGCGGATCGAACTCTGGAAGAGCAACTGCGCGCGAACATCGAGCGCGACCGGGATCGGGGCCTCACGCACAGCGGCCCCCATCGCGCCGATGTAGATCTAAGAATGAAAGGGCGTATTGCCCGCGAGGTGCTCTCTCGTGGACAGCAGAAGCTGACGGCGGTGGCCATGATCGTCGCTCAGCTGCAGCTGCTGCGCGCAGAGCTCGGGATGCGCGCCACGTTGTTGCTGGATGATCCAGCCGCCGAACTCGACGCCAAAAACCTTCGCCGCTTGTTCGATGAATTGGCCGCGCTGGAAAGCCAGATGATCGCGACCTCGTTGACGCCAGAAACCGCGCTTTTTCAAGCACCTAAAGCGACGTTTCACGTGGAACAAGGACGAGTTATCCGGCTATAATTCCGGCCCGTTTTTTCGAGTCAGTCATGGCCAACGACGACGTCTACGACTCAAGCAAAATCAAGGTCTTAAAGGGTCTTGACGCGGTGCGCAAACGGCCCGGGATGTACATCGGTGACACCGATGACGGTACCGGCCTCCATCACATGGTTTTCGAGGTTGTGGATAACGCCATCGACGAGGCGTTGGCGGGCCACTGCGACCGCATCGTCGTGACGATCCATGCCGACGAATCGGTGACCGTCGCAGACAACGGCCGCGGTATTCCGACCGATATCCACCCGGACGAAGGGCGCTCGGCGGCCGAGGTCATCATGACCGTGCTGCATGCCGGCGGTAAGTTCGACGACAGCTCGTACAAGGTCTCGGGCGGTCTGCACGGCGTCGGCGTGTCTGTCGTGAACGCGCTTTCCGACAACCTGTGGCTGACCATCCATCGCGATGGCAAGACGCACAAGATGGAATTCCGGCTGGGTGACGCTGTGGCTCCGCTCGCCGTCACGGGTGATACCACCGAGCGCGGCACTGTCGTCCGCTTCAAGGCCAGCCCGACCATCTTCAGCAACATCACCTACGACTACGAGATCCTGGCCAAGCGCCTGCGCGAGTTGTCGTTCCTGAATTCCGGTGTACGCATCGAGCTCGTCGACGAGCGCGAAGCCAAGAGCGACGTCTTCCAGCACGAAGGCGGTCTCCAGGAATTCGTGAAGCATCTGAATCGCACCAAGACACCGGTTCATCCGTCCGTCTTCTGGTTTCGTTCCCAAGAAGGATCAATCGGCGTCGAAGTGGCCATGCAATGGAACGATTCGTACAGCGAATCGATGTTCTGCTACACGAACAACATTCCGCAGAAGGACGGCGGCACGCACCTCGCTGGCTTTCGCGCCGCGCTGACGCGCACGCTGAACGACTACATCGAAAAAGAGATGGCGACCAAGAAGGAGAAGATCCCGACCACGGGTGACGACTCCCGCGAAGGTCTCACCGCCATCCTCTCGGTGAAGCTGCCCGACCCGAAGTTCTCCTCGCAGACCAAGGACAAGCTGGTCTCATCGGAAGTGAAGGGCGTCGTCGAGCAGGCGGTCAGTGCGAAGCTGGCGGAATACCTGCTCGAGCATCCGGCCGAAGCCAAGGCCATCGTCGGCAAGATTATCGAAGCCGCGCGTGCCCGCGAAGCCGCGCGCAAGGCGCGCGAGATGACCCGCCGCAAGGGCGCGCTCGACATCGCGGGCCTGCCGGGAAAACTCGCCGACTGCCAGGAGAAGGACCCGGCGCTGTGCGAAATCTTCATCGTCGAGGGTGATTCGGCCGGTGGCTCCGCCAAACAGGGCCGCGACCGGCGCACCCAGGCCATCCTGCCGCTCAAGGGCAAGATCCTGAACGTCGAGAAGGCGCGCTTCGACAAGATGCTGTCATCCGCCGAAGTCGGCACGCTGATCACCGCGCTCGGCTGCGGCATCGGCAAGGACGATTTCGACCTCAAGAAGCTGCGTTACCACCGCGTGATCCTGATGACCGACGCGGACGTCGACGGCTCGCACATCCGCACGCTGCTGCTCACGTTCTTCTATCGCCACGTGCCCGACCTGATCACCAACGGCCACGTCTACATCGCGCAGCCGCCGCTCTACAAGGTGAAGCGCGGCAAGCAGGAGATCTACGTCAAGGATGACGCCGCGCTCAACGCCATGTTGCTCGCCTCGGCGCTCGACGGTGCAGGCCTGCACGTGAACAGCTCCGCGCCGCCGCTCTCCGGCCCCGGTTTCGAAGCGCTGGCGCGCCAGTACATGGAGGTTCAGGCCATCATCCGCCGCTGGGCGCGGCGTTACGACGAGCGCCTGCTCGAGCAGCTCATCTACATGCCCGAGGTCACGGCCGCCGAGTTCGACCGGCTCGACTGGATGCAGTCCTGGGCCCGCGATCTCGCCGAACACCTGAATACGTTGTCGGACAGCCCGCGCAGTTATCGCATCGAGATCCGCAAGGTCGACGGCCATCCCACCCGCGTGCTGGTCAGCAAGACCGAGCATGGCTCGGTCACCGAGAAGGCGCTGCCCAAGGAATTCTTCGAGTCGGCGGAATATCGCCGCATCGTCGAGCTCGGCAAGACGCTGGCCGGCATGATCGGCGAGGGCGCCTACGTCATGCGAGGCGAGGCCAGGCTCGAGATCAGCACCTTCAAGCAGGCCATGACCTGGCTGCTGGACCAGGCCCGCAAAGGGCAGTCCATCCAGCGCTACAAGGGCCTGGGCGAAATGAATCCCGACCAGCTGCGCGAGACCACGCTCAACCCCGAGACGCGCCGGCTCATGCAGGTGCGCATCGAGGACATCCTCGCCTCGGACGAGATCTTCACCACGCTGATGGGCGACCAGGTCGAACCGCGCCGCGAGTTCATCGAGAAGAATGCGCTGGCGGTGGCCAACCTCGACATCTAGGCGCGCGTCGCCTAACTACTCGCGGACTCGGGCCCGCGGTGCAGCGGGCGCATGAGCCAGGATCCCGATCTGCTGCGACGACTGTTGCGCGCCAAGGACCGCATGGACGCGGCTTCGGACGAGGAGTGGCCCGTGCACAGGCTCGCCAAGGTCAGCCGCGTCTCGGCGGCCCACTTCGCGCGCTCCTTCAAGGAAGCCTTCGGCTTGCCGCCGCATCGATACCTTCTCACGCGCCGCATCGAGCGTGCGCAGGCCCTGCTGCGGGACACCGACCTGCCCATCACCGACATCGCCTTCCAGACCGGCTGGAAGAGCCTCGGCACCTTCGGCCGCATTTTTCGTGACATCACCGGCGCCAGCCCGGGCGAAGTGCGCGCGCGCGACAGCGGCGCGCCACTCGAGCCGAAGAACGTGCCGGAGTGCTACCTGCGGGCCTCGAACCGGCCCGATCTCAAGACCGCAGTTTTGGAGAAGCGCAGGCAGGAAGCCGCCGGTAAAAAGACGCCACCCAAATAAGGAGCCTCCCATGACCCAGGGTGTCGAAGTAGTTGGTCTGTACGTGCGCGACCAGGACGAAGCACTGGCGTTTTATACGGGGAAAGTGGGATTCCGCACCCACACCGATATCCGCAAC
>DASSRK010000189.1:0-6743 GCA_035701825.1 Steroidobacteraceae bacterium
ACGGACGGCCGTTTCTGCGGGGCGTCGATGTTCACCAGACCTCACAGGGACCGGACTCGGCCCCGCCGGCACGGCAGCGGGGGTGGCCGGCGGTCGCGAGGACGGCGACGGGCGGTGCGGCGAGCGCGAGGTATGCCTGCAACATCGGGGAATTCCTTGGCGGCGTTGCAGCGAATACTAGTCACGCGGCCAATACGTAAAAACTCCCGGGAAAAGCCGCTTTTTTTCTCGGCTTTTTTGTTGATGGGCCCGGGGTCGGCGTATATAATGCGCGCCCCTTGGCCAAGGCACCGTAAGTCGTTGCAGGCCAAAACAATTTTCGTACGTCGCTGAGTTTCTGCCTGCGGATCGCGCGGGCTCGTTGTACGCGAATTGTCGACTTGCAGTAGGAGTGTCGTGGTCACCCTTCAGTTGCCCGAGGCAAGGCGACTGGCCATGAGCGTCGTGCTCGGCCAGGTCGTCGTAACGGTCGTGGTCGCGATGATCTGTTTCGCGGTCTGGGGCCGTGTCGTCGGGATTTCCGCGCTCGTGGGTGGTGGCATTTCGTCGGTCGCCAGCCTGGTGCTCGCGCTGATCGGCTTCGCGCCGCGCGCGGGTTCGGAGCCCGAGCAACTGGCCCGTGCTTTCTACGTGGGCGAGGGCGTGAAGCTCGCGGTCACGGTCGCGTCGTTCGTGGTGGTGTTCCTGACCCTGAAGGTGTCGTTCGCGGCACTGTTCGGTACTTACATCGCGACGTTGTTTGTGTATTGGATTGCGCTCGCGAATGCGCTGCCGCCGCTGGCCGGCGCCGCGAGCGCCGCGAAGCGTTAGCCAGGAAGAAGCGTAGATGTCAGAAGTCGTCGAACACGCCGCCGAGCATGCGCCCTCCGGGAGCGAGTACATCGTCCACCACCTGGCCAACCTGAGCCATGGCGAAGGGTTCTGGACGTTCCACCTCGACAGCATCTTCTTCTCGGTGCTGCTCGGCCTGCTGTTCGTCGGCTCGTTCTGGCTGGCGGCCCGCAAGCTCACCGCCGACGGCGTGCCGCGCGGCTTCCAGAGCTTCGTCGAGGTGATGGTCGAGTTCGTCGACTCGCAGGTGCGCGACACCTTCCACGGCACCAGCAGGCTGATCGCGCCGCTGGCGCTCACCATCTTCTGCTGGATCCTGCTGTTCAACATCATGGACATCGTGCCGGTGGATCTCTTCCCGCTCATCGGCGAGAAGGCCTTCGGCCTCGAGCACCTCAAGGTCGTGCCCACCACCGACCTGCAGATCACGCTCGGCATGTCGATCAGCGTGTTCCTGGTCGTGATGTTCTACAGCTTCAAGATCAAGGGATTCGGCGGCTTCACCTGGGAGCTGCTGACCCATCCGTTCGGCAAGTGGATGATGCCGTTCAACCTGCTGCTGAACTTCGTCGAGCACCTCGCGCGCCCGATGTCGCTCGGCCTGCGTCTCTACGGCAACCTGTTCGCCGGCGAAATGATCTTCCTGCTGCTCGCGGTCCTGGGCGGCAGCTTCGCCATCTCTTCGCTCGCGGGCATCGGCGGCGCCATCGGCCAGCTGGTGCTCGGCGTGGTGTGGGCCGGCTTCCACATCCTGGTGATCCCGCTCCAGGCGTTCATCTTCATGGTGCTGACGATCGTGTACCTGTCGCAGGCGCACGAGACCCATCACTGATCTTTCAAGTAGTTAGTTAAAGGTTCTGTCGGAGGAAAAATGGAAAACGTTGCTGCAATTGCCCAGATCCAGAGTTTCACTGCCCTCGGCGTCGGCCTGATCTTCGGCCTCGGCGCGCTCGGCACCGCCATCGGCTTCGGCCTGCTGGGCGGCAAGTTCCTGGAAGGCGCCGCGCGCCAGCCGGAACTGACCCCGGCCCTGCAGGTGAAGATGTTCATCGTCGCCGGCCTGCTCGACGCGGTCGCGATGATCGGCATCGGCTTCGCGCTGTTCTTCACGTTCGCGAATCCGTTCCTGAACCAGCTGCCGAAGTAAGCCCGGAAGCCGGCGCAATAACCTGCTAGGAGAGACGCGTGAGCATCACCGTCACACTGGTCATCCAGATGCTGATCTTCGCGATCTTCGTCTGGCTGGTCATGAGCTTCATCTGGCCGATCATCCTCAACGCCATGACCGAGCGCGAGAAGAAGATCGCGGCCGGCCTCGCGGCCGCGGAACAGGGCCAGAAGGACCTGTCGGAAGCCAAGAGCCGCGCCGACGAGGTGATCAAGGAAGCCCGTGCCCGCGCCATCGCGATCGAATCGCAGGCGCAGACGCGTGCCAACCAGATCATCGAAGAGGCGCGCAAGGCCGCGAGCCTCGAGGGTGAGAAGGCCATGGCCGCCGCCAAGTCGCAGATCGAGCTCGAGAGCAATCGCGCGCGCGACCAGCTGCGTGGCCAGGTCGTGAGCCTCGCGGTCGCGGGCGCCAAGCGCGTCCTCGAGCGCGAAGTCGACGCCAGGACGCACGGCGAACTGCTCGACCAGCTCGCGGCGAAGTTATAAGGCACGGCAAATGGCTGAACGCACCACCACCGCACGACCTTACGCGAAGGCGCTGTTCGCGCTGGCGCGCAAGGGCAATTCGCTCGGCGCCACGTCGATCGGACTGCAACGCGCCGCGAGCGTGGTTGCCGACCCGGCCGTGCAGCCGCTGCTCGGCAGCCCGCACGTGACCCCGGCGCAACTCGCCGAGCTGGTCAACGGCATCGCCGGCCTGGACGACAACGGTCGCAACTTCGTGGCGCTGCTCGCGCAGAACCGCCGGCTCGGATTCCTCCCCGAGATCGCGGCCCTGTTCGAGCAGATGAAGTCCGAAGTCGAGAACGCGGTCGACGTCGAAGTGGTGGCCGCGACGCAGCTCACGCCCGACCAGGAAAGCCGCTACGCCGCGGCGCTGCAGAAGAAGTTGGGGCGCCAGGTGCGCCTGCACACGAAGGTCGACGGCAGCCTGCTGGGCGGCGCCGTCCTCAAGGCGGGCGACCTGGTGATCGACGGCTCGCTCAAGGGCCGGCTCGAGCGCCTGGCCACCGAACTGACCGCATAAAGTTTTTTCGAGGATCTATCCCATGTCCGTCAAAGCATCCGAAATCAGCGACCTCATCAAGTCGCGCATCGAGAACTTCAAGTCGCAGACCGAGGCGCGCAACGTCGGCACCGTGGTCACGGTGACGGACGGCATCTGCCGCATCCACGGCCTGGCCGACGTCCGCTACGGCGAAATGATCGAGTTCCCGGGCAACGTCTTCGGCCTCGCGCTCAACCTCGAGCAGGACTCGGTCGGCGCCGTGGTGCTCGGCGAGTACAAGGCGATCCGCGAAGGCGACACCGTGAAGACCACGGGCCGCATCCTCGAAGTGCCGGTGGGCCGCGAGCTGCTCGGCCGCGTCGTCGACGCGCTCGGCCAGCCGCTCGACGGCAAGGGCCCGCTCAAGACCACGCAGACCGCGCCCATCGAGCGCGTCGCGCCGGGCGTCATCTATAGAAAGAGTGTCAGCCAGCCGGTGCAGACCGGTTACAAGGCCATCGACTCGATGGTGCCGATCGGCCGCGGCCAGCGCGAGCTGATCATCGGCGACCGCCAGACCGGCAAGACCGCCATTGCCGTGGACACCATCATCAACCAGAAGTCCTCGGGCATTAAGTGCGTCTACGTCGCGATCGGCCAGAAGCAGTCGACCATCGCGAACGTGGTGCGCAAGCTCGAGGAGCACGGCGCGCTCGCGCACACCATCGTCGTCGCCGCCTCCGCCTCGACCCCCGCGGCCATGCAGTACCTGTCGGCGTACTCGGGCGTGACCATGGGCGAGTACTTCATGGACAACGGCGAAGACGCGCTGATCATCTATGACGACCTGTCGAAGCAGGCCGTGGCCTATCGCCAGATCTCGCTGCTGCTGCGCCGCCCGCCGGGCCGCGAAGCCTATCCCGGCGACGTGTTCTACCTGCACAGCCGCCTGCTCGAGCGCTCGGCGCGCGTCAACGAGGCGTACGTCGAGGAGAAGACCGGCGGCAAGGTCAAGGGCAAGACGGGCTCGCTCACGGGCCTGCCCATCATCGAGACCCAGGCCGGCGACGTGACCGCGTTCGTGCCCACCAACGTCATCTCGATCACCGACGGGCAGATCTTCGTGGAAACGGATCTCTTCAACGCCGGCATCCGCCCCGCCATGAACGCGGGCATCTCGGTGTCGCGCGTCGGTGGCGCGGCGCAGACCGACATCATCAAGCGCCTGGGCGGCGGCATCCGCCTGGCCCTCGCGCAGTACCGCGAGCTCGCGGCGTTCTCGCAGTTCGCCTCGGACCTCGACGAGGCCACCCGCCGCCAGCTGGAGCGCGGCGTGCGCACCATGGAGACCATGAAGCAGAAGCAGTATTCGCCCATGTCGGTGGCGGAACTGGCGCTGTCGATCTACGCGGTCAACAACGGCTACTTCGACAAGGTCGACGCCAAGAAGGTGGTCGCGGCGGAAGCCTCCCTGCAGGCGTTCGCGAAGAGCGCCAACAAGGCGCAGCTCGACGCGATCAATGCCGAGCCGGTGCTCAAGAAGCACGAGGCGACGCTCAAGTCGATCTGCGAAGAGTGGCTCAAGACGGGTTCGTTCTAAGGTAGTTCGCAATGCCTGGCACCAAGGAAATCCGCGTCAAGATCGCCAGCGTCAAGTCGACGCAGAAGATCACCAAGGCCATGCAGATGGTCGCGACCAGCAAGATGCGTCGCGCCCAGGACCGCATGCGCCTGGCGCGTCCCTACGCCGACAAGATCCGCTCGGTCATCGGCAACCTGACCCAGGCGAATCCCGACTACCGGCACCCGTTCCTGCAGGAACGTGCCGAGGTGAAGAACGTCGGCGTCATCGTGGTGTCGCCCGACCGCGGCCTGTGCGGCTCGCTGAACGTCAACAACTTCAAGAACGTCTTGCTGGCGATGAAGGACTGGCAGCCGAAGGGCGTCAACGTGTCGCTGTGCCTCATCGGCAGCAAGGCGACCGCGTTCTTCCGCCGGCTGCCGAACCCGATCCTGGCGAACACCAGCGGGCTCGGCGACTACCCGCACATCAAGGACCTGCTCGGCACCATCAAGGTCATGCTCGATGCGTACCGCGAGGGCAGGATCGACCGGCTGTACATCTCGTCGTCGCGTTTCGTGAACACCATGACGCAGAAGCCGGAGATGCAGCAGCTCTTGCCCGTGCAGCTCGACGCCGGCGCCGACCTGCAGGAGCACTGGGACTATCTCTACGAGCCCGGTGCCGAGGAAATCCTCGACGGCGTGCTCATGCGCTACATCGAGTCGCAGATCTACCGCGCGGTGGTCGAGAACGTCGCCTGCGAGATGGCGGCGCGCATGGTCGCCATGAAGGCCGCCTCGGACAACGCCGGCAAGCTCATCAACGAACTGCAGCTCATCTACAACAAGGCCCGCCAGGCCGCGATCACCAAGGAATTGGCCGAGATCGTGGGCGGCGCGGCGGCCGTCTGAACGGCCCAGTCAAGCGAATCAGTTAGAGGTTACGAATCATGGCCACAGGCAAGATTACCCAGATCATCGGCGCCGTCATCGACGTGGAGTTCCCGCGCGAGTCGATCCCGAAAGTCTACGAAGCGCTCAAGCTCAAGGACGCGGATCTCACGCTCGAAGTGCAGCAGCAGCTGGGCGACGGCGTGGTCCGTTGCATCGCCATGGGTGCCTCGGAAGGCCTGAAGCGTGGCCTGTCGGTGGACTCCACGGGCGCGCCGATCTCGGTGCCGGTCGGCGCCGCGACGCTCGGCCGCATCATGGACGTGCTCGGGACGCCGCAGGACAACCGTGGTCCCGTGGCCGCCAAGGAGACGCTGCCCATCCATCGCCCGCCGCCGAGCTACAACGAGCAGGCGGGCGGCCAGGACCTGCTCGTCACGGGCATCAAGGTGATCGACCTGCTCGCGCCGTTCGCCAAGGGCGGCAAGGTCGGCCTGTTCGGCGGCGCCGGCGTCGGCAAGACCGTCAACATGCTCGAGCTCATCAACAACATCGCCAAGCAGTACTCGGGCCTGTCGGTGTTCGCCGGCGTCGGTGAGCGCACCCGCGAAGGCAACGACTTCTACCACGAGATGATCGAATCGGGCGTCATCGACCCGAAGGAACTCTCGAACTCGAAGGTGGCGATGGTGTACGGCCAGATGAACGAGCCGCCGGGCAACCGCCTGCGCGTCGCGCTCACCGGCCTCACCATGGCGGAGTATTTCCGCGACGAGAAGCAGGCGTCGGGCAAGGGCCGCGACGTGCTGTTCTTCGTCGACAACATCTACCGCTACACACTGGCCGGCACCGAAGTGTCGGCGCTGCTGGGCCGCATGCCGTCGGCGGTGGGTTACCAGCCGACGCTGGCCGAGGAAATGGGCGTGCTGCAGGAACGCATCACCTCGACCAAGACCGGCTCGATCACCTCGATCCAGGCCGTGTACGTTCCCGCGGACGACCTCACCGACCCGTCGCCCGCGACGACCTTCGCCCACCTCGACGCCACCGTCGTGCTGTCGCGAAACATCGCCGCGCTGGGCATCTACCCGGCGGTCGACCCGCTGGACTCGACCAGCCGCCAGCTGGACCCCAACGTCATCGGCCACGAGCACTACGACACCGCCCAGCGCGTCCAGCAGACCCTGCAGAAGTACAAGGAGCTGAAGGACATCATCGCGATCCTGGGCATGGACGAGCTGTCCGAAGAGGACAAGATCACCGTCCAGCGTGCCCGTCGCATCCAGCGATTCCTGGGCCA
>DASSRK010000190.1:0-10151 GCA_035701825.1 Steroidobacteraceae bacterium
CAGCCGGATCGCCTCGCCGGAAAGATCGTGGCGCGTGAGCGCATCCCCCGACGAGGCGAGGTAGCCCTCGTTGAAGACGAGGTAGACCACGCGCAGCACGCTGTCCAGCCGCGCCGCCAGCTCCGTGCGGCCAGGGACCTCGTAGGGAATCTTCGCGTCGCGGATCTTGCCCTTCGCGCGCACGATGCGCTGCGCCAGCGTCGGCGCCGGCGTCAGGAAGGCCGCGGCGATTTCCTCGGTGCTGAGGCCGCAGACTTCGCGCAGCGTCAGCGCCACCTGCGCGTCGGAGGCGATGGCGGGGTGGCAGCAGGTGAACACCAGGCGCAGCCGGTCGTCCTCGAGCAGCTCCTGCTCGTCGGCCGGAGTAGTTTGGTCGGCCAGCGACTCGCTGACGTCGGGACGGTCCTCCAGGTGCTCGAAGCGCGCCTCGCGGCGCTGCTTGTCGATCGACTTGAAGCGGCCGGCGGACACCAGCCACGACACCGGGTTCTGCGGCAGTCCCTCGGCGGGCCACTTCTCCATGGCGGCGCGGAAGGCTTCGTGCAGGGCTTCCTCGGCGCGCTCGAAATCACCGAGCAGGCGGATCAGCGTCGCGAAGATGCGGCGTGATTCCTTGCGATAGAGGGCGTCGATTTCGGCGCGCACGCGATTGATCCCCGAGCCCGGCATGCGGCGATGCTAGCAAACCTGAGACGAGAACCGTCGCCGCGCGGATGTCACCACCGGCACGGCAACTCGGTCAGCGCGCGCGATTCAGGCCGCTTCGCCCCGCGTAGCGGGCGGTGGCGCCAGGCTCTCGGCGCGCCGGATCCAGTAGAGGATGCCGGGCTCGGCCATGAGATCTTCATCGCTCACCACTGTGGCGCTCGTTCCCAGCAGGCGCTCGACGATTGATTTCTTGGAAGGCCGCTTCGGCTCGAGGTTGTTCTTGACCGAGTACAGCACCTGGATCCTCAAGGGTGCGCCGCAGGCGTCGAACTTCGCCTTGTTTCCCGCCTTTCCCTTGGTCACCGAGCCGAGCAGGTGCGCGTCGGGCACGTCCTGGCCATCGAGCTCCCACGCCGCGATTAGCTTATTGCTTTGCGCGTGAAACCAGCCGACATCCATTTCGCCATTCACGATGCCACCGTCGGGCAGACAGGTGGGCACCTTGATCTCGGTGCGGACGATAAAACCCGCCGCGCGACCCGCGCACACCACGAGAGTTGCGACTTCACGCTCGTTCAATTGCCCGGGACGCAGCTCGCGGTGCGAACCCAGCCAGGCGCGCAGTGCTTTCAGGTCGTCGATGTCGGGCATATGTTCAACCTCCAACAGGTGATGTGGCAGCGGACGGCGGAGGTTAGGGATCGGGGTGCTCGCGACATCGTGAGACGGATCGCAGCTTTGGGCGCTCTCGCGACCGCGACGCGTGGAAAGGTGATCGGCGTCTCACTCGCCGGGTGCACACGACATACAGTGGACCTAACAATGTTGCATTGTCGAGGGAGCCGCATGGGCAAGTTCGAGGGATTGAGCCGGCAGAGGTACCTGGAGCAGGCGCCGGTGCGGAGCTTCGTCGACTATCTAGTCGAGTTGCTGGCGGGTAATCGACTCGACCATGGATACGAGATTGACGACAAACGCTGGCAAAAGCGAAGGCGGGAAATGGGGTTGACCAATGAAATGGTAATTTGCAGCCTCGACGATGCGCGCCAGCAATATTTCTGGATGACCGAGGTGGACTCTTCTGACGGCGATGACCTGCCGAATCCGACCACGGCCTGCGATCTCGAGTCGAATACGAAGCGCCTGGAAAAATTGGCGAAAGCCTTGACCACCGCCATCGAGGCCGACCATGAGGGAAAGGCATTTCTCGCCGCCATGGCTGTCCTCGACTGGGGGCAGGTGTGGCGAGGGTCCGCGAAATGGCTGATCAGGCATCACCAGGCGGGGCGATTGATCGCGCGGATTTCGGACGCTACCTCGATCCTGTCTGGATCGACTCACGACGGACTCGATCGGTTCGATGACGATGATCTGCGCCTGGATTCAGGCTTGACCAAGGTGTACTCCCTCGCTTCGCGCAACCGGTCCATCATCTACGACGATCGGGTCGCTGCTGCGCTCGGCCTGCTGGTCGGAAAACATTGCCGGTTGAGCGCTGCGCATCCCAAGGCGCCGGCCCTGCTGAGGTTCGCGGCAGGTTCGGCAGTAAAAGGACGGCGCCCCAACTCACTATTCAAACGTGCTGGCTTCGAGACCAAGAAGGTGGGTGGAGGCGGGCGCGTGTGGGCCAAATGGAATCTGCGCGCCAACTGGATCCTGGCGAGCGCGCTGCAGAGACACCAGCAAGAAAATCGCGGCAAGTCGGTCTGGAAGACCATCCGCGACATCGAAGCCGCCTTGTTCATGGTTGGATATCGCATCGCATAGCGCATCATGAAGCGCAAGCCACCCACAGCATTCGAGCCCCTCACGCTGACCAAAGGCCGTTTCCTGATGGCGCTGGAATGCCCGCGCAAGCTCGACTACGCCCGTGATCCGCGCTTCCACGACAGCGGCGCCGACAACGAACTGCTCGAGTCGCTGGGCGAGGGCGGTTTGCAGGTCGGGGAGCTGGCGCGGCGGATGTTTCCCGGCGGTGTCCTCATCGATGCGCCCGGCCAGGTGGAGCAACTGCGCCTGACCACTGAGTTGCTGCGGCGGCAGAACGTCACGATATTCGAGGCGACGATCCGGGCCGGCAACCTGCTGGTGCGCATCGACATCCTGGAGAAGGCCGGAAACCGGGTGCGACTGCTCGAAGTGAAAGCCAAGGGAATCTGGCCGGATGAGGATCGGTTCACGACCCGGCGAGGGTTGCCCTCGGCCGAGTGGCGTCCCTATCTATTTGATGTCGCCTTCCAGGCCCACGTGCTGTCACTGGCATTTCCCGAATTTGAGATTACCCCGCACCTGTTGTTGCTCGACAAGCGCAGGACGGTGTCATTCGACGGGCTCAACCGCATGTTCGCCATCGAGTTCGGAAAACGGCGTCAAGATGTGCGTGTATCCGGGCAGTTTGACCTCGGTCAACTGGATCCGCCGTTGCTGACAGCCTTCGACGTCAGCCAGGAGGTTCATGCGCTTCGTGCGGGCACGATCGACGCTCCCGGCGTGGCCGAAAACTTCGACGGATTCATCGGCCGAATATCGCAGACGCTGGCGAGCGGCGATTCGTTTCCGGTAGACATCGGTCCGCAGTGCAAGGCCTGCCAGTACTACGTCGAGCCCGGGAAAGCCGCGGCGGAGGCGCAGAGCGGCTGGGCTCGGTGCATGGAAGCGAGCGGCCGAGTCCCCGCCAATACGCGTCGTGCCGAGACGGTATTCGGGTTGTTCAGGCTGGGTGCCAAGAATCTTTCCGATCACCTCGCTTCGGACCAGTCGCTGCGGCTCGACGGGCTCGCGGCCGCCGAGATCGACGACACGCTCGACACGATCACTCCGGAGCATCGACGTCAGCTGCAGATCGGAGAAGCGTGCGGCCGGGTGACGGGTCCGCTGATGCTGCGTCGACTCGCGGAGGTGATGCCGGCTCGCGATGGACGGCCCATCCATTTCCTCGATTTCGAAACGGCCCGGCCCGCTCTTCCCCACCATCACGGCCGGCGGCCCTATGACCTTCTACTGTTCCAGTATTCGCAACACGTCCTGCATGCCGACGGACGGCTGGAGCATCGGAGCCAGTTCCTCGACGCGAATCCCGGCTCGGCGCCCAGCACTTACACCGTGCGCGCACTGAAGGCAGCGCTGTCGACGGACGTAGGGCCGGTAGTCCACTGGTCGCCCTACGAGGCCACCGTGCTGAAGGAGATCCGGCGCCAGATCGAGGCCGCACCGCCCGCGGATGCGGACGAACTGATCGCCTTCATCGACTCGCTGGTCGGTACGGAGGAACGGCCGGGACGCCTTTACGATCTCGCGAAGACGGTGGCTGCGCACGTCTATTTCCCCGGCACGGGCGGCAGCAGCTCGATCAAGCGGGTGCTGCCCGCCGTGCTGCGGTACTCGGATTACATACGCGGAAAATTCGGCAAGCCCGTCTACGGAACCGCGGAGATGCCCAGCCTGAACTTCAGGGACTGGAACTGGATCCGCATGCGCGATGGCCAGGTCGTCGATCCATACGAATTGCTCGACCCCCTCCTCGAGATTCCAGGCGTCGCACGGCGACTGGCGGCGGAGTACGACGACGAGGACGATATCCCCGAGAGCTTCGTCGCGAATGGCGGCGGTGCGCTGCTGGCGTACGACCGACTACAGCAGCTCGATCTGCCGCCCGCCGAACGACAATCGCTGGAACGCCAGCTCCTGCGCTACTGCGAGCTCGACACGCTGGCGATGGCGATGGTGTTTATGGCCCTGACTTCCCGCTAGAACAGCCCGACGATCCTGCCGTTCTCGTCCACGTCGATGTGGTCGGACGCCGGCACCTTGGGCAGGCCCGGCATGGTCATGATGTCGCCGCAGATCATCACCACGAACTCGGCGCCGGCGGCGAGCCGGACCTCGCGGATGTTGACCACGTGGCCGGTGGGTGCGCCGCGCAGCTTGGGATCGGTGGAGAAGGAGTACTGCGTCTTCGCGACGCACACCGGGTAGTGGCCATAGCCCGCTTCCTGCAGCGCCTTGATCTGCCCGCGGATCTTGCTGTCGGCGACGATGTCGAGCGCGCCGTAGATCTGCGTGGCGATGGTCTTCATCTTGTCCCAGAGCGTCTGCCCGCTCTCGTAGACGTGGCGGAAGCTGTTAGGCAGCTCGCACAGCCGCACGACTTCCTTGGCGAGGTCTACGGCGCCCTTGCCGCCCTCGGCGAAGTGGCGCGCGTGGATGATCTTCACCTCGAGATGCGACAGCCTTTCCTGGATCAGCGCCACCTCGGCGGCCGTGTCCTCGGCGCGCGAGTTGATCGCGACCACGCAGTTGAGCCCGTACTGGTTGCGCACGTTGTGGATGTGCCGTTCGAGGTTGACCAGGCCCTTCTCCAGCGCGGCCAGGTTCTCCTTGCCCACGTCGGCCACTTCCACGCCGCCGTGGAACTTGAGCGCGCGCACCGTGGCGACGATCACCGCGGCCGACGGCGTGAGGCCCGCCTTGCGGCACTTGATGTCGACGAACTTCTCGGCGCCGAGATCGGCGCCGAAGCCGGCCTCGGTCACGACGTAGTCCGCGAGCTTGAGCGCCGCCCGCGTCGCCATCACCGAGTTGCAGCCGTGCGCGATGTTGGCGAACGGGCCGCCATGGATGATCGCCGGATTGTTCTCGAGCGTCTGCACCAGGTTCGGCGCGAGCGCGTCGCGCAGCAGCGCGGTCATCGCGCCGTGCGCCTTGAGATCGCGCGCCAGGATGGGCTTCTGCTCGCGCGTGTAGCCGACGACGATCTTCCCGAGGCGTTCCTTCAGGTCCTTGATGCTGGTGGCCAGGCAGAAGATGGCCATCACCTCGGAGGCGACCACGATGTCGAATCCATCCTGCCGCGGGTAGCCGTTGCCGGGACCGCCGAGGCCGACCGTGATCTCGCGCAGGCTGCGGTCGTTCACGTCGACCACGCGCCGCCAGGCGACGCGGCGCACGTCGAAGCCCAGTTCGTTGCCGTGGTGGACGTGGTTGTCGATGAGGCCGGCCAGCAGGTTGTTAGCCAGGGCGATCGCGGCGAAGTCGCCGGTGAAGTGCAGGTTGATGTCTTCCATTGGCACGACCTGCGCGTAGCCGCCGCCGGCCGCGCCGCCTTTCACGCCGAACACCGGGCCGAGCGCTGGTTCGCGCAGGCAGATCAGCGCCTTCTTGCCGATCTGGTTGAGCGCATCGCCGAGCCCCACGGTCGTCGTGGTCTTGCCTTCGCCGGCCGGGGTCGGCGAGATGGCCGTGACCAGCACCAGCTTGCCGTCGGGCTTGCCGTCGAGCTTCGAAAGATAGTCGAGCGAGATCTTGGCCTTGTACTTGCCATAGGCCTCGAGCGCGTCTTCGGGAATGCCGAGGCGTTCCTGCGCGACGTCCGTGATTCGCCGCATCCTGGCGGCCTGAGCGATCTCTATGTTGCTGAGTTTGCTGGTCATATCTTGATATTAGCGGGGCGGGGCGCGCGGCGAGTGCCGCAGAGTGCAATCACGGCCCGGGCACGCGCGAAGCCGGATTCGCTGTCAGTCGAGCGCGGGTAGTAGGCTGGCTCCCATGGAAAACGAAATACGCCGGGTCATCGCAGACCTGGGCCGCGGCATTGTGGCACGGGATTTCGACGCGGCCGTGTCGTGCTTCTCAGCCGAAGCGGTGCTTATGGTGCCGGGGCAGCCGATGGTCAGCGGTCTGCCGGCGATCCGCGCGGCGCTGGAAGGGTTGTTTGGTGGCGGGGCGGCCGAGGTGGAAGTTACCGTAATGCGCGTGGTGGTTGCCGCCTCGAACGATCTCGCGTATGCATTCGGCACGGGCGTGACGCAGGCGCCAACGCCCCTCCGCAGCAAGTGGATAGCCGTGCTCCGGCGCGAGGCGGAGAGCTGGAAGATCGTCGCGGACACGTTCAATGCGGATGCCGCCCAGTTCGTGTGAAGACGAGGGGAATCGCATGCGAGTCAACCTGATCGCCAGCTTGCTGGCCGCGCCGCTACTGGCGCTTGCGGGGACGGCGAGCGCCAAGGGCGCCATCACGCAGATCGAAATCGCGCGCGGCAAGCATCCGCTGGTGACGCTCGCCGACCCGGATGGCGTCGCCGACTTCACCATCTGGAGCGGTCCGGGTACGCAGATCACCGCCGCCGACGGCACGGTGAGCACGCCGGTGCATCCCGGTGACATCGCCGACTGGGCGGCGGGCGCGGTGCAGGCGCCGCGCAAGGCGACTACCTACAAGGTGCGTTTCTACTGCGCGGCCACCGACGCGCCGCCGGCGCCCGGGGCGACGCGCTACCAGTGCTACGGCGTGCGCTACGCCATCGATGCGAAGTCCGGCGCGGGATACATCCAGATCCCACCGGCCGACGACGCGGAATTTCCCGGCAACACGCAGTCCATGCTGCGCGGGGGCGAGGGACAGTGGTACCGCGCCTCGGCACTCTGGGAGCAGCGCGTGCACCCGCGGATCGATGCGGCGAACGCGGCGCGCGCGAACGACAACTCATGGCTGGACAACCAGCCCTACATCTACACTCCGCCCCCGACGGCCGTGGGCGCCAAGCCGACGCTCACGCCGAAGTCGAGGTAGGTAGATAGACCGCACCCGCCACAATCCAGGAGCAGGAACTTGAGCACTCTGACTCGCCGTTCACTCATCGCCGGTTCACTCGGTGCGGGCATCGCGCTGCCCGTGCTGGCGCAGGTTCCCGAAGGCTGCGGCAAGCAGCCGAACACCGCGCCCGCGCTGCAGCCGCCGCTGCTGCTCACCGACTGGGCCTGGCTCGCTCGCTACCGCGAGGACAACGAGAAATTGCTGGCGGCCGGGACGAAGGTGGACACCGTGTTCCTGGGTGACTCGATCACCGAGGGTTGGGCGGCGGCCGACAAGGAGTTCTTCTCCAACGGCATCGTCGGCCGCGGCATCAGCGCGCAGACCACGCCGCAGCTGCTGGTGCGCATGTACTCGGACGTGATCGCGCTCGAGCCGCGCGTGGTGCACATCATGGCCGGCACCAATGACATCGCCCACAACACCGGTCCGATGACGGCGCAGGACACGCAGAACAACATCAGGGCGATGTGCGAGATCGCGTGGTCGCACAAGATCCGCATCGTGCTGGGCTCGGTGCCGCCGGCGTCGAAGTACTGGTGGCGGCCGGAGGTGAGCCCGAAGCCCGAGGCCCTGGCGCTCAACGACTGGCTGCGCAGCTACGCGCGGACCATCAACGCGAAGTTCGCGGACTATGCCGCGCCTTTCGTGGATGCGAATGGCAACGTGAAACCGGAACTCGCGAAGGATGAAGTGCATCCAAGCAAGGAAGGTTATGCGTTGATGCGGCCCATCGCGGAGGCCGCGCTGAAGTAGCCAGGGTTTCGTAGGAGGCATCCGATGGCGACGGGTTGGGCCAAGGAAGGCGCGGAGCAGGATCAGATCGATGCGACGGTGAAAGACGCGATCAATCGCGCCAAGAGCCGGTTGCCGACGGGTCCGTCACTCGAGTCGTGCGCCGAGTGTGGCGCGCGGATTCCGGAGGCACGCCGCGAGGCGATGCCCGGAGTCCGGTTGTGCGTGGCGTGCCAGGAAGCCGCGGACAAGAAGGTCGTGAACAACGCGGGATACAACCGTCGCGGCAGCAAGGATAGCCAGTTGAGATAAGGGGGCAGCCCCCCTTTTCTAGCAAAAGGGGTCAGGCTCACGAAAAAAGGGCGCTCTTGGGAGCGCCCTTTTGGTCGTGACCGATGACTGACCCCTTTTGCCAGGAAAAGGGGGCTGCCCCCTTAATTACACGAGTGCACCTGGTCGGCGACCGTGCCGAGCTTGACCTGCGAGAAGGCGAGGTCGAGCTTGCCCTCGGTCTCGAGCACGAGGGCCTCGTTGACCTTGCTCACGTCCGCGCCGCTCTTGGCGAAGCACTTGAGCGGGATGCCGACGGTCTGGAACTTGCCGGCGGGCACCGCGTTCAGCGTGCTCGCAATGGGTACCGCGCCTGCGCAACCCGCGCCGCAGCCCACGCCGAGTTTCGTGTCGCCGGGCACGTTGCCTTCGCGCTTCACGCGCACCAGCAGCATCACGTCGCCATTCGCTTCGCGCGACATGTCGACCGCGCCTTCGCTGGTGATCTGCACCGTGCCCTTGCCGTCGCCGGCGAACACGAAGCGGCGCGCGCCTTCCTGCACCTGGTCGTCGATGGCGGTGACCTTCACGCGGCCCCCCACGGACTCGGCCGGCACCGTGGTGATGCGCGTGGAGTCACTGCCGTTCGAGACGCGCAGCGACCACGGCGCCACGGCCGTACCCTTGTCGAAGAACGAGCCCGTCGACATGAGCTCGGCCGGGATGCCCGGATCTTCGGACAACGCGGCCAGCTCCTGCGGCGCGGCGTAGGTGAGACCGAAGCCGAGCGGGAACAGCGGGTCGTAGTTTTCCTGGCCCACGTTCAGCGGGTCACCCTTGGCATCGCGCGGCCACGAGTACGACAGCTTGCCCGAGAAGTCGTGGTTCACCGAACCGTCGGCCTTGCGGAACAACACGTCGGAGATGCCGCCGCCCTCGGTGCCCGGCAGCCACGCGGCCACGTACGCGTTGGCGAGATTGAGCTCGCGGTTCTGCCACAGCGGTCGTCCGGACATGAGGATCGCGACCACCGGGATCTTCTCGTCCTGGAACTTCTTCATGATCTCCAGGTGCTGCGTCATCGAACCCGGCAGCGTGAGCACCTTGAGGTCGCCCTGGAACTCGGCATACGGGTTCTCGCCGAACACCACGATCGCGACGTCCGGTTTCTTCTTGTACGAGCCGTCGGTGGACAGCTCCGCGGTGCCGCCACCGGCCTTGACCGCGGCCTTCACACCGCCCCAGACCGAGGTGCCGCCCGGGAAGTCGGCGTTGGTGAGCCCCGTGCCCTGCCAGGTGATGGTCCAGCCGCCCGACTGCTTGCTGATGTTGTCGGCGCCGTCGCCGGTGACCAGCACATGTTTGTTAGCCGCCAGTGGCAGCAGGCCACCATTGTTCTTCAGCAGCACCAGCGATTCACGCACGGCCTGGCGCGCGATGGCGCGTTGCTCGGGCGAATTCAGCAGCTTGAAGTCGCCGCCCAGCGGCCGCTTGCTCGGCGGGCCCGCATCGAAGATACCGGCGCGGAACTTCACGCGCAGGATGCGCGTGACCGCGTCGTCGAGACGCTCCATCGGGATGGTGCCGTCCTTCACCTGCTTGAGCGTGTTGTCGTACAGTCCGCGCCAGGAATCCGGCGCCATGTACATGTCGAGGCCGGCGTTGAGCGCTTGCGGGCAGTTGTCATTGGTGCAGCCCGGGACCTGGCCGTGCGCATTCCAGTCGCCGACGGTGAACCCGTCGAAGTTCATGCGCTTCTTGAGCACGTCGGTGATCAGGCCCTTGTTGCCAGTGAGCTTCTTGCCGTTCCAACTGGAGAACGAAATCATCACGGTCTGCACGCCGGCTTCGATGGCCGGGACGTAGCCGGCGTTGTGGATGTCGCGCAGCGTGGTCTCGGGGATCTTCG
>DASSRK010000191.1:0-3463 GCA_035701825.1 Steroidobacteraceae bacterium
CGCGCTTGCCCGGGGACTCGGTCAGGAACTCGTTGATCATCAGCTTCATGTCGGCGCCGGTGAGCCCGAGGGACGCGCGCGCTTCGTCGGCATCGCGGAACGCATCCTCGATGTAGTCGTAGGGCTCCACGTTGGCGCCGGCATTCTTCGCGTTCAGGTAGGTCTGGTACCAGATGCTGTCGGTGCGGTACGGGTTGCCGGGATTCTGCGTATTGGCAACCACCTCGTTGACCACGTCCCAGGCGTAGATCTTGTCGCCGAAGTGAGTGATCACGTCATGGATGTAGTCGTGCAGACGGAGCCGCACGTTCGGCAGGCAGCCGGCCGGATCGGAGTCGCAGCCGGCGAAGAACCACGAGGGCGCGGTCACGTGCCAGAGCAGCGTGTGGCCGCGCATGTGCATGCCGTTGGCGAGCGCGAAGTCGACGATGGTGTCGGCGGGCGCGAAGTTCAGCGCCGCGGGCTGGTCCGGGGAGCCCGCCAGGCTCGGCCGGATGGTGTCCGGCTTCATGGCGTTCTCGGCCGTGATGCTGCTCATGTGCTTGATGAGCGATGTGGCGTTGGCGCCGGTGGTGAAGTCGGGCGGAATGGCCGCGCCGGTGAAATAGTTAGAGGCGAAGACCGTCTTGAGGGCCGGTGCGGTGGTCGGGTCCGGCAGGGTGGGGGTCGGCGGTGGTGGGGGAGTCGGGGACGGTGCGGAACCACCGCCGCCACCGCCACCGCAGCTCGAAATTGCAGTGGATAGTGCCGCGACCAACGCGGCGCTCGACGTGGCGCGGATCAATGCCATCTTCTTCTGCTCCCCTCGATTGAAGAAGCCCGATCTTGCCGACATGGACGCAACCCCACAAGGCAGGTCACGCCGGCACGACGGGCGCGTGCCGGTCAATTCCGCGAGAAGGCTCGCGCCAGCGCCGCGCGGATCGCGGCGTCGCGCTCCTTCGACGGTGGCCCGAGCAGGCCGCGCTGGTCGCGCGGCAGGTGCGCCATGGCCTCGTCGCCGGGCTGGAATACGTAATGCTCGAACAAGCCGCGCCACACCGCGCGCTGCTCGGCCGGCAGGTCGCGCACCGTGAGGATGGCGTGCAGCATGGCGTCGAAGGCCGAGCCCGCGCGGCGCGCGTCGTTCCACCAGTAGTTCACCAGCACGTTGAACGGCGTCAACGACTCGACGTGATGCCACCAGCCGAAGGGAATGTACAGCGCATCGCCGGGACCGAGTTCGGTGCCTTGCGCGGCGGCGAGCGCCTCGGCGAAGCGCGGGAAACGTGCGAGGTCGGGCTCACGCAGTGACACCATGCTGATCGGCGGGCCGGAGATGTTGAATTCCAGCGGGCCGACGTACAGGTTCGGCAGCTGCTCGGGCGGGAACAGCGTGAAGCGCCGCCGCCCGCCGACCACGCAGGCGATGTTGTTGGACAGGTCGAAGTGCGTCTGCGCCACGAGCTGGTTGCCCACCCAGATGCGCGGCGACACGGTGGGCGGCAACAGCGGCTGTGGATTGGCGCCGGCGAACTCCGGCAGGAATTCCGGCGTCGGCGTCGACTCGACGTACAGCGCCGGCGCGCTCTCCTGTCCGGCCTGTGCAAGCAGGCGCTCGATCGTGGCGCTGATCGTCGCGGGGCGGCGTTCGAAATTGAAGCCGCGCATGTCGGCGCGGTAGAAGAACTGGCCGCGGATCGATGCCGGGCCCTCGAGCACCGCGACTTGTTTGCCGCGATCGAAGCCACGCAAGTAGTCGCCGAGCGCGCGCGCCG
This sequence comes from Steroidobacteraceae bacterium, assembly GCA_035701825.1. Taxonomy (GTDB): domain Bacteria; phylum Pseudomonadota; class Gammaproteobacteria; order Steroidobacterales; family Steroidobacteraceae; genus CADEED01. The sequence goes on from DASSRK010000191.1 coordinate 1,758, forward strand.
AAGTGACGCCGGCGCGCACCGCGGGCCAATCCTTCACGAGGTCCCGGAAGACCATGGGACGACCCGCGGGAAAAATCTCTTCGCGAAACGCCTTGAGATCGACGTCGCGGCGTTCCAGTATTTGCGCCACCACAGGGGGACCGATGTTACAGCGAACAGCCGCAAGGCAGTCACGGGTTCTGGGCGGATGCGGCCGGGCGGCACTATGGGCGGCCGCGATGATGTCGTGCGGTGTGGCCGCGAAAGCCGAGGACACGCCACTGCTGGCGGGCATCTTCACCGACCACGTGGTGCTGCAGCGGGATCGTCCCATCGAACTCTGGGGCCGCGCGCAGCCGGGCGAGCAGGTCACCGTGAGCCTGGCGGGTAGCACGCGCAGTGCGCGCACCGACGACGCGGGCCGCTGGGCGGTCACGATGCCGGCGCTGAGGGCGGCCGGCCCGCACGCCATCAAGGCGCACACCGCGACGCGCGAACAGACGGTGCGCGACGTGCTGGTCGGCGACGTGTGGCTGTGCTCGGGCCAGTCGAACATGGAGTTCGCGGTGCGCAACGCGCTCAACGCGCAGTGGGAAGTGCAGCACTCGGCCAACGACACCATCCGCCACGTCACGATCCCGCGCGACACGGCCGCGGCGCCGCGCGCCGACTTCGCCAACCGGCTCGAGTGGAAAGTCGCCGGGCCGACGACCACGCAGGATTTCTCGGCCGTCTGCTACTACTTCGCGCGCGAGCTGCAGAAGTCCACGCAGGTGCCGCAGGGCATGATCAATTCCTCCTGGGGCGGCACGCGCATCGAGACCTGGCTGTCGGCGCAGGCGCTGCGCCAGCTCGGCGGCAACGACGCGAAGCTCGACCTGTTGGCGCTGTCCGGCAACAAGCCGACGGCCGCCGCCGCCCAGTGGGGGCGCGAGTGGCAGAAGTGGTGGACCTCGCAGCCGGCGACCGGCGGCAGCCAGCCGTGGACCGGGGCCGGCGAGTGGCTGCGCGTTCCTTCCCTGACTACCTGGGAGGACTGGGGCGTCGAGGATCTGGCCGCCTACGACGGCATGCTCTGGTACCGCACGCACGTCAAGTTGACCGCGAAACAGGCCAGGCAGGGCGCGAAGCTCGCGCTCGGCGTCATCGACGACGTGGACCTGGTGTGGATCAACGGCCAGCCCATGGGCAGCGGGTGCGGAGAGGCCGCGCGCGTGTACGACGTGCCGCCGAAGCTGTTGAAGGCCGGCGACAACCTCGTGGTCGTCAACGATTTCGACATGTGGGGCAGCGGCGGCATGCACGGCGGCGGGCAGGCGCTGCAGTTCGCCGACGGGTCGAGCGCGCCGCTCGGCAGTTGGGAATATCAGAAGCCGCCGCCGGGGCTGCGGATGCCGCGCGCGCCCTGGGAGCCGTATGACGGCATGAACATCCTGTACAACGCCATGATCGCGCCGCTCGGCAAGTTCGGGCTGCGCGGCGTTGGCTGGTACCAGGGCGAGGCGAACGCGGGCCTCGAGGACGCGCGTCGCTACCAGGCGCAGCTGCAGATGCTGTTCGCCGACTGGCGCCGGCAGTTCGAGAATCCGCTGCCGTTCTTCGTGGTGCAGCTCGCGAACTGGAACGCGCTGGCCACCGGTCCGGTAGATAGTGGCTGGGCGCAGCTGCGCGACGCGCAGCGCCGCGCGGTGGCCGCGGACGGCAACGCCGGCCTCGCGGTGACCATC
>DASSRK010000192.1:0-2613 GCA_035701825.1 Steroidobacteraceae bacterium
AGAACTGAATCGATCATGAACCCCTTTGCGCGCGCATGGGCTCCGCGCAAGAGACGCGCCGGCAGTCTGGCAATTGCCGGCCCGGGACCCTCAGCGCTGCAACAGGTACGTCACGCCGAAGTTGTAGACGGCCTTCTCCTCCTGCTCGCCGTTGAGTCCCGACTGGGACAGCGGTATCTGCGCCGAGGCGCGCAGCACCCAGCCGGCACCGGCGTCGAACAGCAGTCGCGGCGTGAGGTACACCATCGATCCGCCGGTATCCGGATCCTGGATGCCGGTCCCGTCCACCTCGTCGCGCGCCGCGTGGCGGTAGTTTGCCTCGAGCACGCCATCCCAGCGCGAGCCGAGCTTGTGCTCGTACGCGAGGTTGAACAGCGACACGCGGCCGTAGCGGTACCCGGCGTCGTTGCGACCGGTGTGGCGATACTGCGCGGAGGCGAACAGCGCCGAGCGCGGGTTGAGCTGGTAGAACCCTGACAGCCCGCCGAACCAGTCGGTGGACCCGGTGCCAGGCTGCACGTGTTCGTCCAGGCGCTCACCGCCGCGCGCCAAGTCGTTCTGGCCCCAGTCGGTCTTCACACCGCCCACGACATAGACGCTGGAACGCATGCCCACGTCGCCCTCGAAGGGCGATGACCAGAGGCGCCACTGCGCATAGACCTCCGGATCGGCCCAGCCGCTGCCGCGTGTCCGCTCGTCGCCCTCATCGAGCGTGCGCTCCGAATATGGCAGTCGCACGAAGACATCGAAGTCCTCACCGAGTCCATAAGCCGCCAGCAGCGTGAGTCGCTGCTCGCGGATGGATTCGAACTCGTCGGGCGGGCCCTGTGTCTTGTCGACCTGGTCCCAGTCGAGCGCGAGGCGCAGCCCGGTCTGTGCGACGCCCTCTCTACCGAGCGCATTGAAGGTGGGATCGCCGCATCGACAGATCGAGCAGGCGAAGTTTGGCGCAGCCAGCAGGGCGGACAGGCCGGCAGCGACGCATGTCAGGGAAATACGCATGGATGAGTGGTGTCAGGCGGGGAAAGTCGGGATAACTTCAGATGCGCGTGCCAGCATGGTCACGACGGAGTTATCCCGGCTTTCCCCGCCTGACACCACTTCCGCTACGCGGCCTCGTCGTGCGGATCCTGGGCGCGGGCGTCCAGGTTCGCGATCAGCCACTTGCGCGCCTCGGCCTGGCTCCAGCCCTTGCGAGCGGCGTAGTGCTGCACCTGGTCGAGGTCGATCGGGCCCACCGCGAAGTACTTCGCGTCCGGGTGCGCGAAGTACCAGCCGCTCACCGCGGCGGTCGGATACATCGCGAAGCTCTCGGTGATCCGCAGGTCGATGGCCTTCTCCACGTCCAGCATCTGCCACAACGTGCCCTTCTCGGTGTGATCCGGGCAGGCCGGGTAGCCCGGCGCCGGGCGGATGCCACGGTACTGCTCGGCGATCAGCTGCTCGTTGGTCAGGCGCTCTTCCGGCGCATAGCCCCACAGCTCGCGTCGCACGCGCAGGTGCAGCGCTTCGGCCGACGCCTCCGCGAGGCGGTCCGCCAACGCCTTCAACAGGATGTCGTTGTAGTCGTCGTGCGTTTTCCGGAAGCGCTCGAGGTGTTCCTCGATGCCGATGCCGGCGGTCACGGCGAAGGCGCCGATGTAGTCCACCTTGCCGGAATCCTTGGGCGCGATGAAATCGGAGAGCGCGTAGTGGGCCTGCCCCGCGGGCTTGCCCTTCTGCTGGCGCAGGTGATGCAGGCGATGCAGCACGCGCGAGCGCGTGGCGTCGCTGTAGACCTCGATGTCCTCGTCGATGCTGTTGCACGGGAAGAACCCGACCACGGCCCGCGCCGTCAGCCAGTGCTCGCGCAGGATCTTCGCCAGCATTTCCTGCGCGTCCTTGTACAGCGAACGCGCGGCCGCGCCGCGCGTCGGATCGTCCAGCACCGCCGGGAACGTGCCGGTGAACTCCCAGGCATTGAAGAACGGCATCCAGTCGATGTACGGCGTCAGCGAGGCCAGCGGCACGTCGGTGAACACCTTGCTGCCGAGGAAGCGCGGCACCGGTGGCGAGTAGTTGGCCCAGTCGATCTGCGGCCGGTTGGCCCGCGCCTGCTGCAGCGTGAGCTGCGCGGTCTTGACCTTCTTGCCGGCGTGCTGCTCGCGCCGACGCGCGTTCTCGGCGCGCACCTCGGCCACGAAACCCGGCTTCATGTCCGGCGTCACCAGCTGGCGGCACACGCCCACGGCGCGCGAGGCGTCCTTGACGTACACCACCGGGCCCTCGTACTGCGGCTCGATCTTGACCGCGGTGTGCGCGGGCGAGGTGGTCGCGCCGCCGATCAGCAGCGGGATCTTGAAACCGCGGCGCTGCATCTCGCCCGCGACGTGCGTCATCTCCTCGAGCGACGGCGTGATCAGGCCCGAGAGGCCGATCATGTCGCAGCTCTCGCGGATCGCCGTCTCGAGGATCTTCTCCATCGGCACCATCACGCCGAGATCGATGATCTCGAAGTTGTTGCACTGGAGCACGACGCCGACGATGTTCTTGCCGATGTCGTGCACGTCGCCCTTGACGGTCGCGAGCACCACCTTGCCGTTCGACTGCTGCTTGCCCGTGGACAAGGCCTCG
>DASSRK010000193.1:0-3897 GCA_035701825.1 Steroidobacteraceae bacterium
GGCGCGGCGGCCGGGGCCGCGGCGATTCCTTCGATGCGCGCGATCACGCCGCCCTTGCCGATCTTGCCGCCCTTCTGCACCAGCACTTCGGTGACGGTGCCCGCCGCGGTGGACGGCACGTCCATCGTGGCCTTGTCGGTCTCGAGCGTGACCAGCGGCGACTCGACCTCGACCTTGTCGCCGACCTTGATCAGCACATCGACAATGGCGACTTCGTCGAAATTCCCGAGATCCGGGACTACCAGGTCGATCCGGCTCACGACATGGCCCCGAGCAGGTCGTTGGGCTTCTGCAGCGCCTCCGCGAGGAACTTCGCGATGCGCGCGCCCATCGCGCCGTCGATGACGCGATGGTCATAGGAGAACGACAGCGGCAGCATGAGGCGCGGCGCGAACTGCTTGCCATCCCAAATCGGCTTCATCGACGACTTCGACACGCCGAGGATCGCGACCTCGGGCGAATTGATGATGGGCGTGAACGAGGTGCCGCCGATTCCGCCGAGGCTGGTTATGGTGAAGCCCGCGCCCTGCATGTCGGCGCCGGGTAGTTTGCCCTCGCGCGCCTTGCCGCTGAGGTCGCCCAATGCTTTTGCCACGCCGAACACGTCGAGCTTGTCGGCGTTCTTGATGACGGGCACCAGCAGGCCATTGGGCGTGTCGGCGGCGAACCCGACGTTGAAGAACTTCTTCAGCAACAGGTTCTGGCCCGACTCGTCGAGCTGGCTGTTCAGCACCGGGAATTCGCGCATGGCGCGCACCGCGGCCTGGATGATGAAGGCCAGCGGCGTCACCTTGACGCCCGCCGCGGCGGCCTTGTCCTTGAGCGAGCCGCGCAGCTTCTCGAGCTCCGTGATGTCGCCTTCGTCGTACTGCGTGACGTGCGGGATGTTGATCCACGCGGCCTGCAGGCGCGGACCCGAGATCTTCTGCACGCGGTTGAGCGGCTTGACTTCGACGACGCCAAAGGCCGACGGATCGTAGTTGTGTGCCTTGGGCAGCGCCGGTGCCGGCGCCGCCAGCGCCACGCCACCCGACATCACCAGCTTGACGAACGCCTTGACGTCGTCGAGCAGGATGCGGCCCTTCTCGCCGCTTCCCTTGACGCTGCCGAGGTTGACGCCGAGCTCGCGCGCGAACTTGCGCACCGAGGGACTCGCATGCGCGGTGCCGAAAGTGGCCTCGTCGATGGCCGGCAGTCCGCTACGCACTGGCAACGACTGCGCCGCGAGCTGCGGCGCCGCGGCACGGGGTGCAGCCGGCGCCGCGGGCTTGTTAGGCGCGGCCGGTGCGGTGGGCGCCGTTGCAGCGGCGGCGGCGGCGGCCGCGACACCCTTGACGGTCACCACCAGTGCGCCGGGACCAACCTTGCCGCCCTTGGTAACGTGCACCTTCTCCACCACGCCCTTGGCGGTGGAGGGCACGTCCATGGTGGCCTTGTCGGTTTCGAGCGTGGCCAGCGGCGAATCGAAGTCGACGGTGTCGCCGGGCTTCACCAGGACTTCGATGACGGAGACTGAATCGAAGCTGCCCATGTCGGGCACGCGCACCTCGACCGGGCCCTCCTTGACCGGCGTGGGCTGCGCACTCGGCTTGGCGGGCGCAGCCGCGGCAGGCGGAGCGGCAGTCGCGGCGGCGGGTGCCGCGGGGGCCTGCGCCGCGTTGCCTTCACCCTTGACCGTGACGATCAGCGCACCCGTGGACACCTTGCCGCCCTTGGCGACGTGCACCTTCTCGACGACGCCTTTCGCCGTGGACGGCACGTCCATCGTCGCCTTGTCGGTTTCCAGCGTGACCAGCGGCGTGTCGACGTCGATGGTGTCGCCCGGCTTCACCAGCACGTCGATGACCGACACGGAATCGAAATTTCCCATGTCGGGGACTTTGACTTCGATGAGCGCGCTCATGCTTTCTGCGGGTCCACTTTGTTGGGGTCGAGGCCCAGCCTGGCGAGCGCGGCCTTGAGCGTTCCCTTGTCGAGCGCGCCTTCCTCGGCCAGCGCCTGCAGCGCGGCGTAGGCGATGTTCTTCGCGTCGACCTCGAAGTGCTTGCGCAGCGCGGCGCGGCCATCAGAGCGGCCGAATCCGTCGGTGCCGAGCGTGACGAAACGGCCCGGTACCCACTGGCGGATCATGTCCGGCCAGGCACGCATGTAATCGCTGGCCGCGATGAACGGCCCGGTGGCCTTCGACAAGGCCTGCGACACGTATGGCGTGCGCGGCTTCTCGCCGGGATGCAGGCGGTTCCAGCGCTCGATCTCGATGGCCTCGCGGCGCATCTCCGAGAAGCTCGGCGCGGAGTAGATGTCGGCGGGAATGCCGAATTCGCGGTCGAGCAACTCGGCCGCGGCGATGACTTCACGCAGGATGGTGCCCGAGCCCATGAGCGTGACGCGCACCTTGCCGGCCCCGCCGCTCTGCAGCAGGTACATGCCCTTGAGGATGCCTTCCTCGACGCCCTTCGGCAGCGCGGGCTGGACGTAGTTCTCGTTCATCACCGCGATGTAATAGAAGACGCTCTCGTCGTTGGCATACATGCGCTTGAGGCCGTCGTGGATGATCACGGCGAGCTCGTACGCATAGGTCGGGTCGTAAGCCACGCAGTTCGGCACGGTGGCCGCGTGCAGCAGCGAGTGGCCGTCCTGGTGCTGCAGTCCCTCGCCCGCGAGCGTGGTGCGGCCCGCGGTGGCGCCCATGAGGAAGCCGCGCGTGCGCAGGTCGCCGGCCGCCCAGTAGAAGTCGCCGACGCGCTGGAAGCCGAACATCGAGTAGTAGATGTAGAACGGCACCATGTGGATGCCGTGGTTCGCGTAGGCCGTGCCGGCGGCGATCCACGAGCAGGTCGAACCCGCCTCGTTGATGCCTTCCTCCAGCATCTGGCCTTTCTTGTCCTCGCGGTAGGACATGAGCTGGTCGGAGTCGACCGGCGTGTACAGCTGGCCGGTCGAGCTGTAGATGCCGATCTGGCGGAACAGGCCTTCCATGCCGAAGGTGCGCGCCTCGTCGGGAACGATCGGCACGATGTTCTTGCCGATGTTCTTGTCCTTGAGCAGCTGCGTGAGGATGCGCACGAAGGCCATCGTGGTGCTGATCTCGCGATCGCCGGTGCCCTCGAGCATGGCGCTGAACGCGGACAGCTCGGGGACCGCCAGCGGCCGCGCGCGGATCTTGCGCAGCGGTAGATAGCCGCCGAGCGCCTTGCGCTGCTCGTGCAGGTACTTCATCTCCGGCGAATCGTCGCCGGGCTTGACCAGCGAGAGCTTGGAGATCTGCTCGTCGGTGAGCGGGATGGCGAAACGCGTGCAGAACTCCTTGAGGCTCGCCTCGTCGAGCTTCTTCTGCTGGTGCGCGACCATCTGGCCCTCGGCCGCCTTGCCGAGGCCGTAGCCCTTGACGGTCTTCGCGAGGATCACGGTGGGCTGCCCCTTGTGGTTCATGGCCGCCTGGTATGCCGCGAATACCTTGCGGGCGTCGTGGCCGCCGCGGTTCAGCAGCCAGATGTCGTCGTCCGACATGTTGGCGACCATTTCCTTGAGCTCGGGATACTTGCCGAAGAAATGCTCGCGCGTGTACGCGCCGCCCTTGGCCTTGAAGTTCTGGTACTCGCCGTCGACGCACTCTTCCATCACCCGGCGCAGCAGCCCGTCGGTGTCGCGGGCCAGCAGCGGATCCCAGCGATAGCCCCACAGCACCTTGATGACGTTCCAGCCCGCGCCCAGGAAGGCGGCCTCGAGCTCCTGGATGATCTTGCCGTTGCCGCGCACCGGGCCGTCGAGGCGCTGCAGGTTGCAGTTCACCACGAACACCAGGTTGTCGAGCTTCTCGCGCACCGGCAGCGTGAGCGCGCCCATGCTCTCGGGCTCGTCCATCTCGCCGTCACCGAGGAAGGCCCACACCTTGCG
>DASSRK010000194.1:0-15302 GCA_035701825.1 Steroidobacteraceae bacterium
CAGATCGCCTCCAACAATCTCAATAGCGGGCAGTAGATGGCGTAGACCGTCGCGCTGCTGAGCGCCAACGAAATGGCGATGACGGTGAACAGGGCGGGAAGCTGGTTCATGTGCGTACTCCGGTGTGGCGCGTGCGCGCCCAGTAAGCAAGGCTGGGTGCGACGACGTGGTCATAAAGCGTTTCGCAAGCGGCACGCAGTGGCGTCCAGGAAAATACCCGTGACAGCCAGCAGTATTCGGGGATGCGCGACCACAACACGAGCACGGCGCGGAAGCCGCTGACCACGCGGCCCTGCTCGTCGCGCAGGTACAGCCGCCGCGCGAGGTGTTCGCGCCGCAACCCGTACGCGGATAGCGGCCGCTCGGTGCGCATCGAATCGTGGAAACGCATTGGCAGGTCGCGGCGCTGCGCGGCGCGTTCGTAGGCGCCGATCTCGCGCGCGCACACCGGGCAATCGCCGTTGAACCACACCTCGCATCCGCGATCGAGCGCGCGCAAGGGTGGTGCGCCGACGCGATCCGGGACCAGCTCGCGCAACGCGCTGTCGAGCGTGTAGTGGCGGAAGTCGAAGCCCGCGTTCAGGAGCCGCCGCGGCGCCACGCGCTGGCCAAGCACCAGCAGCTGCGACATCTCGCCGAGCGCGGTGCGCAGCACGATGGCGGGCACGCGCAGCCACAACGGACGACGCAGCACCTGGGTCAACGCCAGCTGGAAGTCCCGCTGGCGCACCGCTGCGGGCGCGACCGCGTTGACCGGGCCGCGCAGGTTCGGATCGTCGAGCGCGGTCTCGATGACGCGCACCAGGTCGGCGATGTGGATCCAGGACGTCCACTGGCGTCCATCGCCGATGACCGCGGCCATGCCGAGCTTCGCCGGCCGCATGAGCTGCGGCAGGATGCCGCCGTCGCGCCCCAGCACCAGCCCGATGCGCAGGTTCACCACGCGGATGCCCTGGCCCTCGGCGGCATTGGCCGCGGCCTCGCGCTCCACGCACATCCTCGACTGGAAGTGGACCTCCTGCGCGGGGGACGACTCGGAGAGCCAGTCGTCACCCCCGGAACTGTTGAAGCCCCCGTAGAAGCCGATGGCGCTCGCGGCGAGCAACGCGCGCGGCGGAACCGTGCGCGTCGCGCACCAGTCGAGCAGCGCCTGCGTGGTCTTCACGCGGCTGTCGATGAGCAGCTGCCGGCGTGCGCGCGTCCACGGCGGACCGATGACCGGCGCGCCGGCCAGCGCCACGATGGCATCGATGCGCGCGCCCGCCGGAATCTCGGTCAGCGCCTTCACCACGTGCACGTGCGGACCGAAGCGCTCGAGCGCGCAATCGGCGTCCCGCGTCCACACCCAGACGCTGTCGCCGCGGCGGCGCAGCGCGCGCACCACGTGGCCGCCGACGAAGCCGGTGGCGCCAGTCACCAGCACGCTTCGGCCCGAGGGGCGCTCGGCCGTCGCGATGGGTTCGCGCAGCCATTCCGCGGGCCGGAAGTGCATCAGTGCCGCGAGCCCGTCGCGTACGCCCCACGCCGCCATGCTCGTGGCCAGCACGCTGAACCACAGCGAGACATCGCCGTGCGTCACGGCGAGGAGCGCGGTGGGCTGGCGCAACCATTCGAGCAGCACGGGTGCGAAGGCCATGAGGAACCCGCCGTACAGCAGCGTGAGCACGGTGTGCAGCACGCGCTCGAAGACGGGCAGGTGCCGCGTGCGATCCTCGATCACGAAGTCGACCACGGTGAACGCGATCTCCAGCACCAGCACGGCCGCGATGAGCGCCGCCCATGCGCCGTGCCACTCGCGCCAGGCCAGCGCCAGGAGCAGGAAGGCATAGCCGAACGCGCGCCCCGCGTGCAGTGAGAGCTCGACGCGCGCGGCACGCCGCCGTGTCAGACGCGCGACCAGCTCGTGGTTCCAGAAGGTATCGATGGCGCCCAACAAGGACTGCAGGGTCAGCAGCGAGAACACCAGTGTCATGGGCCTTCCTCGGCGGCGCAGAACCGCCCGGTCTGGAAAAACATTTCGCCGAACAGCAGATGCGTGACGGTCATCGTGAAGCGGAACCAGCCGTGGTCGAGGTCGATGTGCTCGACGTGAGTGACGCCGGGGGAGAACAGGCCAGGCAGCCACAGCCGGAGGCCGAAACCCAGGTCGAAGTAATAACCGAGGCTCACGAAGTGCAGAACCGTGCCTTCCACGTAGGTGTGCAGCGGCATGCACAGGCGCGCCGGGAGGCGCTCGGTGAGCTGCGCGTCGCGGCCGACCACCTTGGTGGAACGCACCAGGTGCCGCGCGCCATCGGCCCAGAGATATTCCCGGTCCCAGGCCACGCCGAGTGCACAGGGCCTGACACGGACCCGCGCTTCGACGTCCGTGCCTTCGCGCGGCGTGACCGGCGTGCCGAACAGCAGGCCGAGCCAGGCAAACATCTGTCCGAGCCGGCTGGCGCGCACCACCTCGTAACTGCCGGCGTAGGTCACCGCGTCGACTTGGTCGGCGAAGCGTTCCCGCACCGCGAGCGGCAGGCGCTCCCAGGAGGCCGCGCCGACCACGGCCCTCAGCCCATGCCTTGCGCCATCGGCCCGGAATTCCCGGGTCAGTGGCTGCGGCAGCGTGCGGGCCTGTGACATGGTGTGCCCCGGCTACTCGCCGATCACCTTCGCGATGCGCTCGCCCATGCGCATCATCTTGAGCAGCGTCTTGCGCGGCAGGCGCTTCACGGAGTCGTACCAGCGCGTCACGGTCTCGAGGAACTCGAGCTGCGTGACGATGCGCTCGCGCACCGCCGGCGGCGTGTCGCGGTCCTTCTCGAGCTGTGCGACGCACTCGCGCAGTGCCGCCAGCGTGGGATCCAGTTCGCGGCGCTTGCGGCCTTCCATGATCACGCGGATCACTTCCCAGGTGTCGTGCTGCGCGGTGAAGAAATCGCGCCGGTCGCCGAGCACGTGGGTGATCTGCACCAGCTCCCAGCCGGTCAGTTCCTTGAGGCCGGTGCTCACGTTGGAGCGCGCCAGGCCGAGGGTCTCGCCGATCTCGTCGGCGTTCAGCGGCTTCTCGGCCAGGTACAGCAGGGCATGGATCTGCGCGACGGAGCGATTCATGCCCCAGCGGCTGCCCATCTCGCCCCAGTGGACGATGTAGCGCTGCATGGTGTCGGTGAGCTGCATGCGGTCCTGCCTGTAATTTCTGTCAATACAGAAATTACAGGAGCGAGCGCATCTGCGCAACCCGCGGAAATCACCTATTCATAGACGATCTGCACCACCACGAAGCTGCGCGCGCCGCCGGGGAGCTCGACACGCACCTCGTCGTCCAGCCCGCGCCGCATCAGCGCGCGCGCCAGCGGCGCATCCATGCTGATGTACCCCTCCGCCATGTCGAACTCGTCGGGCCCCACGATGCGGTGGCGTTGTTGCCTGCCGTCCTCGTCCTCGAGCGTCACCCACGCGCCGAAGTACACGCGCTGCCGATCGCTCGGCGGCTTGTCGACCACGGTCATGCCGTCGAGACGCTTGCGCAGGAAACGCACCCGCCGGTCGATCTCGCGCAAGCGGCGTTTGCCGTAGGTGTACTCGGCATTCTCGGAGCGATCGCCCTGCGCGGCGGCCTCGGAGACGGCCTGCGTGACGCGCGGCCGCTCCACGCGCCACAGCTCGTCGAGCTCTTGTTTGAGCCGTGCCGCGCCCGCGGGCGTGATGAATTGGGACCCGGGTTTCTCTGTCGGTCGATAACGCGTCACGACCTCGATCATATGTGATGGAGGTCTCACCTCGCCCCCGGGGGTTCTGTGCAGCGGCTCACAGCCGCACCCGGGGTCGCGGGCCTACGCTTTCCACCCATGGCAGCCCGCTATTACACGCACTTTGTCACGAGCGCAGAGCCGGCTCATTCGAGTGAGTGGAGCGGGGTCATCGAGCTGACGCATCCGCTCGGTGAACGCCGCGATTCGAAGGAACTGCGCCGCTTGCTGGCCGCGAACTTCGAGATCGACGCGGACGACATCAAGATCCTGCAGGTCGCCAGGCTGCACTGATCCGGCTGACAGACTGTATCCCCTAGCGGACTTCTTTCCCTTCATCGAAAGTCCGCCTTCCAGCCCCGAGCCCCCAAAGGCTTGGGGCTTTTTTTATACTCGCGGCCTTCGCAGGAATTTTCAGGATTTCCCATGGCCCAGCGTTTCCTCGTCCTGGCCGCGGTCGCCGCTCTGACCGCGTGCGCCGGCCAGGCTTCCAGACCCACCCCTCCCGCCCCCGCGGCCGCCCCCATGCCGGCCGCGCCCGTCCTGAAGTCGGGACTCGACCTCGCCGGATTCGACCGGAATGTCCGTCCGCAGAACGACCTGTACCGCTTCGTCGGCGGCAACTGGCTGGCGCATACCGAGATCCCGCCGGACCGCTCGAACTATGGCTCGTTCATCATCCTCGATGACCAGGCACAGGAAGAGGTGAAGAACCTCATCGTGGCGGCCGCGCAGCAGCCGAACCGCGCGCCGGGCTCGGATGCGCAAAAGGTCGGCGACTATTACAACGCCTACATGGATACGCAGCGCATCGAGGGACTGGGCCTCGATCCGTTGGCGGCAGAACTCGCGCAGATCGACTCCATCGTCACCGCGCGCGACGTGGCGCGCTACATCGGCCACAACCAGCGCCTGGGAATGGGCCAGCCGTTCTTCTGGTATTCGGCGCCGGACAGCAAGAATTCGTCGGTGTACATCGGGTCGCTGTACCAGAACGGGCTCACGATGCCCGATCGCGACTACTACCTGAATCCCGAAGAGAAGTACGCGCAGTTCCGCGCCAAGTTCGCTGCGTACGTCGAGCAGATGCTGGCGCGGGCCGGGGTGCGCGACGCGAAGTCGGGTGCGGCGCGCATCGCGGCGCTGGAGACCCGCATCGCCAACTACCAGTGGACCAAGGTGCAGAACCGCGATCCGGTCAAGACCTACAACCCGATGACGCTGCCCGAATACCAGAAGCTGGCGCCCAACTTCGACTGGGTGGCGTTCTTCGAGGGCCTGGGTGCGCCGGTGCAAAAGATGGACATCAGCCAGCCGACCTTCATCAAGGGCATCGCCCAGCTGGTGAAGACGGTACCGGTGTCCGACTGGAAGCTGTATTTCAAGTTCCAGCTGCTCGACGACTACGCGCCGCTGCTGTCGGCGCAGTTCGCCGACCTGGAATTCGACTTCCACCAGCGCACTCTGAATGGCGTGCTCGAGCAGAAGCCGCGCTGGCGCCTGGCGGTGAATTCCATGGGCAACAACATGGGCGAGATGATCGGCCGCATGTTCGTCGAGGCGCATTTCCCGCCGGAGGCGAAGCAGCGGATGCTCACGCTGGTCGGCAACCTGCTCAAGACCTTCGACACCTCGATCGACGGTCTCGAATGGATGGGCCCGGCCACCAAGGCCGAAGCGAAGAAGAAGCTTGCCAAGATCACGGTCAAGATCGGTTACCCCGACAAGTGGCGCGACTACTCGTCCTACGTGATCAAGCCCGACGACCTGGTGGGCAACGTGGTTCGCGGCCAGGAGTTCGAGCTCCAGCGCAACATCGCGCGCGCCGGCGGGCCGGTGGACAAGGGCGAGTGGCTCATGACGCCGCAGACCGTGAATGCGTATTACAACCCCACCACCAACGAGATCACCTTCCCGGCAGCCATCCTGCGTCCGCCGTTCTACGACGTGAACGCCGACGACGCGGTGAATTACGGCGGCATCGGCTGCGTGATCGGCCATGAAATCAGCCATGGCTTCGACGACCAGGGCCGCCAGTTCGACGGCGACGGCAACCTGCGCGACTGGTGGACGGCCGAGGACGCGGCCAGGTTCAAGCAGCGCGCCGATGCGCTGGCCGCGCAGTTCGACGCCTACTCGGTGCTCGACAACCGGCACATCAACGGCAAGCTCACGCTCGGCGAGAACATCGGCGACCTGTCCGGCATGGCCATCGCATTGCGGGCCTACCAGCTGTCGCTCGGCGGCAAGACGCCCCCCGTGATCGATGGCTTCACCGGCGAGCAGCGCTTCTTCTTCGGCTGGGCACAGGTCTGGCGCCGCAAGTACCGCGATGAAGAGCTGCTCAAGCGCCTGCTGACGGATCCGCACAGCCCGAGCGAGTTTCGTGCGAATGGACCGACCAGCAACATCGACGCTTTCTACGACGCGTTCGGCGTGAAGGAAGGCGATCGCATGTATCGACCGCCCGGTGAGCGTGTCAAAATCTGGTGAGGAATCACCCGCCCGGAGGCGCCATGCGCAAGCTCATCGTCGGTCTCGTCGTGGTCGCTGCGAGCACGCCGCTCGCCGGCTGCGGCTACAACAAGCTGCAGGGACAGGACGAGGCCGTGAAGGCCGCGTGGTCCGACGTGGTCAACCAGTACCAGCGGCGCGCGGACCTGATCCCCAACCTGGTCGCGACCGTGAAGGGTTACGCGGCGCAGGAGGAGCGCGTGCTGGTCGGCGTGACCGAGGCGCGCGCCAAGGCGACCTCGATCCAGCTCACGCCGGAGCTCATCAACGATCCCGCGGCCTTCCAGAAATTCCAGGCCGCGCAGGGCGAGCTGACCCAGGCACTGAAGAGCCTGATGGTGACGGTCGAGCGCTATCCCGAGCTCAAGTCGAACGAGAATTTCCGCGACCTGCAGGTGCAGCTCGAGGGCACCGAGAACCGCATCTCCGTGGCCCGCACGCGCTACATCGAGGCAGTGCAGACCTTCAACGTGACGGTACGTTCGTTCCCGACCAACCTCACCGCAAAGATGTTCGATTTCGAGGTGAAGCCCAACTTCACCGTGCAGAACGAGGCAGCGATCGCGACCCCGCCCCCGGTGTCGTTCGACCAGGGTACGCCGTCGAAGCCCGCGCCGGCGGGCCCGGAAGCGAACACGCCGCCCGCGAACCCGCCGGCGAACTAGCGTCGCCGTGAAACGCGCGCTGCTCTCCCTCGCGTTCGTACTGATCGCGGGCTTTGCGCCGCGCGCGCCGGCGCAGGTGCCGCTGCCGAAGTTCGAGGCGCTGGTCACCGATCTCACCGGCACGCTCACGGCACAGCAGCAGGCCTCGCTCGACGAGAAGCTCACGCAATTCCAGGCACGCAAGGGCGCGCAGATCGCGGTGCTCATGCTGCCGAGCACGGCGCCGGAGGACATCGCGCAGTTCGGCATACGGCTCGCGGATGCGTGGAAGGTCGGGCGCAAGGGTATCGACGACGGCCTGATCCTGATCGTCGCCAAGGACGACCGCGCCATGCGCTTCGAAGTGGGCCGCGGCCTCGAAGGCGCGATGCCCGACGTGATCGCGGGCCGCATCATCAGGGACACCATGACGCCGTTGTTCAGGCAGGGCGATTTCTATGGCGGCATCAACGCGGGTCTCGACCAGGCCATGCGCGTCATCGACGGCGAAGCACTGCCGGCGCCCGACCGGCGCTGGCAGCCGCAACAGGATTTCGGTTCGCGGCTGGCGCGCAATGCGAACTGGCTGCTCTATGCGTACGTGATCTTCATCGTGCTCATGCGCATGGTGCCGAATCGCGTCGCCAGGTCGTCGATCGCCGCGGGGGTGGCGGGCGGCGTGTCGTGGTGGCTCAGTCACTTCCTGCCCCTCACCGCCGTCGCGGCCGTCATTTCCGCGATCCTGGTATCCGTCACGACCACGGATGGCGGCGGCAGCCGCTGGTCGTCGGGCGGCGGCGGTTGGCGCGGCGGCGGAGGCAGCTGGGGTGGCGGCGGCTTCGGTGGCGGCGGTGGCGGGGGATTCGGCGGCGGAGGCGGCGGCAGCTTCGGGGGCGGCGGCGCCTCGGGGCGCTGGTAGTTAGGCATGCGCCTGCAACGCGCCATCCGTCACCTGTTCACCACGCGCTCCGGCACGCGGCGCCGGTTCACCGACGAGGTGCTGCAGTCCATCGAACGGGCCATTGCCGCGGCCGAGTCGCGCAGCAGCGGCGAGATCCGCTTCGTGGTGGAGACCGCGCTGGCCATGCCCGAGGTGTGGGGCGGTGTGTCGCCGCGCGAGCGCGCGTTGCAGGCGTTCTCGGACCTGCACATCTGGAACACCGCGCAACGCAACGGCGTACTCATCTATGTACTGGCCGCGGACCGGGACGTGGAAATCGTCGCGGACCGCGGCGCGGCCGACCGCATCCCCCAGGTCGACTGGGAAGGGGTTTGCCGGGTCATGGAGGAACATTTCCGCGCCGGGCGCTTCGCCGCGGGCTCGGTGGCTGGCATCGAGGCCGTCGGCAGCTTGTTAGCACGGCATTTCCCGCCGCCGCGCGGCGCCAATCGTGACGAGCTCCCGAACCAGCCGGCACTGCTGTAGCACAATGCCGACAGGCCTATATGTCCTTGCGGTGTCATACTTCGAACATGAAACGTAATCCCGCGCTGCGCTCCTCCATCCCCTTGTTGATCGCGGCGGCATCGCTCGGCGCCGTGCTCTCCGGTTGCTCGCTCTTCTCCAACGGTCCCGACTGGGGCAGGAAGCGCGAAGCGGAGAAAGTCGAGACCGCACCGGCGTTACCGGAGCCGGTCGCCACGCACCGCTTCGAGATCGATCCGACCACCGACGTGGTGGGCGTGGTGCAGAAGACCCTGGCCAGCAAGGAAGACACGCTCACCGACATCGCGCGGCGTTTCAACGTGGGCTACGAGGAGATCGTGCGCGCCAACCCGGGCGTCGACCCGTGGCTGCCGGGCGAGGGACGCGAGATCGTGATCCCGTCGCAGTTCATCCTGCCCAATGCGCCGCGCGACGGCATCGTCATCAACGTGCCGGCGATGCGGCTCTTCTATTACCCCAAGGTGAAGAAGGGTGAGAAGCAGGTGGTGCACACCTATCCGATCGGCGTGGGCCGTGTCGGCTGGGCGACGCCTGAAGGCGCCACCAAGATCGTGCGCCGGCAGAAGGACCCGACCTGGCGCCCGACGCCGTCCATCCTCAAGGAACACCTCGAGGAGAAGGGCGAGAAGCTCGACAAGGTCATCGGCCCGGGTCCGGACAATCCGCTCGGCCGCTACGCGTTCTATCTCGGCTGGCCGAGCTACATGATCCATGGCACCAACAAGCCGTCCGGTGTGGGCCTGCGCTCCAGCCACGGCTGCATCCGGCTGTATCCCGAGGACATCGCGCAGCTGTTCGAGATGGCGCCCATCGGCACCACGGTGCGCGTGGTCAACCAGCCGTTCGTGTTCGGTTGGCACCAGGGCAGCCTGCACATCCAGGCGTATGACGTGCTCGAGGACGACACCCGCGACTGGAAGAAGGCGCAGGTGAAACTCCTCAAGAAAGATCTCGCCGAGCGCATCCAGAAGGAGCTCGCGGCGCGCAACGAGAAGATCGACTGGGAAGCGGTGTCGCAGCTCACGCGCGAGCCGCGCGGCATCCCGGTGTCGATCTCGGGCGGTCCGGATTCGCTCAGCCAGATCGTGGCTGGCGCGACACTGGTGCAGAACAAGGTGGCGCCGGGCGCCACCTGGGATGGCGTCAGCGACCTGCCGGTCGACGAGGCCACCTTCAACGAGCTGATGTCGGACCGCGAAAGCGCCACCGACTCCGCCGCCGCCCCGGCACCGACCTCCACGACGGCACCCGCGTCCACTCCGTCCGCGTCGTCGAGCAAGCCGACGACTCGCTGACAATCCGGCAATCCGGGGACACTGCTCATTTCGGTCGTGACAATCGCCCGCGGCCCGGCCCGGCGCCGCCGCGCCCGGCCGGCACGGCGGCAATGAGCGGCGTGGCCTAACTACCATGGTCATCCCGCTGCACGACGACAACCCGGCGACGACGAAGCCGTACGTCACCGTCGGCATCATGATCGCCTGCACGCTGCTGTACGTCTGGCAGCACCACCTGCTGTCGCCCGGCGCGGCGCAGATCGCGGCGTATGCGCTCGGCGTGATCCCGGCCGTGCTCACCGGCCAGGAAGTGGCGCCGCCTGAGTTCGCCTGGTTGCCGGCACCCGCCACCGTCTTCACTTCCATGTTCGTGCACGCCGGCTTCTGGCACCTCGCCGGCAACCTGCTGTACCTGTGGATCTTCGGCAACAACGTCGAGGACGCCATGGGCCACGTGCGCTTCTTCATCTTCTATTTGCTGTGCGGCGTGGCCGCGGTCGGCGCGCAGGTGCTGGCCGCCCCCGGCTCCATCGTCCCGATGGTCGGCGCAAGCGGCGCCATCTCCGGCGTGCTCGGCGCGTACATGCTGCTGTACCCGCGGGCGCGCGTCTTGTTAGGACTGCCGATCGGCTTTCTGATCGTCGGGTTCGGACGGTTCCCCGCGGTCTGGGTGCTCGCCATCTGGTTCGTCATGCAGCTGTTGATGGGCGGGCTCACGCTGACGCATCCGACTGGCGCGGAAGGCGGCGGCATCGCGTTCGGCGCGCATGTCGCGGGATTCGTCGCCGGGCTCCTGCTCGTCACACTTTTCAAACGGCGCGGCGTGCCGCTGTGGCGGCAACACTGACACGCTGCTACATTCCGCGGGCGTCGCGCGGGCTTTAGGGTCGAAGAGCCCCGCGTTAGGGGAGAATTTTGGCCGAGCCGTCTGACTCGCAACTCGTTCCTGCCGAGCAGCCCGGCTCTATGCGCGTCATCGCGCGCGCCGCGACCAACATCGCCGCCTTCGTCGGTCGTGCGCTGAAGGGCCCCGTCAACGAACCCGTGCCGATCCGCAGCTTCGCCGACTACACGCGCGTGTTCGGCGGCCTCTGGCAACCCTCCACCCTGAGTTACGCCGTCGAGCAGTTCTTCGAGAACGGTGGTCGCTGCGCGGTCATCGTGCGCGTGGTCAACGGCGCGCGGCCGCCGACCCTGACGCTGCCGACCGCCAACAGCCGGCTCACCTTGCGCGGCGTCGGCGCCGGTTCGCGTGAATTCCTGCGCGCCTCGGTGGACTACGACGGCATCGAATCGAAGGAGCAGGACCGCTTCAACCTGGTCGTGCAGCGCGTGCGCACCGCCGGCTCCGAGCAGATCGAGGACCAGGAAATCTTCCGACGCCTGTCCATCACGCCCGGAGCGGACCGCTTCGTGGCGGATGTATTGCTCGAGTCACGGCTGGTGCGCGTGCAGGGCAGCGCGCCCACCGAGCGCCCGACCCGCACACCGCCCGCGGCCAACGGCGCGGTCATCGGCTACACACCCTCCAATCCCGACGGCGACGACGGCGGCCCGATCACCGACTACGACATCATCGGCTCGGCGCAGTCCGGCACCGGCATCTTCGCCTTGCAGGCGGCGCCCGACATCAACCTGCTGTGCATCCCGCCGCTGACGCGCGACCACGACGTCGGCCTGTCGACGCTGCTGGTCGCCGGGCGCTTCTGCCGCGAACGCCGCGCCATCCTGATCGTCGATCCGCCGGGGGAGTGGGCGTCGAATGCCGCTGCGCTCGACGGTCTGCGCCACTGGCCGTTCCGCAGCGAGGACGCGGCCATGTTCTTCCCACGCGTCGTGGCCTTCGACCGGCTGCGCGGACGCTTCGAGCTGTTCGCGCCCTGCGGCGTCGCCGCGGGCATGATCGCGCGCTGCGACGAGTCGTGGCCCGTGTGGGCGGCCGCCGAGGGCGACGACGCCATCCTGCGCCCGGGCCTGCGCCCCGCCTGGACCGTGTCCAACTCCGACCGCGCGCGGCTCATCAATGCCGGCATCAACCTGCTGCAGTCGGTGCGCATCCCGCCGCGGTATGCGGCCAGCCCGCGCACGCTGGCCAGCGGCGCCGCCGCGGTCAGCGACTGGCGCTATCTCTCGGCGCGCCGCCTCGCGCTGTTCGTCATCACCAGCATCGAACGCGGCACGCGTTGGATGCTGTTCGAGCGCAATGCGCCGTCCACGTGGACGCTGGCGCGCGCGCAGGTCGAGGCATTCCTCGCCTCGCTGTACGCCGAGGGCGCGTTCGTCGGCCGCACCGGCGAAGAAGGTTATTTCGCGGTGTGCGACGACCGCATCAACAACGCCGAAACCATGCGCGCCGGCAAGTTCAACCTGGCCTTCGGTTTCGCCGCCAGCAAGCCCGGCGAGTACCACGCCTTCCTGGTCACGCACAGCCCGTCGGGCTCGAGCACGCGCCTGATCACGGTGAACCGCTTCGCGAATTACTCGCCGAGCGTGGACCTGGAGATCGAGTCGTCGATCCTGCGCGGGCTGGTGCCCGCGGCGGGCGAGGATCCGTCGCTCAGTGACACGGCGCGCATGCCGCGCGCCCTCGACCTGGCGAAATAGACGCATGCAATCACGGCAATTGCCGGGGTGCGCATTGGCGCTGGTGACGGTTTCCCTGGTTGCATCTGCCGCCACGCCGCTCGAGTGCCCGAAAGGCACGCGCCTCGAGTCCCGAGACGGCGGAGCCTTCGAGTTTTGCGTCGACTCGTCCACGGGACTCAAGGAAGGACCTGAACGCCAATTTCGGCCTAATGGCTCGTTGGCGGCCGAGGGCGTCAACCGCGCTGACAAACCCGAAGGCGTCGTACGCCTCTATGGGGAGGACGGCATCCTGATGGGCGAGATGCTCTATGAAAACGGACGAGTGAAGTCGACACACATGACACTTGCCGGGCTGCGCTACCAGGCCGATAGGCAGAACGCGCGCTTCCGCGCCGCCAACAAGGCTTATCTCATTTCGGTGATCGACGAACGCACGCTGATGTGGGACATGCGAGTCGAGCACAGTGCTCCGTTGAGCCCCGATGAAAAGGCCATCATGCGGGACTTGTTTCAGAAAGATCCCGACCGGTGTCGGATTCTCGCCGGCATGGGTGTCGAGACGATCAACTTCAGGATCCTATCGCCGAAGGCCGAGTTGCTTGACCAGTTCGCGCTCAGCGCGTCTGAGTGCAAAGCGTCCCAGCGTTAAAACTAAGCCCGGTTCCTCGCTTCAGGCACTCGAGCCTGGGACTCGCGGGCGCGAGCGTGCGCGAGGCCACGCGCCAGGAGATTCAACCCTCCTTGCGCGGCGACACGTACATCGTTATCACCGCGCGCACGACTTCCTTGCCGTGGGCATCGGTGACGCTCACCGGCACCGCCACGTTCTCCGCGCCACCCCACTCGGTCTTGTCGAGCCGCGCGGTGGCGACGACGTCGGTGGTCGCCTTGGCGAGATATTCGATCGTCATGCCGCGCGGAATCCACCGCATGCCGACGGGGATGGTCACCTCGGTGCACAGGCCCGCCGCGAGCTCGCACAGGTTGCCCATGGCGAGCGCGTGCACGGTCCGGATGTGATTCTCCACGGCGCGGCGCTTGCGCATGGAGACGCGGCACAACTTGGGTTGCAGCTCATGGAAACGCGGCTTGATGGTGCCGAAGTAGGGCGCGCGTTTCGAAACGGTGCGCGCGAACAGCCAGCGGCCGAAGGCGTTGCCCTGCAAGCGCTGCCAGGCGCGCAGCGTCGGACCGGCTGACGTCGTGTCAGTGCGATTGAGCCAGTCCGATTGCGGAACTTCGGTTGCTACTCGCGCCATGAGGGACGAAACTCTAATCGTTGCCGAGCGCTCATCGCAATCACGATCGGCACGTCGACATGACCGGGGGGTCAAGATTGGTTTCCATGAATACGGCGCAGGAACGTGCGGCCGCGATCCGCCGGGTCGTGCGCGCGATCAAGCGCGGCAACTTCGCAAGCTATGGAGAAGTGGCGCGGCGCGCCGGGCTGCCGGGGCGCGCGCGGCTCGTCGGCCAGGTGCTGCGCGAATCGGGCGACGAGCCGCGACTGCCGTGGCACCGTGTCACGGGCGCGGGCGGCCGCATCGCATTTCCCGCCGGCTCGAAGCATGCGCAGGAACAGATCGCGCGCCTGGCGCGCGAGGGCGTGACGGCGCGCGGCAACCGCGTGGTGCCGAAGGCGGCGCACACCAGTGCGCGCAGCCTCGACGCGCTGCTCTGGAAACTGTGAGGGCATCGTGGACCGCTACGTAGTGTTCTCGCATGGCAAGGACGCCGGACCCTGGGGCGTCAAGATCACGGCTCTCGCCGGCAACGCGCGCAGCGAAGGCTACGAGGTCGAATCGGTCGACTATCGCGGCATCGACGACCCGCGCGCGCGGGTCGACAAGCTCGTGGAGTTCTGCAAGGACCTGAAGGGCGAGCTGGTGCTGTGCGGCTCGAGCCTCGGCGGCTACGTGTCGGTGGCGGCGGCTTCCCTGTTGCACGCGAAGGGCGTATTCCTGATGGCGCCCGCGCTGACCATGCCCGGCCTGCCGCCGCTGCGCGAGAACGTGCTCGATTGCCCGGCCACCATCGTGCACGGCTGGAAGGACGACGTGGTGCCGGTGGA
Source organism: Steroidobacteraceae bacterium (assembly GCA_035701825.1). Lineage (GTDB taxonomy): Bacteria > Pseudomonadota > Gammaproteobacteria > Steroidobacterales > Steroidobacteraceae > CADEED01. Next base: position 14,274 of record DASSRK010000194.1, read on the forward strand.
GCAGAGCATCGAGTTCGCGCGACGTTACGGCTGCGCGCTGCATCTCCTCAACAGCGATCACCGGCTGCAGGACGAGGTGCGCTTCCTCAAGTACCTGTTCGAGTACTTCCTGGTGGCGCTGGATCTGCCACCGGACGCGTCGTAGGCGGCATCCATCTTCAGTGACGCTGGCGAATTGCCCTGGCCGCGATCCTGTCGATGATCGACGGCGCGACCAGCTTGAGCCAGCGGCCGAGCTTGCCGCGCCTCGACATCAAAAGCAGCCGCTGGCGTTTCTCCATCGCGCGCACGATCCGCGCGGCGCAGTCCTCCGCGGTCATGATCTTCGCCTGCATCATCGGCGAGGCGCCGAGCGGTTCGCCGTCGGGGCCGATGGCGCGCTTGTGGATCTCGCTGACCACGAAGTCGGGCGCGATCACGCTCACGTCCACGCCCGTGCCCGCGAGCTCGATGCGCAATGAGTCGAAGAAGCCGATCATGGCGTGCTTGCTGGCGGCGTAGCCGGAGCGTTCGGGGACGCCGGTGAGCCCGGCGAGGCTCGCCACCGCGACGATGAGTCCGCGCGAGCTCCTGAGATGCGGCAGCGACAGCGCGGTGAGTCGCACCGGCGCGAGGTAGTTCACCTCCATGAGCCTTTCGAAGATCGAAAAATCCCGGAGCGCATCGAAGCGGCTCCACATGGTGATGCCCGCGTTGTGTACCACCGCGTCGAGTCCGCCGAAGGTCTTCACCGCTTCGTTGACCAGCCACTCGAGGTCCTGCTGATTGGTGACGTCGGTGGGAACGGCCAGCGCCTCGCCGCCGCGCGCGCGGCATTCCTGCGCCAGTGATTCGAGGCGCTCGCGGTCGCGTGCCGCCAGCGCCACGCGCGCGCCGCGCGCGGCCAGTGCCAGCGCGAGCGCGCGCCCGATGCCCTCGGACGCGCCGGTGAGGATTATCCTTCGTCCCTTCATGCATGGCCCTCCGCGGGAGTCGGCTACACTCGCGCGGCTAACATCATAGTCGGACGCAACGGGAAAGAATGATGGG
>DASSRK010000195.1:0-21756 GCA_035701825.1 Steroidobacteraceae bacterium
GCCCGGCATCGGGCAGTTGTAGGTGGTCACCGGAATCCTTGGTTTCGAGGACGTGAAGGTTTCCACTTCAACGTTGTCAGGCGTCGGCTGATCGATGTTGATCCAGCGCCAGTTGCTGTCCTCGTTGGCCGGCTCCATGAAGCGGCCATAGAGCAGGAAGATGTCGTAGGCAATGGACGGCAGGACCCTCGCGCTCGCGGGCGGGTCCTGGATAATCGTCAGGTTGCCGATGGGCAGGAAGGAGCCATCGGTGGGTTCGTCATCCCGCGCGAGCTGATGGCACGCACTGCTGCAAGCGGTTCCGGTGGGCCAATTGTTGTGCGCGCCGAGGAAGTTCCAGTTCTTGAGGGGATGCGACCCCGAGTCGGGATCCCAGGGCGGATTGCTGCCCACCACGTAGTAGCGATTCTTTCCCGTGAACTCCGACTTCGTGTCATGCCCATCGTTGAGCAGGCCCATGTTCGCCAGGTGGGGCACGATGTTGAACGAGGCAATGTACGGGCCCTGCGAGTGGCAGCGGACACACTGCAGCTGTTCCTTGAACTGCGGATCGGTGTCCCACTTGATGTCGGAGCGCAGTAGCTTGGCGTTCATGGCCGTGGGCGTCAGCCAGAACTGGTTGGCGTTCGGATACACGCTCGGCGAAAAGTTGGTGGGCGAGACCATCTTCGCGGATACCGGCCTGAGCGGGTTGGTCGGAGGCAAGGGCGGCCGGTCACCGATGTCTGCGGCCGCGAAGAAGCACGTACCGCCGGTCACGCGGTTGTGGATGATGAGCTCGGTGCTGATGAAATTCTTGTTGTTGGTCAGCGTGGAGGTGCCATCGCCCCAGCGGCAGGCCGCGACCTGGTCGACGTCCTGGTTCACGCGCTTGTGCACCACGAAGTCGTTGATCGGGCCGTTGCCGCCATTGGTGTCGAACTGCACGCCCTCGTTGCAGTTCATCGGCAGCACTTCGCTCGCCTGGAATTTCAATTCGTCCTGGCAGCGGGATACGTAGACCTGGAGCTCGCTCTGTGCGTGTGCGGCCACGGCGACGACTGACAGGAGCGCGGCCGTGAAGATGCGATGCATGCTTTTCATGACGAAGTCTCTCCCTGCAATGACTTCCTGCCCGCCGGCTTCCGCCGGCAGGGCGAGGCTCGCGAGCGCGCCAGAAGCGGCCTTCTTCGGGCAAAAAGCCGCCCGGTCGGCGTTTTGCGCCGACTAGCTACTCACCCGTACGATCTCCCTGATCGTGCGCCCACGAGAGGCGAGCGACTTAGTACCACAGGAAAATTGTTACCGCTACCTTCGGAATGCGAAATTGCGGCCTGAACATGACTCGTCGTTCATATTGCGTCGCGGCGACGGCCTTGCGGTTCAAATAGATAGAGGGGAAGCCGGCCGGGAACATCGGCCGAAAAATATTTTTTGCGCGGTTCGAAGATGCACGGGGCTGCGAGCGCGCGCGGGCGGTTGAAAGCCCTTTCAGCGCATTTGCCGCGCCGTGGCGTCACGGCGCGCTGATGCGATCACTCCGCGCGGCGCTTCTGCCTCGGCCGGGATTTCGCCTTCGAAGCGCCGCGCGGACCGGGATTCTCCGGGTGCGGCACGGCCCGGGCTGCAACCACCACGCCGCCGAGGTCGCCCGGATCGATCGAATCCGGCGGAACGATCGGCTGCGGCAGCACTCTCGCGGTCGGCAGCACCATGCTGTGGAAGCCTTCCGCCGGATCGCTGCTCATGTGCCGCAATTCGAACGCCGACGCCGCGACGAACGGAATCAGCACGTTCGGGCCGAAGAGCGTGGTGTCGACGCCGAACACCGCGAAGTAGTCAGGCTTCCACGCGTCGTCCGACTCGATGGTCAGCGTGAACGCCCCGCCCTCGCAGTCGTTGCGGCTGAAGGGCGCCGCCAGGTCCACGATGTAGAAGCCGGCCCCGCCGTGCCCGAGATCGCCCTGCGGCGATCGCGGCAGGGTGTAATTGAGGAACAACCGTCCGGCGCCGCCGCCCTGCAACGTGAGTGGCCCGTCCGTCCCGGTCTCCTCGAAATCGATCTGCGGTCCCACGGACGAAGGAAACATGTTGCCGTAAGGATCGGTCGCGACGATCACGATGATGCGCCGCGCACGTGTCCCATCGCGCCCACGGCCCACGGACGGCAGGAACAGGATGCGTTCGCCTTCCGAGGTGTCGGTGCTGATCCATACGCCCGCGTCCTGCGGGGTGATGGGCGTCGCGAGGTCGATGAACGCCGCCAGCGGAATCACCCGTTCGTCGCGCACCCGCCCGCTGATGCCCCAGCAGATCACGTGCTCCGGCGACCACGCGTCATCGCCACTCGCGTGCAGCTCGACGGTCAGGTCCGCCGAGTCCAGGTTCACCTCGCGCACGTCGAAGCGCCACACGGCGGACTGGCCGCGGCCGGTCATCGAACTACCGCCAAACAGCGGCCGGGTGAAAACGATGTTAGGACCGCGCTTGACCACGAGGACCGGCAGGTCGTCGGTGTCGGCATCCTCGACGTTGCGCGTGCGCGCCGCGACGTAAAGCTCTGCGAGTTTCGCCATGGGAATCCTTCCCCGGGACTTTCTGCGTTGTGGCGATTCTTACCGCATCGCTGCCGCGCGCGGCAGCGCGCTGCGCGGCCGGAGGCGCATTCTGTGAAAAGTTACCGGAGCCCTCCGCTCAAGGGATGAGCCTATGCGACGCAATTCTCTTGGGATAAGCCAGATATTTGGAGTTCACGATGCATCGCGATCGAGTCAGACTCGCGCGATGAACGATTCGGCTTTGAAGCTTGAAGGAGAAATATCGAGAGCAATATTCGTCGCACGCGATCGAACAGTTCTTCTGGATGCCGACTTGGCCGCTTTGTACGGCGTATCGACGAAAGCCCTGAATCAAGCGGTCAAACGCAATGCATCGCGCTTTCCTGAGGATTTCGCATTCCGCTTATCGACAAAGGAGACTGTGGGCCTGATGCGTATGGCTAACCAGAGCAACACATTCAAGCACCGCGACCTTAGATCTCCACCGTTCGCTTTTACTGAGCACGGAGCCATCATGCTTGCAATGATTCTCACGAGCCCAAGTGCAATCGCGATGAGTGTGCACGTGGTCCGCGCTTTCGCCAGCCTAAGGAACGTCGCCCGTGCGAGCCTGGAACTGACTCAGCGACTGCTCGAACTCGAGGGGCGAATAGGAAAGCACGATCAAGATATCGCTGCCCTGTTTGCCGCCATACGCGAACTGTTGTCCCCCGCCAGTAAGCCATCCTCAGGAATTGGATTTCTGGCGGACATCAAGTAGTTACAGTGAACCGGTCACAACTTGTGACCGGTTTCTGCAAGCGAAGAAAAGCCCCGGCGATTTTCACCGCCAGGGCCTTTCATGAAACAACCTCAGTAGACCAAGGTCAGGTCTTCGACGCGTCGTAGATGCTCTGGATCGCCTTGTCCAGCGCACCGTTGAACTCCGCATCGCTCTGCTGCGCGGTCAGGCCTTCCGACAGCGCGCGCGAGAAGCTCGCGATCATGCCGTTCTGGCGGGCCAGGCGCTTGTTGGCTTCATCGCGGCTGTAGCCGCCCGAAAGCGCAACCACCTTCAACACGCGCGGGTGCTTGATCAACTCCGCGTAGAAGTTGTCGACGTCCGGAATCGTGAGCTTGAGCATCACCTGCTGGTTGGCCGGCAGCTTGTCGAGCTCGGCGAGGATTTCCTTCTTGAGCACGGCTTCCGAACCCTTCTTGTCCGGGTTCTTGATGTCCACCTCGGGTTCCACGATCGGCACGAGGCCGTGCGACAGCACCTGGCGCGCGATCTCGAACTGCTGCTTCACCACCGCCTTGATGCCCTCGGCGTTGTTCTGCTTGATGACCGAGCGCTCCTTGGTGCCGAAGATGCCCTTCGACTTCGCCTTCTTCAGCAGGTCGTCGAGAGTCGGCATCGGCTTCATGAGCTGCACGCCGTTCGCTTCGTCCGCGAGGCCTTTGTCGATCTTGAGGAACGGGACCACCTTCTTGGTGTTCCACAGGTAGTCAGCCGCGGGCTGGCCGCCGAAGTCGCGATCCATGGTCGCTTCGAACAGGATGGCGCCGACGACGCGGTCGCCGTTGAACACGGGGCTCGTGACGATGCGGGTGCGCATCTTGTGCACGAGATCCATCATCTGCTGCTCGCCGCTGTAGGTGTTCTCTTCGATGCCGTAGAGCTTGAGCGCCTTGGGCGTGCTGCCACCGCTCTGGTCCAGCGCGGCAATGAAGCCGGGCGTGCTGCGGATCTTGGCCGCCTGCGTCTCGGAAATACTCATCTATATCGTCCTTCTGTCTTGGGGGTCGTTTTTCGGGAGGCGGGCATGGTAAGGGCGGCGCCGGGTGTCGGCAACCGGCGCATTTTGACCCTGGCAAGACACGCCAATGTCTTGGCGGTCAATGGCTTGCGGCGTCGGTCAGAGCGTGGCGCGGGCGCAGATCTTGCCCTTGGCGGTCATGATGGTCGGGTCGCACCCATAGCTGTCCTGTCACCCGGGCCGTCGAGGAAGTCGGTCGGCGGGGGTGGCTCGACCTTCACCGACTTCCAGAAGTCGGCCCACGCCGGAGTGGCTTCCCCGGACACGGCGCTGCGCATGGTCGCGAGCACCAGCAAACAGGCTGACAACAGCATCATTCGGCGCATGGGGCGATCCGCACTAGCTACCGGGCCGGCCGCATGTCGCGGCAGCGCCCTCTCCGCCACAAGCCTTTCCCGCGCCGCACTACAGGCTGGCTACGCTCGCCCGCAGCGCCACCGCCATCGCCTCCTCCCCGCTCACCAGGCTCTGCCACGCGATCTCGATGCCCTTGCGCTTGCCCTTCTTCGTGAGCTTGAAGCCGTCGGGGTCGATGGTCAGCACGTACGGCTCCTTCTTGATGGTTAGTTCGCGCTTCAGCGATTTTTCCAGGCGGGTCATGTCAACTCCGGAAAGTGCTTAATAACGGCCTCCATCATTGCGATGACGGTTCGCGTGTAAATCGGCGCAGCGGATGAGCGAACTTCTCCGACACCACGACGCGGCGCGATTAAGCGGCCCGCGCCGCGCCGCGGCAGGACAATCCAGCCTGGGCATCGCCGCAACCGCAACTACCCAGAGGTGCCGGACATGCACAAATCAATCGGGTTATTCGTAGCTCCCCTCGCGCTCGCGTTCGCCGCGGGCGCACTCGCCGCCGACGAGCCGAGCACGAGCTCCACCGCCGCGGACTCCGCGGTCGAAGCGCTCAAGTCCTCGCTCAAGGGCGAATCCGGCTTCAAGGTGGACAAGGTGCACGTGACCGACGATGGCGTCGCCTGCATCAAGTACAGCACCGCCGGCAACATGGGCCAGGACGTGCACGCGCAGGCGGTGGTGGACAGCGGCAAGGTGCTGCGCAGCAGCGGCCGAACCACCGAGTTCGCCAATGCCTGGAACAGCAAGTGCGCGGGGAAGACGGCGGCGTCGAGTTAGCGGCTGGCGAGGCTCAGTGACGGACCAGCGCGCCGTCGTCGTCGAACCAGAGCTGGCCTCTGCTCGATGAAAGCTCCACTCCGGCGGCCCAATCCTCGATCGGGTTGGTCGGAAAGCTGGATGCGCGCCCCTCGAGGACGTCGTCACCAAATGGCGTAAGTCGCGCTTCGCATGAGCGCATGTCGTCACGGTCGCCCGTGAGGTCGAGCAATCGGCTGGGGAGGCGTGGGTCGCTCATGCGTCGCAGTCTGCCGAAGAGATACCAGTCGCCGGTCAGGTCCGCGTCTTCCCATTCGCGAGTCAAGGCGTGGCCGACGATGCGCGCAGCATTCGGCCCGTGCTCGCGCACCAGTTGCAGGAGGACGCGGTCCCAATAGGGCAGTCCGGATTTTTTCTCCGGGAAGCGGCGTCGCATCAGTTGCATGGCTCGCCTGAGCCACGGGTTCGCGTTGTGGTGGGTGGCAGGAAAGCGCTCGAGCAACGTGGGGTCGGGAGATGTCATTGCGATCCAGGCGGCGCGGTAGTCAGAGAGCTCATCGCGGGTGAGCGCGCGGGGTCGCGGGTGCTCCCTCATCTGGCGCTCGTCGAGCTCGCCTGTTCCGAGTATCTGCGCGCGTGGCCGGCCGGGGATGGCCTCGAATTGCACCAGCGACAGCCGCGCCAGGTCCGCGTCGGCGAGTGTCATGAGCTCGATCACGTGAGCGACGTACAGCTGCTCGCTGACGCTGGTCGCTGCCCAGCAGGTGACCTGTCCGGCCGCGCGCAGGCATTCGAGGTCGTCGATGAGGTTGAGCGGCGACGAGACGTGGCTGGCGATTCCGCCAGGCACGATCCCGTCCCAGAATTCGTCGCGCATGGCTTTCCAGGCTGCGAGGTTGTTGCAGGCCGCGGTCGGGCCAACGCACAAGACGTCCTCGTACACCCGCAGCCGACCCTGTGCCTCGAATGCGCGATTGAATACGTCGCCTGCGCTGTCGCCCAGGACCAGGTGCAGCCCAGGGGGCAATGGACGCGTGCTCACGATCTGCTCCGGTGAAGGATTGGAATTGCAGCTATTCTGCGCCGGTGCGTCATTGTCACATCGTAGCGCTCCTGATTCTGGCCACTTGTGCCTCGGCGCAGGACGCCTCTATACCGCCCGTCAAGAAGTCACGGTCCGGCATCTGCCACGAGCGCGGCATGGGCTCGTACGAGCAGACGCGCGACTTCGAGCCGTTCGAGACGATGGAGGCCTGCGTGGCGTCGGGTGGGCGGCGCGCGAGCAACGCGCCCGCCGCGGATTCGCCGTTGCGCCGCACGGCGGCGGATTCCGGCGCCGGCGAGTGGCTCAAGAAGGGCGGTCTCATCGCCGGCATGCTGGCGCTGGTGGGCTGGATGCTGCGCGGGCAATTCAAGCAGTGGCGGCAGCGCAAGCGACGCCTGAGTCTCGACGAGATCGAAAGGCGCCGGTGGGAAGGCCACCGGCGCGAGTAGTCCCTAGCTATATTTCAGCCAGCTACTTCCTGCCGAGCCATTTCCACAGGCCGCCCGCGAGCACGGCGCCGAGGATCGGCGCCACCCAGAACAGCCACAGCTGCTGGATCGCCCAGCCGCCGACCAGCAGCGCGGGACCGGTGCTGCGCGCCGGGTTCACCGAGGTGTTGGTGACCGGGATGCTGACCAGGTGGATCAGCGTGAGCGTGAGGCCGATGGCCAGCGGCGCGAAGCCCACCGGCGCGCCCTCGCTGGTGGTGCCGAAGATCACCAGCAGGAAGAAGAACGTCATCAGCACTTCGGTGATGAACGCCGTGCCCTGCGAGTAGTGCCCGGGAGAGTGTTCGCCGAAACCGTTGGCCGCGAGGCCGCTGGCAATGGCGTCGGTGCCGTTGCCGGCCGCGATGGTGGCTAACAACCAGGCGGCCAGCACCGCTCCGATGAGCTGCGCGACGATGTACGGGATGACGTCCGCCGCCTTGCAGCGCCCGCCGACGAACAGCCCGATGGTGATCGCGGGATTGAAGTGACCACCGGTGATGTAACCCACCGCGTAAGCCATGGTGACGACGGTCAGGCCGAAGGCGAGAGCGACGCCCACCAGTCCGATGCCGACCTCGGGGAACTTGGCGGCCAGCACGGCGGCGCCGCAGCCGCCGAAGACCAGCCAGAAGGTGCCTAACAACTCTGCGACTGCGCGCTTGGCAATGGGCATGGGAGCTCCCGGTGTTGTTATTGGCCGGGGAAGGTAGCGCTGCCGGTCGCGCGGGACAAGGCCTGTTGGTCTTATGGGTTTCCGCGCGCCAGCCCCGTGGCGAGGACTATCCCGTCTGGCAGGAAACGAGGAATGTTCCCATCAGCTCGCGCGCACGGGCACGAAGAGCTGGTTGCCCTGCCGCTCGACCAGCAGCGCCGCCGCCTCGCCGCTGTGCAGTTTGCCCGCGAGCGTGCGCAGATCCTGCACGGATTTCACCGCGCTGTTGTTGATGGCGAGGATGATGTCGCCGGGTTGCAGGCCGGCGCGCGCGGCGGAGCCCTGCACTTCGGCGACGACCACGTTGCCCTGGGTGTCGACACTCTGCTTCTCCTCCGGCGTCAGCGGACGCACCACGAGCCCGAGCTTGCCTTCGACTTCCTTGTTGGCCGGCTTGGCATCGGCACTGGCCTGTTCGGCGTCCTGGAGCTTCTCGGCGCGCACCGTGAGCTCGCGCTCCTTGCCGTCGCGCCACACGGTGAGCTTCGTGGCGGTGCCGGGCTTGATGTGCGCGATGAGCCCCGGCAGGTCGGTGCTCTGCTCGATGGGCGTGTCGCCGACCTCGAGGATCACGTCGCCGGTCTTCACGCCTGCCTTGTCGGCCGGGCCGTCATCTTCCACGCCGCTGACCAGCGCGCCGCGCGGCCGATCCAGGTGGAACGAGCTCGCGAGCGCGGCGTCGACGTCCTGTACGACGACGCCGATGCGCCCGCGCGTCACGTGCCCGGTCTTCACCAGCTGCTCGCGCACGTCCATGGCGACGTCGATCGGGATCGCGAACGAGATGCCCATGTAGCCGCCGCTCTCGCTGAAGATCATGGAATTGATGCCAACGACCTCGCCCTTGAGGTTGAACAGCGGGCCGCCGGAGTTGCCCGGATTCACGGCGACGTCCGTCTGGATGAACGGGACGATGCTGTCGCCGCCGATGGCGCGCGAGGTGCCGCTGACGATGCCGGCGGTGGCGGTGTTCTCGAGGCCGAACGGCGCGCCGATGGCCAGCACCCATTCCCCGGTCTTGAGGTTGCGGTCGTCGCCGATGCTGACTACCGGCAAGTCTTTCGCGTCGATCTTGATGACCGCGACGTCGGTGCGGGGGTCGCTGCCGACCACCTTGGCGGGGAATTCGCGCCGGTCGGTGAGCTTGACGGTGACCTCGTCGGCCTGCGAGACCACGTGCGCGTTGGTGAGGATGTAGCCGTCGGGGCTCACGATGAAGCCGGAGCCGGTGCCGCGCATGATGCCCGCGTCGCCCTCGCCGCCGCCATGCGGCACCGGGACGCCGAAGCGATGGAAGAACTCGAGCAACGCTTCGTCGTCGGGACTCTGCTTGGCGCTGCCGACGACGCGCACGTTGACGACGGCGTCGCCGGCCTTCTCGACCAGCGCGCTGAAGTCGGGCAGGCCGCGCACGCCCGTCGTGGCGGGCCGCGTGCTGGCCGCGCTGGAGGGCGCGGAATGCGCGTCCGTCACGCCGTCCGCGACTTCACTCTGCGTACAGCCCGCCAGCAGCGCCACGGCCATCGCCGACGCGAAAGAAGGGAGTTTCATGGGAGCGCCTCGACGCCAGGGTGATACCAGTCGTTTTGCGCTCCCACGGCGGGTTTCAGAAGCGGCGGGTTGGCCCACGCTCCATCGGCGTTGTCCGGGTGGCCGTGAGAGGGCGCTGACTGCCGGGGGAAATTCGCGCTGCGGCCCCCCTGCTGGCGCTACTTATATATGTGTCCCGGGCAAACGAGGTCTGGCACCGTTTGCTAGGAAATGGGGTCTGACCCCATTTACATCTTCTTGCAGGTCACGCTGCCGTCGAGCTTCACGCCGCTCGCGGTCTGGCCGGTGAAGCTCACCAGCGCGCTGTCGCCCTGTTGCATGAGCGTGGTGGTCATCTTGCCGGTCATGCCCTTCTTCGCGCGCTCGGCCTTCTGGAACGGCTCGAGCGCGCTGTCGGGACGCGTGTCTACTTCGTAGGTCACGCTCGATGTGACCTTGCCGGCCTGGCGCTCGGAAATCACCAGCACCACCTGGATCTCGCTGGCGCGCTTCTCCACGTCGGGCACGTCGACGGACAACACCGCTTCGGTCGAATGCAGCACCACGGACAGCCCGCTCGGCCGATCGCCGAACGCGGCGATGACGCAGGTCTCGGTGGGCGCGAATGCGTACTCGCCCTTGTGCGGACCGCTGCCCACGCGGATCGACGCGGTGCTGCCGGTCACCTGTGGCCAGGCGGGCACGGCCATGACCGCGCCCACTATCGCGCCCAGCGCCGCGCCCAGTGCCGCGCCTGACAAACCCGACTTGAGTCTCGGCATCACTTGATGTTGTACACCAGGTTCACGGTGAGCTGCGTATCCGTGGTCTCCGCCAGCGGCGGCGGATCGGTGTTGTAGCGCACGCCGAGTCCCACGGCCAGCGCCAGCTTCTCGCTCATGCTGACCTGCAGCGCCAGGTCGTCCGCGATCGAGGTGTTGTCCGAGCCGGACTCTGCGAGGAACTTGTTGGTGATTTTGGTGGACTCGGTGAACGAGTGTTCGAAGTTCGAGCCCAGGGTCGCGACCGGCTCGCTGTCTTCTTCGCCCTTGATGCGGTCCAGCACCTCGCCGGCCGGAGTCTCGATCAGGATCTGCGGCTGCAAACGCCGATAACCGACGCCGACCGAGCCGTCCCACTTCGTGACCGTGCTGTCGATGAACTGGTACGTGACGCCGGTCGACAGCGTCGCCTGGTAGGCGAAACCGCTGAACTTGTCCTCTTCGCCGCGCGCCGCGACGAACCAGCTCAGGCGATCGGTGAGCTTGCGGTCGACCTGGTAGCGCAGCTCGTAGCGCTCGGCGGTGGCGAACTCGGCCTCGCCGTACAGCGCGGAGGCGAAGATGTTCTGCTTCCAGGTCTGGCCCTCGTGCGTCAGGTCGAGCTTGCCGTTGGCGGACTTGGACTCGGAGTTGCCGTCGGTGAACAGCAGGCCGAGCTCGGCCTTGCCGGTCCATTGCGCCTGCGCCGCGGGCGCGGCCAGCACGGCGGCAAGGATGAGGAAACTGCGAAAGGTGGCAGGCACGGTCGACTCCCTGGGTAGTTTGTTAGGGCGGAGGATTCTAGCGGGCGGCCGCCACGTCAATGAGGCTCAGGACCTAGTTTCGGAACTGTCTGACACGGTGTACGGGTGGTAGCGAATTCGCGCGCTGCGGCGCGATCAGCTACGACAAGTGATAGCTCACCCGGGTTCCGCTCTGGGTCACGTATTTCAGCTGGATGAGCTCGTCGATGAGCTGCTCGATGGCGCTGTCGGGCAGCGCGCCGCCGTGCTGGCGAAAGTAGTTGGCGATGGTCTGCGCCAGCTTCTTGCGCGTGCCGGGCTTGCCGGAGAGGGAATGCAGCTGCTTGATGACGGGCGCGAGCTTTTCGTTGTGCTTGCGCGCGGGCGGCGTGGCCTTGGACCTGGGCGCCGCTGCCTGCCGGGCCGACCCTGCGGAACCTTTCGGCGCGGACGCGGCGCCGCGCTTCTTCGGCGCGGCCGGCGATGCGTGGCGCGTCAGATCGGCAATCGTCTTGGTGCGCCGGCAGTTCACGCCGTTGGCCTGCAGGTATTCGGCCAGCGGGTCGAAGTCGGTGTCGCCCGAGATGATGTGGATGACGGCGTGCGGCTCCTTCTCGATGAGGCGGCCGATGAAGTACGCGATGTGCATGTCGACGGCGTTGCTGCCGCTGCGCATGACTTTGACGGGCTCGACGTTGCCGCCGAGCGCCAGCATGGCGTCGAGCAGCTTGAATGGCACGCGTCCTTCCTGCTGCTTGGCGCCGAAGAACACCTTCACCTTGAATGGCGTGCCGGCGAGCTGCGAGAGGTCCGGCTGCACGTTTTCGAAATCGACGAGTACGTAGTTAGTCATGGTTCAGTTGGTGACGCGCAGGTAGAAGCCGTGCGAGGCGTCGCCGTAATCCTTCCACCAGCCGTACAACTCCAGGATGTAGTCCCCGGGAGGCTGGTTGATCACGATCGACTGGAGTTGTGACCTGGTCATCTTGCGCGGGCGGGTTTCTTTTTTCCAGGTGATGAACTGCGGAAACTCCTTGTCGACGTCGTCCTGCCGGATGTCCTTGCGGGTGACTCGGGTGATCGAGAACAGCATTTCTTCGAGGTGGTCGCGCAGTGGGATTTCGAACGTGACCGTGTCGTTGCGCCGGATCGCGATCGGGGTGCTCGACGTGACGACGCCGAAGTGATCGTCGCACATGTCGTGGGCGTCGTCCGGATCTTTCCAACAGCTGGTTCCGATGGTGGATTCGTGTCGGTCGTTTCCGTGTGTCATCACGATCGTGGGGATATCGGCCATTGCCGGCAGCCAGGCCAGGCACAGCAGCGCGCCAAGTGTCTTCGCGTGACGGCTCCTTCGGGCGATCGTCATGGAGCTCCCTCGTGGTTCTTGAACGATGCCGGTTTCTGTCGCGGCATCCTATTCTGAAAGTTATGCCGGAATGCATGCTCCGGCACCGTCTTCGGCACGTCTTACATCTCGGAGTACTTGCGGGCGGAGCCGCGGGATTTTTCGATGGGGTACTTCTGCGCGTTGAGGTTGATCTTGTCGCGCGCGGCTTCGATGAGGTTGACGTCGAGTTTGTCGGCCAGGCGCACGAGGTAGTTCAGCACGTCGGCCATTTCCTCGCGCACCTTGGCGAGCTCGGCGGGCGGCAGGCGGCGGCTCTGGTCCTCGGTCAGCCACTGGAAGCGCTCGAGCAGCTCGGCGGCCTCGACGGCCAGCGCCGAGGCAAGGTTCTTGGGGCTGTGGAACTGATCCCAGTCGCGCTCTGCAGCAAATTCCCGCAACAAGTCGCGCAGCTGAGACAACCCGGGATCGTTCATGCGCTGTTCCTGGCTCATGGGGCGCGAGACTATCACCGCGGCAAGTGCGGCCTACAAAAAGCCGTGACCCAGTCGAACTTTGGGCGGCGCACCCCCGGCTACGCTTATGTCACGCCGCTATCCCCGGGGCCCGCATGCGCTTTCTCCGCCGCTCGACCTTCCTGCTGGTTTCAGCCCTGTGCCTGCACGGTGCGCAGGCCGCCGACGCGTGGGATTCCGCCGCGTTCGCGGTGCCGGCGCGCGAGCTGCAGCAGGCCGCCGCGGCGGTCACCCGCGAGCGTCCGACTTCGGTCGTGGTCCTGCTCGACGAACGCACTTTCACCTTCGACGAGCAGCACCGCGTCACGCGCACCTCGCGCCTGGTGTACCGCGTCGACACGCCGGAGGGCGTCGAGCGCTGGGCGGCGAGCAGCGCGCGCTGGCAGCCCTGGCACCAGGCGCGCCCGACCATTCGCGCGCGCGTCGTCACCCCCGATGGCCGCGAGCATGCCATCGACCAGAACCTGCTGACCGACTCCGGCACGCGCGACGGCGCCAACCAGGTGTACGACGACGACCACGTGCTCGAAGGCCCGCTGCCGGCGATCGCGGTCGGCGCGGTGGTCGAAGAAGAGATCACGATGCGCGACGAGAAGCCGTTCTTCGCCGCCGGCTCGGCCTACCGCGAGTACATCGGCCGGCCGGTGCCGGTGCTGCGCACGCGCGTCATCATCGATGCGCCCGAGTCGCTGACGCTGCGCCACGCCACCCGCCTGCTGCCAAACGCGCAGGTGAATGAGACGCGCGGTAACGGCCGCGTCCGCTGGGTGCTGGAGCAGGGCGCGATCGACGAGATGCGCGCCATGGACACCAACCTGCCTGCCGACACGCCCGGCTGGCCGAGCGTCGAGTTCTCGACCGGCGCGTCCTGGCAGGCCGTCGCGGCTGACTACCGGGACATGACGGAGTCCCGCATCCGCAACGACGACGCGCGGCCGCTGATCGCCGGCCTCGGCAAGCCGGGGTCGAAGCTCGAGCAGATCTCGAGGATCGTCGAGCGCCTGCACAAGGAGGTGCGCTACACCGGCGTGGAATTCGGCACCGCGCGCCTGGTCCCCGAGTATCCCTCCGAAACCCTGCGGCGCCGCTTCGGCGACTGCAAGGACAAGTCCACGCTGCTGGTGGCCGCGCTGCGCGCCTCCGGCATCGACGCCTACCTCGCGCTGCTCTCCGCCGGCGACGAGCAGGACGTCGCGCCCGAACTACCCGGCATGGGCATGTTCGACCATGCCATCGTGTTCGTGCCGGGCCTCGGCGTGAACGGCGGCGACCTGTGGATCGACGCAACCGCCGAATACACGCGCGTGGGCACGCTGCCGGCGCAGGATGCCGGCCGGCACGCGCTGGTGATCCGCGCGGGCACCACCGATCTCGTGCAGACCCCGACGCTGCGCTCGGCCGACAACCGCCAGGTCGAGACGCGCGACTTCTTCCTGTCCGAGTACGGCCCGGCGCGCATCGTCGAGACCACCGAGACCTTCGGCACGGTCGAGAGCGAGTACCGCACCTGGTACGCCGGCGCCGACAGCAAGGAACGCATCACGCAGCTCAAGGCCTACATGCGCGACGCGTACCGGGCCAAGGAACTGCTGAACTACGAGCACACCGCGAGCAACGACTTCTCGAAGCCCTATTCCATGAGCATCGAGATGAAGGACGCGCCGGTGGGCTACACGGACCTCGAGACCGCGGCCGTGGGCATCAACCTGGCCAACATCACCGCGCGGCTGCCGGAGTATTTCGATTCGCGCGTGGAGGGGACGGCCGACGAAGCCGCGGATGATGATCGCAAGGCCGACGTGGTGTTCGAGCCGTTCGTCACCGAGTGGCGCTACCACATCCAGCCGCCGCCGGGCTTCCAGCCGCGCGCGCTGCCCGCGAATGGAGTTCTCCAGCTCGGGCCGGCACGCCTGGTGTCCGAGTTCAACGTCACCGCCGATGGCACGGTGCACGCCAACTGGCGCTTCGACACCATGAAGGGCCGCTACACCGTCGCGGAGGCCGACGCGCTGGTGGCCGCGCTGCGCGAGCTCAATCGCGCCGAGACGCAGCTCATCGCCTTCGACCAGGTCGGCGTCGCGCTGCGCGCGGACGGCGACTTCAAGGGCGCGCTGCAGGCCAACGAGAAGCTGGTCGGGAAATATCCGCGCAAGGCCGTGCACCGGCTGCGCAGCGCCTCGGCGCTGCTCGAGGCCGGGCTCGGGACCCGTGCGCAGCGCGAGGCGCTGGCCGCCACGCGGCTCGAGCCGAAATCGCCGCTGGCGTGGAAAACCTACGGCTGGACGCTGCAGCACGATGCCGTCGGCCGCCGCTTCGGCGAAGGCTTCGACCGCGCCGGCGCACTCGCGGCGTACCGGAAGGCGCGCGAGCTCGCGCCCACGGACACCGACATCGCCGCCGACATGGCGGTGCTGCTCGAGCACGACGCGCGCGGCGTGCGCTATTCGCAGGACTCGGATGTCGACGAGGCCATCGCCGTCTACCAGCAGCGCCGCAAGCTGCTCAGCGAGGACGAGGCGCGCAAGGACGACTACGCCAACAACCTGTACTACGCGCTGCTGTACGCGCACCGCTTCGACGAGCTGCGCGAGGCGCTGCGCGAGGCCAAGCCGAGCCTCACGCAGCGCGCGCTGCTGTTGAGCACGCTCGCGGCGGAGCATGGCGGTGCCGCGGCCATCGAGGCCTCGCGCTCGCTCGCGGGTAGCGAGAGCGATCGCCGCTCGGCCCTGGCCAGTGCCGGCAACATCCTCACGCGGCTGCGCGAGTACGCAGCCGCCGCCGAGCTCATCGATGCCAGCACCCGCGGGCAGACGACCACCGCGGCGCAGACGCAGCGCATCGCGCTGTTGCGCAAGACCTCGCGCGCGGACGCGCTGCAGATCGCGCCCAAGGACGCGCGCGGCGTGGTGCTGCGCTCGTTCGCCGAGATGTATTCGCGCGATGCCGGCGCCTACAAGTCGCTCTTGAGCCGGCGCAGCGCCGACCTCGCCGAGTTCATCGACGTCGAGCGCGCGCAACGCGCCATCGTCGCCGGGCTCACGCGCCAGGACCTGCCGCCGGAAGTCGGCGCGGACCTGCTGTTCAGCAACGTGCGCGTGAATGTCGAGGGCGACGACGCCAGTGGCTATCGTGTGCAACTCCGGGCCGCGGGCGACACGCAGACCTTCTACGTGGTGAAGGAGGACGGGGAGTACCGCATCCTCACCGTCGCGCCGATGGTCGGGCCGCTGGCCGTCATGGCGCTGGAGCGCATCGACGCACAGGACTATGCCGGTGCGCGGCGCTGGCTGGATTGGGCGCGGCTCGAGCTGCGCGGCGCGAACACCGAGGATCCGCTCGAGGGCCCGGCGTTCGCGCGCGCCTGGACCGTGGGCGTCGAGGCCGACCTGGCGCGTGCGCGGCTCGCCACTGCGTTGTTGCTGGCCGATTGCGCGATGGGTGAACGTGCGCTGCCGCTGTTGCTGGCGGCACGGGCCGGGGCGACCGAGTCTTCCGATCGGTTGAGCCTGGACCTCGCGCTGGCCAAGGCGCACCTCGAGCTGAACCAGTGGGCCGAATTGCAGGCGGTCGCGGGCCGGCTGGTGAAGGCCGTGCCGACTTCGGCGCTGGCATTCCGCTACCAGCAATGGTCGGCGATCCAGCTGCAGCAGTGGGACTCGGTCGAAGCCGCGTCACGCGAGCGCCTGGCGCGACTGCCGGACGACTCCGTGGCGCGCGAGATGTGGGTGCACAGCGCCGAGGCGCGCGGGCGCTACGGCGAGATCCCGGTGATCATGCAGCCGCTCATCGACAGCGGGCGCGCCACCGCCTCCGACTACAACCAGTACGCCTGGACCTCGCTGCTGGCGCAGCCGGTGTCCGAACAGGCGGTCGAGGCCGCGCGCCTCGCCTACGACGAGAGCCAGGGCCGCAGCGTCGCGATCAATCACACCCTCGCCTGCGTGTACGCCGCCAGCGGCAAGCCGCGCGAGGCGCGCGACCTGCTGCTGAAGGGCATGGAGCAGACCGGCATCGACAAGCCCGACGACCAGGCGTGGTATGGATTCGGCCTGGTGGCCGAGGCGTACGGCGACGCCGAGTCCGCGCGCGACTACTACGCCCAGGTGCAGAAGCCCACCAAGGGCGTGATCCAGCCGAGCAGCGTGTACGCGCTGTCACAGGCGCGGCTGAAGGCACTGACGCGGAGATAACGGTGCCGAAGACGGTGCCGGAGCATGCATTCCGGCATAACTCGAGAGAACGCAGCCGCTGCCGTGACCTCGCGAGTTATGCCGGAATGCATGCTCCGGCACCGTCTACTCTCCGGCACCGTCTACTCCCCCAGCGGCTGCCTGCGTTTCACGCGGATGCTCTCGGCCCACTCGTTCGCGAAGTCGCGTTGCAGGCGCGAGTTGATCAGGGCGGTCACGCACATCGAGACCAGCGCGCCGAGCGAGGCCAGCGCCATGTCCTTGTGCGCGTCCCACACGTCGCCCTGCGTGCCGAGGTAGGCCTGGCCGAGATCGCCGCCGACCACCAGCGCCGCGACCCACTCGATCAGCTCGTACAGCATCGAGGTCGACATGGTGAGGTCGAGCGGCAGGAAGTAGCCCCAGAAGCCGCGCATGCCGCCGATGCGCAGGAACATCTCGCGGATCGGGTACGCCATCAGCAGGCCGTACGAGAAATGCACCACCCGGTCGTACTGGTTGCGCCCGCCGGCGAGGAACGGCAACCATTCCTGGTAGGGCACCTTGGCATAGGTGTAGTGCGAGCCAAGCGTGTGCAGCACCAGGAAGACGAAGATGCAGGTGTACGACACGCGCGACAGCGGAAACGCCTTGTAGGTGCCGAGCAGCACGCCCAGCCCCGCGAACACCAGAAGGTTCTCCATCAGCCAGTCGGAGCGGTCGAGCGGCTCGATGGCCATGGCCACCCACCACGCGGCATACAGCGCCAGCAGGACCAGCAGGTAGTTCCGATACGCCGGCTTCTCGTTCATGCCCCTCGACCCTCCCCTTTCGACACCACGCGCTGCCAGTAGTCCGCCAGATCGGCGCGGAGCTCCGGGATCAGTAGATAGACGGCGACCAGGTTCGGTATCGCCATGGAAAAGTTCAGCGAATCGACGATGTTGACCACCTGCTCGATGCTGAGCGTCGGCGCCACGAACAGCACCGAGCACAGGAACAGCCGGTACGCCACGCGGCTCGGCTGCGCACCGCCGAACAGCCACGTCCACGCCTGCTCGCCGTAGTAGCCCCACGACAGCACCGTCGACAGCGCGAACAGCATGGCGACCACCGCCAGCACGGCCGGGAACCACGGCACCACGGTCGCGAAGGCATCCGACGTGAGCGCGATGCCCTTGTTGGGGCTGTGCAGGTACACGCCGCTCACCACCACCACCAGCGCGGTCAGCAGGCAGATGACGATGGTGTCGAGGAACGGTTCCATGAGCGCCGCGAAGCCCTGCGACATGGGCTCGCGCGTGCGCACCGTGGCGTGCGCCATGGGCGCGGAGCCGATGCCGGCCTCGTTGGCGAACGAGGCGCGGCGGAACCCCTGGATCAGCGCGCCGACCACGCCGCCGGCGACCGCGCCGGGCACGAACGCCTCGCGGAAGATGGTCGCCAGCGCGCCCGGCAGGTTGGCGTAGTTAGCCCCGAGCACCACCAGGCAGGCGGCCACGTACAGCAGGCACATGAACGGCGACAGCTTGTCGGTCCACTTGACGATGCGCTTCACGCCGCCGAACAGCACGATGCCGATCCACACCGCGACGATGAGGCCGTACAGCCAGGCCTGGTCGAAGCCCGTGACCGCGTGCAACTGGGTGTATGACTGCTGCACCTGGAAGATGGTGAGCGAGCCGCCGACCGCGGCCACGCAGAAGAAGGCGGCGAGGAACTTGCCGAGGCGCGGCAGCCCGACGCGCTGCAGGGCCACGGGCACGTAATACATGGCGCCGCCCGACACCGTGCCGTCGGGCCGCACCAGGCGGTATTTCACGGCCAGCGTCACCTCGGCGAACTTGGTGCTCATGCCGAGGAAGCCCGCGAGCATCATCCAGAACGCGGCGCCCGGGCCGCCGAGGCTCACCGCCACCGCGACGCCGCCGATGGAGCCGAGCCCCACCGTGCCCGACACCGCGGTGGACAGGGCCTGGAACGGCGACGCCTCGCCGGGATGATCGGCGCGCGAGTAGTCGCCGCGGATCACGCGCATCGAGTGGCCAAAGCCGCGCAGGTTCACGAAGCGGAACGCCAGCGTGCAGACGATGCCGCCGGTGATGAGCCACACCATGATCAGCGGCAGCTCGGCGCCGGCCACCGGCACCGCGTAGAAGATCACCTTGCCGAACCAGTCGGCCACGGGCGCCAGGAAATCGTTGAGGGCCTGGTCGACGTTCATGCAGTGGTTCGCATAGAGTCCGGCGCAGTGTATGGGAGGGACGTCGTTCGTGCATGCGCGAATCACCGGGTGGATCGTCGGCGCGGCGCTCTGCATGTCCGCCGCGGCGAACGAGCCAGTCGGCGCCGAGCGCTGGCAGGTGGTCACGGCCAACGACACCAAGATCGGCCACGCGCGCGTGGCGCGTAGCGCCTCGGAAGGCGGCATCGTCGAGACCGAGCGCGTCGAGTTCGTGCTCGGCAAGGCCGGGCGCCGCGCCCGCTATCGCATGCTGTTCGAAACGCACAGCGCGCCGGACGGCACGTTGCGCCGGATGATCCGCGAGGTCGACACGCGCGAAGGGCATTCGCGCGTGGAAGCGGTGGTGACGGGCCAGGACCTCGAGGTCACCCACGGGCTCGGCAACGCGCAGACCTCGCAGCTTTTCGTCGGGGCCGCGCAAGACCTCAAGTCCGATGAAGCCGCGCGCGCATGGCTCGCGAGCGTCGGGCAAGGGGCGCCGCGCGAGCCGTTTCGCTACCGCGCGTGGGACCCGGTGAAACTGTCAGTGGTGGAGGTCGAGCTCGTGAGCCTCGCCGGCCATCCCGAGGGGAATGTCGAGCGCCGCGTGCGGTCGGCGAATGGCACCTCCGGTTCGTGGCTGCAAACCGACGCGGCCGGCAACCTCGTGCGCGAAACCTTGCTGCTGGGGTCCTTCGA
Source organism: Steroidobacteraceae bacterium (assembly GCA_035701825.1). Taxonomy (GTDB): domain Bacteria; phylum Pseudomonadota; class Gammaproteobacteria; order Steroidobacterales; family Steroidobacteraceae; genus CADEED01. The sequence continues at coordinate 19,687 of DASSRK010000195.1, forward strand.
ACTGCAGTTTGCCGAGGCCAGCGAACTGGCCGCGCTCGCGGACGACGAACCCTTCGACCACATCGCGACGCTGCTGCAGCCTTCGCCGTACCGCATCCCGTCGCGGGAGATGCGCGACAAGATCCGTTACCGCTTCGCGAATCATGGCGACGCCGAGCCGCTTCCCGTGGGCGCGGGCCAGCGCACCTGGAGCGAGGGCGGGTACACCTGGCTGCAGGTGTGCGCGGACTGCGCGCCCGATGCCGTCGAACTATCGGCCGAGGATCGACAGCGCGCGCTCGCGGCGACGCCGTGGCTGGAGTCCACCGATCCGAAGATCGCGCTGCGCGCGCGCAACCAGGTCGGTGCGCGCGACGATGCCGCCACGAAGATGCGCAAGCTCACCACGTACGTGCGCGGCTACATGGGCACCGAGTTCGACATGCTGGGCTACGGCACCGCGGCGGAGGCGTTGCGCACGCGGCGCGGCGACTGCACGGAGTACGCCGTGCTGCTGGCGGCGCTGGGCCGCGCGGCCGGCGTGCCGACGCGCATCGCCATCGGGCGCGTGTACGCGCGCCACTTCGAGGGTCACCGGCACGTGTTCGTGCCGCACGCGTGGGTGCAGGCCTGGACGGGCACGGGCTGGGAGAGCTTCGACGCGGCCATCGGCAGCTTCGACAGCACGCACCTCGCCTTCAACGTGAGCTACGACGGCAACCCGCTGACTCACTACGCCGCCATCCGCCGGTCGCAGGAGATGACGCTCGACGCGGCGGCGCGCGTGGTGCCGCGCAAGCAGCCGGCCGCCTCGCCGGGCGCCTCGGTCAACTAACTACCGGCCGTCGTCTTCCATGCTGGGCAGGTCGGGCGGCGCGTCCTTGCCGTCGTCGGCCCACTCGGCCTGGTCGCCCTGGGCCACGCCACCCACTACGATGAGTTCCCCGTAGAGATCGTCGCAGTTCGGCAGCCGCGGCGCGGCGCCGGGCAGCGGCGACATGGCGCCGGTCGGTGGTTCGACGGTCTGGGTCTCGGGCGTTTGCGTGGCGGCAGGCAGCGAGACGATCGCCGCGGCCGCGAGCGTCGCCATGGCAAGCCCGCCGCCGTGGCGCTTGCGGATCGAAGCGAGCGGGATCCTCACCGTGTAGGCCACGCAGACCTGGCCGCTGCAGGCGCCCATGAATTCGTGCCGTTCGCGTTCGGACATGCGGTCGAGGTTGTGCACCGTGCGATCGCACCGCGTGCAGTGCTCGGTCGCGCCGGCGGGCAGCTGCTTGCCGGCGATGGGACAGGGAGACTCGACCCGCGGGACTCGCGCCATCTCACACCTCGTGTCGTGCGGTACGCACCCTGCTATTGGACGTGTCGAACGGCAAGTTTTCTTGGCGCGGTGCGGGCGACTTCGTGGCGCATTATGACCGCGGGATGATTATCCAGTGGACAATATTTCCGACGGAACCCGCGATTCGGGCTTCGATCACACGATTTGTACCGGATCGCGTTTTTTCCTATTGCGAGTGCGGCGCGGCGGCTCCTAACCTGATCGCGTCGTGCAGGCACGAGGTCGTTGGATGGTCCCCATGGGCTGTGTCGAACGAGCGGTTGCTGCGGCGCTGGCCGTGTTGGCGCTGACTCCCATCGCGCGCGCCGGCGACGGACCGAACGCGCGGCCGGTGACGACCGCCGCGCCGCTGGAAATCCCCCACGTCATGAATCGCGCGCTCGCCGAGAAGGCGCACAAGGCGGAAGGCAAGCGCGTCGGCCCCGTGAACAACGAGCTGTCACCGCTCAAGCTCGGACTGCAGCCGGTGCAGTGGCCGAGCAATACCGATGCGCTGCGCGCCAACCTGCTCACGCCGCAGCTCAAGAGCACGCCCGTCATCGGCTGGGTCGCCGAGAACCTGTACCGCGACAAGGCCGACAACGGCTGGTGCGTGCAACTCGACGGCGGCGAATACGTCGTGCTGTACCGGTATCACCCGAAGAAGTAGCCGGTAAGACGGTGCCGGAGCATGCATTCCGGCATAACTCCGCCCGCCTCCCCATCAGAAATCCAGCGCGTCACGAGTTATGCCGGAATGCATGCTCCGG
>DASSRK010000196.1:0-18732 GCA_035701825.1 Steroidobacteraceae bacterium
AACAGGCCCTGGGTCTTCATCGCTTTTGGGCCTCCAGTTCCTTGTTCTGGAAATGCTGGAAAACCATGATGGGCACGACCAGGAGCAGCAACATCGCGATGGCCACGGCGCTGGCCTTGGGCCAGTCGCGGTTCAGGAAGAATTCGTCGGAGAGCAGGCGCGCGATCATCAGCTGGTCGGAGCGTCCTAACAATGAGGGAATCACGTATTCACCGACCGCGGGGATGAACACCAAGAGCGAGCCGGCGATGACCCCCGGCAGGGACAGCGGCAGCGTGACGCGCAGGAATGCCTTGATGGGTCCGGCACCGAGGTCTGAAGCGGCTTCGAGCAGCGTCAGGTCGTGTTTCTCGAGGTTCGAGTACAGGGGCAGGATCATGAAGGGCAGGTACGAATAGACGATGCCGATGTACACCGCGAAACTGGTGTTCATCATGGTCAGCGGCTCGTTGATGATGCCGATCGCCATCAGCACGTTGTTGATCACGCCATCGTTCTTGAGGAGGCCTATCCACGCATAGACGCGCAGCAGGAACGAAGTCCAGAACGGCAGGATCACCAGCATCAGGAACACGTTGCGCATCGTCGGCGGCGAGCGCGCGATGGCGTAGGCCATCGGGTAACCGAGCAGCAGGCACAGCAGCGTCGAGCACGCCGCGACCTGGATGGAATACAGCCACGAGCTCACGTACAGCGGCTCGTTGAACAGGTAGACGTAGCTGCCGATGAGCAGCTTGATCTGCAGCGCGCCCTCCTCCAGCCAGCGGAATACCGGTTCGTACGGCGGCCGCCCCAGCGGCGAGAACTCCGCGAAGGAGATTTTCAGCACGATCAGGAACGGGATCAGGAAGAAGACCAGCAGCCACAGGTACGGCACCGCGATGACCAGCCGCTGGCCGGTCCAGTTCTTGACGACGTACTCCTCCCAGCGCGGCGGCCCGTAGCGGAAGAAGAAGGTCCACAGCGGCCCGAGGCGGCCTTCCGCGATCCGCGAGTTCGCCATCTGTCGGGAGGCGGCTGGCTTCACGGTTCAGGCCCGCGCGCTCATTGCGTCACGACCACCGGGCTGCTGGCGTGCCAGGTCAGCCAGACGGTTTCGTCCCAGAGGATGCGCTCGTCGTCCGACAGGCGTTCGACGTTGGGCAGCGTGACGCGCACGATCTTCCCGGAGTCGATCTTCACCAGGTAGATGGACATGTCGCCCATGTAGGCGATTTCCTTGACCACGCCCTTCACGCAGTTCTCGCCGGCATCGGCCGGCGGCGCGCGCAGCAGGTTGATCTTCTCGGGGCGGATCGCGGCCCACACCGTGGCGCCCGGCGCCGAGCTGATGCCGTGGTCGACGTACACCACGCCGCCGAGCTCGTCGGACTGGATGCGCACGCGGTCCGGCAGGTCCTCGACCAGCCGGCCCTCGAACATGTTGACCGAGCCGATGAAGTCGGCCACGAACTTGGTCTGCGGGAATTCGTAGATCTCGGTGGGCGTGCCGATCTGCACGATCTCGCCGCGGTTCATGACGCCGATGCGCGTGGCCAGCGTCATGGCCTCTTCCTGGTCGTGCGTCACGACGATGAAGGTGACGCCGAGCTGCTCCTGGATGTTGATGAGCTCGAACTGCGTCGCTTCGCGCAGTTTCTTGTCGAGCGCGCCGAGCGGCTCGTCGAGCAGCAGCAGCTTGGGGCGCTTGACCAGCGAGCGTGCCAGCGCGACGCGCTGCCGCTGCCCGCCCGAGAGCTGGTGCGGCTTGCGCGACGCGAACTGCGTGAGCTTGACCACCTCGAGCATGTCGGTCACGCGCGTGGCGATCTCGGACCTGGACAGGCCCTTCTCCTGCTCCAGCCCGAACGCGACGTTCTTCTCCACCGTCATGTGGGGGAACAGCGCGTACGACTGGAACATCATGTTGACCGGCCGCTCGTAAGGCGGCACGCCCGCCATGTCCTGGCCATCGAGGAAGATGGAGCCGGAGGTCGGCGACTCGAATCCCGCCATCATGCGCAGCAGCGTCGACTTGCCGCAGCCCGAGCCGCCCAGCAGGCAGAAGATCTCGCCCTTGTAGATCTTCAGCGAGACATTGTTGACCGCCGTGAAGTCACCGAACTTCTTGGTGATGTTCTGGATGCGCACGTAGCCTTCGGCGTCCGGATCACGCCACGGCTCGGGCTTGGAATTCTTGTTGTCGGCTCGTCTATCCGCCGCCTGCATGGCAGACCCCCGTAGAAATACCCCCCTGGTCGAAGGAGGGGCCGCCGCTCCCTAAGCGGCGACCTTCCAGGTCATTTGCCGGTGCGGAACTTGGTCCAGGTGCGCGTCAATGCGCGCGTGAACTCCGGAGTCTCGGGCAGATCGGGTACCAGCTTCGGCATCACCTCGGGGGTCGGGAAGACACCGGGGTTGTTCTTGACCTCGGCACTCACCATCGGCCACGACGCGGCGTTGCTGTTGGCGTAGCTGAGGAAGTTGCTGTTGCGCGCGGCGATCTCGGGACGCAGCATGAAGTCGATGAACAGGTGCGCGTTCTTGACGTGCGAGGCATCCATGGGGATCGCCATGTTGTCGAAGAACATGACGGCGCCTTCCTTCGGGATGTTGTAGTTGATGTGGAACGGCTTGTGCGCCTCCTCGGCGCGGCTCTTGGCCTGCAGCACGTCACCCGACCAGCCCAGCGCCAGGCAGATGTCGCCGCCCGCCAGCTGCTCGATGTAGGCCGAGGAGTGGATGTTGCGGATGTACGGGCGCACCGACATCAGCACCTTCTCGGCGGCCTTGAGGTCCTCGGGGTTTTCCGAGTTCGCGTCCTTGCCGAGGTAAATCAGCACGGTGCCGACCACTTCGGAGGGCGCATCGAGCACCGAGACGCCGCACTTGGCGAATTTCGACACCACCTTCGGGTCCCAGAACATCGCGAAGCTATCTACCGGGGCGTCGGGCATCGCGGCCTTGATGGCCTCTTCGTTGTAGGCCACGCCGGAGGTGCCCCACATGTAGTTCACCGAGTACTCGTTGCCCGGGTCGAACACCTCGAGGCGCTTGGTGATGGCCGGATCGAGGTTCTTGAGGCCCGGCAGCTTGTCCTTCTGCAGCTTCTGGTAAATGCCGGCCTTGACCTGGCGCGCGAGGAACGAGGCGGACGGCACGACCACGTCGTAGCCGGTGCGGCCGGCGACCAGCTTGGTCTCCAGCAGCTCGTTCGAATCCATCACCTCGTAGTTGACCTTGACCCCGGTCTCCTTGGTGAAGTCCTCGAGCACGGCGGGATCGATGTAGTCGGACCAGTTGTAGACGTTGACGATCTTTTCGGCGTCGGTTTCGACGGCCGGCGTCTCGGGCGCGTTCGCGGCGGCCGGTGGCGCTTCCTCCTTCTTGCCGCAGGCGACCAGCAGTAACAGACAGGAAGCCGAAATCAGAGCCGACAGGCTGCGCGTGGACATTTTTGACCCCTAGAGTTGTCGGGGCGTGAGACCCACACGCCCGCGTTCTTGGCGCACGTTATACAACGGCCAGCGCGTCTATAGCCAGCCCTCGGCGCGCGCCCACGCGGTAGTTTCATCCAGCGAGCGCACCACTTTGGCCAGTAGTTCGTCTATTTCGGAATGCGAAATGACCAGAGGCGGCGCAACGAACAGCGTATCGCGCGTCGCGCGCATGACGAGGCCGTTGCGCGTACAGGTTTCCCGCATCCGCATGCCGACCTCGCCGCGCGGCTCGAAGAAGCGCCGCGTGCTCTTGTCGGGCACCAGCTCGATGGCCGCCAGCAGGCCCACGCAGCGCGCCTCGCCCACCAGCGGGTGGGCCGCCAGCTCCCGCCAGCGGCTTGCTAGATAGGGAGCGGCGTGCTCGCGCACGCGCTCGACGATGCGCTCGCGGCGGAAGATCTCGAGGTTCGCGACCGCGACGGCGCAGGCCGCCGGGTGGCCGGAATAGGTGAAACCATGAAAGAACTCGCCGCCCTTGTCGACCAGCACCCGGGTCACGCGCTCGGACACCATCAGGCCGCCGATCGGTAGATAGCCGGACGACATGGCCTTGGCCATGGTCAGGAAGTCGGGCCGGGTGCCGTAGTGTTCGCAGCCGAACCACTGGCCCGTACGACCAAAGCCGCATATCACCTCGTCGGAAACCAGCAGGATCCCGTACTTGTCGACGATGCGCTGGATCTCGGGCCAGTAGGTGTCCGGCGGGATCACCAGGCCGCCCGCGCCCTGCACCGGCTCGCCGATGAATGCCGCGACGCGCTCGGGGCCGATCTCCAGGATCTTCTGCTCGAGCTCGCGCGCCCGCGCCAGGCCGAATTGCGCCGGCGTCAGGTCGCCGCCCTCGCCGAACCAGTAGGGCTGGTTGATGTGCGCGATGCCGGGCAGCGCGCCCCCGTCGCCCAGCTGCTCGTGCATGGGCTTCATGCCGCCGAGCGAGGCGCCCGCGACGGTGCTGCCGTGGTAGCCATTCCAGCGCGAGATGATGACGTTGCGCTGCGGCTGGTCGAGCAGCTGCCAGTAACGGCGCACCAGGCGGATCATGGTGTCGTTCGCCTCGCTGCCGGAGCCCGTATAGAAGACGTGGTTGAACTGCGGCGGCGTGACCTCGGCGAGGATGCGGGCCAGCTCGATGGCCGGAGGCGTCGAGCTCTGGAAGAAACTGTTGTAGTACGGCAGCCGGCGCATCTGTTCGTAGGCGGCGTCCGACAACTCGCGCCGCCCGTAGCCGAGCGCCACGCACCACAGCCCGGACATGCCGTCGAGGATCTTCTCGCCGTCCGAGGTGTGGATGTACACCCCCTCGGCGCGCGTGACGATGCGCGCGCCGCGCGCCGCCAGCGCCTTGTAGTCGGTGAACGGGTGCAGGTAGTGGGCGCTGTCGAGCTGCTGCCAGTCTTTCGTTTCTTTTGATGTCGTCATGAGTGCGTACGAAGACGGTGCCGGGCCGGCGCCTTCTCACTGACCTGTCTCATCACACGTTCAACAGCAGGTGTTCGCGCTCCCAGGAACTGATGACCTGCAGGAACACCTCGTACTCGGCTTCCTTGACGATGGTATACGCCGAGATGAACGGATCGCCGAGCACGCGCACCAGCGGCTCGCACTCGCGCAGCTCGCGGATGGCGTCGTCGAGCGAGCGCGGCAGCGAGAAGGGCAGCTCATGCGCGCTGCCCGAGATGGGCTCGGAGGGCTGCAGGCCCTCGACCATGCCGAGATAGCCGCAGGCCAGCGAGGTCGCGATGGCGATGTAGGGGTTGGCGTCGGCTCCCGCCAGGCGATTCTCGATGCGCCGCGCCTCCGGACCCGAGGCCGGCACGCGCAATCCCGCGGTGCGGTTGTCGTAGCCCCATTGCACGTTGATGGGCGCGAGCTGGAAGCGCGAGATGCGGCGGTAGGAATTCACGTTGGGCGCGAGCAGCGCCATGGCCGCCGGCAGGTATTTCTGCAGGCCGGCGATGTGCGCGAAGAACAGCGGCGTGGGCGTGCCGTCGGCGTTCGAGAAGATGTTCTTCTTCGTCTTCGAGTCGACGATGCTCTGGTGGATGTGCATGGCGCTGCCCGGCTCCTTGGCGTGCGGCTTGGCCATGAACGTGGCGTACATCTTGTGGCGCAGCGCGGCCTCGCGGGCGGTGCGCTTGAAGAGGAAGGCCTGGTCGGCGAGGTCGAGCGCATTGCCGTGCAACAGGTTGATCTCCATCTGCGCGGCGCCGTCCTCGTGGATCAGCGTGTCGATCTCGATGTCCTGGTCCTCGCAGAACTGGTACATGTCGTCGAACAGCGGGTCGAACTCGTTGACCGCCGCGATGCTGTAGCTCTGGCGTCCGGGCTCGGCGCGTCCCGAGCGGCCCACCGGCGGCTTCAGTGGATAGTCGGCGTCGATGTTGGGCTCGACCAGGTAGAACTCGAGCTCGGGCGCCACCACCGGCTCCCAGCCGCGGGTCGCGTACATTTCCAGGATGTGGCGCAACACGCCGCGCGGCGCCATGCCGACGCGCCGCCCGTCGGCGTAGTAGCAGTCGTGGATCACCTGCGCGGTGGGCTCGGCCGCCCACGGCACGCGGCGCACGGTCTTGGCGTCGGCCTTGAGCGTGATGTCGATCTCGGCCGGGCTCATCGCCTTGTCGGTGTCGGGTGGATAGTCGCCCGTCACCGTCTGCAGGAAGATGCTTTCGGGCAGGCGCATGCCCTCTTCCTCGCCGAATTTCTCCGACGGCATGATCTTGCCGCGCGCGATGCCGGCCATGTCGGGGATGATGGCCTCGACCTCGGAGATGCCGTGGTCCTTGAGGAATTGCCTGATTTCGTTTGCCATGGACTCGTCCTGACTACTGACTGCCTGCTCTCAGATCTTCGCGCCGGCGCGCCGCCCTGCCGAACTCGGCGAACAGCGCCGCCGAGAACGGGTTGGTCATGACCTTCCACTCCGGGTGCCACTGCACCGCGAGCGCGAAACTCGGCGCGGATTTCACGCGGAAGGCCTCGACGAGGCCGTCGGGCGCGCGCGCCTCGATCTCCAGGTCCGGTCCGAGACGGTCGACGCCCTGCCAGTGCAGCGAGTTGACCTCGATGCGGTCGCGGCCCGCGAGCGTGCGCAACAGGGAGCCGGGCTCGAGCACCACTTCGTGCGCCGGGCCGTACTGTTCCTCGAGCGGCTGCTCCTTGTCCTCGCGGTGATCGCCGAAGCCTGCGACTTCGTGCACGCGCTGGTGCAGCGTGCCGCCGAGCGCCACGTTCATTTCCTGGAAGCCGCGGCAGACGCCGAACACGGGAATGCCGGCCTGGATGGCGCGCGGGATCAGCGTGAGCGTGGTCGCGTCGCGATGCGGGTCGTGCAGCGTGCCGGGCGCGCTCGCCGGTCCCGAGTAATGCGCCGGCTCCACGTTCGAGGGACTGCCGGGAAAGAAGATGCCATCGACACGACCGAGGATCTCCGTGACATCCAGCGGCGTTTCCAGCACCGGGATCAGCAACGGCAGGCAGTCGGCGGCCTGGACCACCGCCGCGATGTACTTCTCCCCGACCGCATGAAATGGATGCGGGCCGATGATGCGTCGATCGGCGGGGATGCCAATGACCGGTCGTCTGTTCATAAACACGCTTTCACACGGGCGATAGCCCGGGCGCTGTCTATTATCTTTTACGGAGTCGGACCCGCGAACGGCCCAACGGCGGCCATTAGACCACAACGGACCCCGCCTCGGCGCGGGGGCACTCCCGCCCCCGGCGGGGCTTCGCTGCCGGTAATTGGACCGATTCAGGCGTTTGCCGGCGCTCCTGCCGGGGGCATATGCTGGCCCGCCCGGCGCGGTCGAAGCGTCGAAAATAATAAACATCGAGAGTCATGACGCAGCCGCCGGACAACGAGCTCGAGTGCTTCCTGGCCGCGCATCCCGGGGTGCGTTTCTTCGACGCCTTCGTGAACGATCTCAATACCGTGGAGCGCGGCAAGCGCATCGATCGCGCCGGCATCGCCCGCGTGTTCGAGCGCGGCATGCCGCTGCCCGGATCGATGTTCGCGCTCGACATCCAGGGCGGCACGGTCGAGGCCACCGGCCTCGGCTTCGAGGATGGCGATGCCGACCGGCCGTGCCTGCCGATCAAGGGCACGCTCGTGCCCGTGCCCTGGAACGACGACGGCGTGGCGCAGGTGCAGCTCACCATGCACGAGGCCGATGGCGCGCCGTTTTTCGGCGATCCGCGCCACGTGCTCGCGCGCGTGCTGTCGAAGTTCACCGCCGCCGGCCTCACGCCGGTGATCGCCATCGAATACGAGTTCTACCTGGTCGACGCGCAGCGCGATGCGCACGGCCAGCCGCAGCCGCCGCGGGGGCCGCTCACCGGAAGGCGCGAGTACCGCACGCAGATCAACTCGATGACCGATCTCAACGAATACTCGGCCTTGTTGGGCGAGATCGATCGTGCCTGCCGGCTGCAGGCCGTGCCGGCCACCTCCTCGCTGGCCGAATACGGCCCCGGGCAATACGAGGTGAACCTGGCGCATGCGCCGGACGCGCTGCGGGCCTGCGACGAGGCGCTGCGGTTCAAGCGCATCGTCAAGTCGGTCGCGCGGTCCGCGGGTTGCGAGGCGACGTTCCTCGCCAAGCCGTACCGCGACATGGCCGGCAGTGGCCTGCACGTGCACGTCAGCCTGCTGGACGCGGAAGGTCGCAACGTGTTCGCGGCCGCCAGCGCCGACGACAGCGCGCGCCTGCGGCACGCCATCGCGGGTACCTTGTCGACGCTCGCCGACGGCATGGCGCTGTGCGCGCCCGGCCCGAATTCGTACCGGCGCTTCCGCACCGAGGCCTACGTGCCGCTGCACGCCGACTGGTCGATCAACAATCGCGGCTCGGCGATCCGCGTGCCGGCCTCCGACGCCGACAACCTGCGCCTCGAGCACCGCCTCGCAGGCGCGGACGCCAATCCCTATCTCGTCACCGCGTGGGTGCTCGCCGGCGTGTGGCACGGCCTCGAGCAGAAAAAAGAACCGCCGCCGGTGCTCACCGGCAATGCCTACCGGCAGGGTGGCGCGCCGCTGCCGGTGACGTGGCCGCAGGCGCTCGAGCGCTTCTCGGGTAGTTCGTTCGCGCGCGCCGCGCTCGGCGACGCCTTCGTCGACCTGTACACGACGGTACGACGCGCGGAGATGGAGGAGTTCAACTCCTGGATCACGCCGCTCGAGATCCAGCGCTACATGGGGCCGCTGTAGACAACACGGTAAGCTCCCGCCCATGGGCCAGGCCGACGAGCAGAATTTCTACTACCTGAGCACGCCGCGGCCGGCGCCGCACCCGGCGCTCGCCGGCGAGCGGCGCTTCGACGTGTGCGTGGTCGGTGGCGGCATCACCGGGATCTCGGCGGCGCTGCATCTCGCGCAACGCGGCCTCAGCGTCGCGCTGCTGGAGGCGAAGCACCTCGGTTACGGCGGCTCGGGTCGCAGCGGCGGGCAGACCATCTACGGCTACGCCTGCGAAATGCAGGCGCTGGAAAAACTGGTCGGCATGCAGGATGCGCGCCGCCTGTGGGACGTGGCGGTCGAAGGCCTCGACCTGCAGCGCGCGCTGATCGCGCGGCATTCCATCGATTGCGACTACACGCCCGGCCACATGGTCCTCGGCCTCAAGCCGCGGCACGACGCCGCGCTGCGCGCGGAGATCGAGCACCTGCGCAGGCATTACGACTATCACTCGATGCGCTATGTCGAGCGCGACGAGCTGCGCACGCTCATCGCCAGCGAGCGATACAGCAGCGCGCTGTACGACTCGAACGGCGGCCACCTCCAGCCCTATCGCTACACGCTCGGCCTGGGCCGCGCCGCGGCCGAGGCCGGCGTGACGATCTTCGAGGACTCCTGGGTCACGCGGCTCGACGTCGCCCAGGTTGCCGGTGCCGACAATCTCGCCCACACCGCGCAGGGCACGGTGCGCGCGCGACACTTGCTGGTGGCCGGCGGCGCGCTGCTCGGCCGGCTGATCCCGGGCCTGCAGCGCAAGCTCATCGACATCGGCACCTACGTGGCCGCGACCCAGCCGCTCGGCGCGGGGCGCGCGCGCGCGCTGATCACCAACAATGCCGCCGCCGCGGACATGAACTGGATCCTGGACTACTTCCGGCTCTCGGCGGACCACCGCCTGCTGTTCGGCGGGCGCGTGAGCTATTCGGGCATCGACCCGTTCGACTCGGCGCGGGTGCTGCGCGCGCGCATCGCCAAGGTGTTCCCGCAGCTCACCGAAGCGCGCGTCGAGTACGCCTGGGGCGGCTTCATCGACATCACGCTGAACCGCGCGCCGCACTTCGGCCGCCTCGGACCGAATGCCTTCTACGTGCAGGGTCTCGCGGGCCACGGCATGGTGATCTCGGGCGTCGCGGGGCGCATCGCCAGCGAGGTCATCGCCGGCACGGCGGAGCGCTTCGACCTGTTCGCGCGCATTCCGCACCGGAATTTTCCCGGCGGCACGTATTTCCGCCGGCCCGCGCTGGTGCTGGCCATGCTCTGGTTCCGCATCCTGGACCTGCTGTGACGACGGCCCCGTTCGATCCCGGCCTGTGGGTCTCGGCGCTGCCGTTCCTGCTGGTCGCGGCGGCGTTCACCTGGCTGGTGACGCTGCCGCTGCGCAGCCTGTCGCTGGCCGATTCGCTGTGGAGCCTGCTGCTGTTCGCGGCGGCGGTCATCTATGCGCTCGGCAGCGATCCGCGCGCGCCGCGCCTGTCCCTGGTGCTGTGGCTCACGGCGGCCTGGGCCGCGCGGCTCGCGGTCTACCTCACGGCGCGCAACGCCGGCAGGGGCGAGAGCTGGCGCTACCACGCGCTGCGCGAACGCCATGGCCGTGGCTTCACGTTGCGCAGCCTGCTGCTGGTGTTCGCGGCGCAGGCGCTGCTCGCCTGGATCATCTCGCTCCCGCTGCTCGGGGCTTTCGCCTCCATCAGGCCCCTCGGCGCGCTCGACGCGCTGGGCGCGCTGCTGTGGCTCGCCGGTTTCCTGGTCGAAGCCGGGGCCGACTGGCAGCTCGCGCGCTTCCGCGCCAACCCCGCCAACGCCGGCGCGGTGCTGCACTCGGGGCTGTGGCGCTACACCCGCCACCCTAACTACTTCGGCGAGTGCTGCGTGTGGTGGGGCCTGTGGCTGGTGGCGCTCGCGGCCGGGGCCTGGTGGTCGTTCCCCGGGCCGCTGCTGCTGACCTGGCTGCTGCTGCGGGGATCCGGGATCCCCGGGCTGGAACGGCACCTCGGCAATCGCCTGCCGGGGTATGCCGACTACGTCTTGAAAACGAACGCTTTCTTCCCGTCCCGGCCCCGGAAATGACCTAAAGCGTGCCCTGTATTGGGCCGATAACTCCGTGACAACCGGAAGTTTGCACCAGGGAGTGCCGTGGTCGAAGTCGATCCAGCGCAGCGCGAGGCCCGTGCCCGTGAAGTGCGTCACGAAGTCGTGGCGCAGCTCACCGTGGGCGCGCACCGCACGTTCCGCATCCTGTTCGCCGTCCAGTGGGCGGTGGCGCTGCTGCTCGCCTGGACCCACCCGGCCGCCGGCCAGTCGCGCTTCGCGATCGCGCTGATCCTGGGCGGCATGCTGTGCGTGCCGCCGCTGATGTTCGCGCACGCCGCGCCACTCGCGGCCTGGGTGCGGCACGTCGTGGCCGTCTGCCAGATCGGCTGGTCCATCGTCTTCCTGTGGCTGCTGGAGGGCCGGCTCGAGGCCCAGTTCCACGTCTTCGTGTCGCTGGCCATCCTCGCGTTTTACCGCGACCGCGGCGTGCTGCTCACCGCGGCCCTGATGGCGCTCGCCTACCCGGTGGCGCGCCTGGTGTGGCTGCCCGACACGTTCCTGGTCGGCGCCGCCGCCTGGTGGCGCGTGTTCGACCAGGGCATCTGGGTGGTCGCGGAATCCTGCGTGATGCTGTTCGCGATCAACCAGAGCCACGCGACGACGCGGCGCTTCGGCGACTACGCCGCCAGCCTGCAGCTCGCCAACGAAGCCATCCGCCACAACGTGCAGCAGCGCAACGTCGAGCTCAACAGCAGCCGCGAACAGTACCGGCTGATCGCCGAGATCACGCGCGCCATCCCCTTCGAGCTCGAGCTCGCGCACGGGCGCTTCACCTACGTCGGCGCCCAGGCGCAGACCATCCTCGACATCCCGGCGGCCCGCTGGGGCGAGAACGGCTTCCTCGACGTGCTGCTGCCGCGCGAACGCGAAGGCGCGGTGCGCCGCCAGTTCGACGACTGCCTGCCGGGCAACTTCGAGGCGTTCTGCTCCGTGGTGACCGGCGACGAACGCGTGGTCGAGCTGCGCTGGACGGTGAGCTGCGAGCTGCGCAACAACCAGCGCTTCCTGCGCGGCTTCATGATCGACGTCACCGAGTCGCGCCGCCTGGCGCGCGAGGCCGCGCAGGGACAGAAGCTCGAATCCGTGGGCCGCATCGCCGCCGGCGTGGCGCACGAGATCAACACCTCGGTGCAGTTCATTTCCGACAGCGTGCGCTTCGTGCGCCACGCGCTGAAGGACGTGCCGCGCGCGCTGGGCGACTACCGGGCGCTGGCGGTCGCGGTGCTGTCGGGCCAGGAGGCGGCCGCCGCCGCCAAGCGCGCCAGCGACACCGACGAAGCCGCCGACGTCGACTACTTCCTCAAGAACGCGCCCGACGCGCTCGACCGCGCGCTCGAAGGCATCGGCCGCGTCGGCTCGATCGTGCGCTCCATGACCGAGTTCGCGCATCCCGATGCGCACGCCGCTTCCAACGTGGACATCAACCGCGCCGTGCTCAGCACGCTGAACATGGCGCGCAACGAATACAAGGCCGTCGCCGACGTCGAAACCGAGTTCGGCGCCATTCCGCCGGTGCGGTGCCACGCCGGCGACGTCAACCAGGTGGTGCTCAACCTGCTGCTCAACGCCGCGCACGCCATCGGCGACGAGGTGGCCGGCACCAGCCGTCGCGGCCGCATCACGGTCCGCACGCGCCGCATCGGCGACTACGTGGAGATCTCGATCGCCGACACCGGCCCCGGCATCCCGGAGTCGGTGCGGCCCAGGATTTTCGAGCCCTTCGTCACGACCAAGGAAGTCGGGCGCGGCACCGGCCAGGGTCTCGCGCTGTCGCGCGGCATCGTGGTCGAGAAGCTCAAGGGGTCGCTTCATTTCGAAACGGAAACGGGGAAAGGGACGACATTCTTCATCCGACTGCCCGTGTCGGAACCGGCCACGACGGCCGCATCACCAAACAAACAGGCTGCAGCATGACTTCTCTTCACGTGTTATTTGTCGACGACGAACAGGCCATCCTCGACGGCCTGCGCAATTCACTGCGCAAGGAGCGCAAGCGCTGGGAGATGACCTTCGCGCTGGGCGGACAGCAGGCGCTGGAGCACATGAAGCAGACGCCGGCGGACGTGGTGATCACCGACATGCGCATGCCGGGCATGGACGGCGCCGAGCTGTTGCGCCACATCCAGCGTGACTTCCCCGCCGCGGCGCGCATCGTGCTGTCGGGCCAGGCGGAACGCGAAGCGATCATGCGCGCGCTGCCGGTGACCCACCAGTTCCTGCACAAGCCGTGCGACGGCGAGACGCTGCGCGCGGTCATCGAGCAGACGCATGCCCTGCACAAGCTCATGCAGAACCCCGCGTTGACGGCGCTGGTCGGCAAGCTGGACCGCATCCCGGCCGTGCCCTCGACCTACACGGAGCTCGCGCGCCTCGCGCAGGATCCCAAGGCCGACAGCGCCGCCTTCGCCAAGGTCATCGAGCTCGACGCCGCGGTGTGCGCCAAGGTGCTGCAGCTGGTGAACTCCGCGTACTTCGGCCTCGGCCAGAAGATCGTCAGCGTGCGCGCCGCGGTCACCTACCTCGGCGTCGAGGTCATCAAGTCGCTGGTGCTCGGATCGAGCTCGTTCTCCGACAAGGCCATCAGCGAGGCCAAGGGCTTCTCGCCCGATCGCCTGCAGCAGCATTCGCTGCTGACCGCGCTGCTCGCCAAGAAGATCGTCGCCACCCCGCAGCTCGCCGACGCGGCCTTCACCGCCGGCCTGCTGCACCACATCGGTTGCCTGGTGCTGCTGCATGCCGCGCCGCCGGACTATGGCCGCGCGCTGGAGCGCGCCAGGCAGCTCAAGGGCGACATGGCCACGGCCGAGCGCGAGATCTTCGGCGTCACGCACGCCGAGGTCGGCGCCTATCTACTCGGGCTGTGGGGCATCCCGTTCCCGATCGTCGAGGCGGTCGCGTTCCACCATCGGCCCGAGGAGGTCGCCCCCGAGGCGCGCACCCTGGTCACCGCGGTGCACATGGCGAGCGGCGTGGTCGAGGAGATGACCGAGTCGGAGAACGCCTCCGACGCCGACATCGAGAACTCGGCGCGCATCAACGTGAAGTTCCTGCGCGAGGCCGGCCTGCAGGAAGCCCTGTTCAAGAGCCGTGCCGAGGCCGAGGCGCTGCTCGGCGCCCAGCGCAAGTAGGCGGGCCGGCAGAAGCACCGTCCGACGCGCGCCCGGCGATGACAGCGGCGCGCCCCTGCCCTAACATCGCGCTCTTTCCACGGGGGAGCGTCGATGCGTATTGCACGGATCGCGGCGGTCGGAACGTCACTGGCGGCGGGCGTGCTGGGTGCGCTGGCCATTTCACCGGGCGCGGGCGCGGCACGTCCCGCGTCCCATGACGGGCCGGCCGAAGCCGCTGCCAACGCCTTCATCGCCTCGCTGCCCCCCGCCCTGCGCGCCAAGGCAACCCTGCCGTTCGAATCACCGGAACGCACCGCCTGGTACTTCGTACCGCGCGAGCGCATCGGCGTGCCGCTGCTCGAGCTCGACGACCCGCAGAGCGAGTTGTTAGGCCCGCTGCTCGCGACGGCGCTGAGCCCGGAAGGGCTGCTCGCGGCGCGCGGCGTGATGAAGCACGAGAACATCCTGCGGCGCGTGGAAACCGAGGCCGGCGTCGCCGACGTCTCGCGCCGCGATCCGGGTCTCTACTACACCAGCGTGTTCGGCAAGCCGGGCGGCACCGCGCCGTGGGGCTGGCGCTTCGAGGGACACCACCTGTCCATCAACGTCACGCAATTGCCGGGCGCAGCGCCGGTGGTCGCCCCGGTATTCATCGGCGCGAACCCGGCGCGCGTGCTCACCGGGCCGCAGACCGGCTTCCGGCTGCTGGCCGCGGAGGAAGACCTGGGGCGCGAGCTGGTCACGATGTTGCCCGAGAGCCGCCGCACGACGGCGCTGATCGACGCGACCGCGTATCCCGACATCGTGACCTCCAACGACCCGAAGGTCCGTCCGCTCGAGCTCGAAGGCCTCGCCGCCGCGGACATGAACCCCGCCGAGCAGCAACAGCTGCGTCGGCTGATCGAGCTCTACACCGCGCGCCTGGTACCGGCCGCCGCCCGCGATGCCATGGCGCGCCTCGAGCGCGCGGGCTTCGGCAAGGTGCACTTCGCGTGGGCGGGCGGCCTCGAGAGCGGCCAGAAGCACTACTACCGCGTGCACGGGCCGACGCTTCTCATCGAGTACGACAACACGCAGAACGACGCCAACCACATCCACACCGTGTACCGCGACCTGCAGCGCGACTTCGGCGGCGATGCGCTGCGGCGGCACCTGGCGCAGGCACATTGAAGAAGCATGCGACGCCGAACCTGCGGCGCGCCGCGGTCGTGGCCGCGCTGCTGGTTGCGGCCGCGTCATTTGCGAAGGAACCGCGCCTGAAGGTGGCCCTGACCTTCGACGACTTGCCGATCAATGGCCAGGTCCCCGCCGGGATCTCGCTGACGCAGATCACGCGCGACACCGTCGCGGTCCTGAAGCGGCACCACGTTCCGGCTTCCTACGGCTTCGTGAATGCGAAGAAGCTGGAGGGCAACCCCGACGGCGCCGAGGCACTGAAGGCCTGGATAGCGGCCGGCAACCCGGTGGCCAGCCACACCTACACGCACATCGACCTCACGAAGAACTCGGCCGAGGATTTCGAGCGTGACGTGCTGCAGAACGAGCCGGCGCTGCAGCTGCTGACGCCGGCCGGCGCGAAGCACGACTGGCGCTGGTTGCGCTATCCCTTCCTGCACGAGGGCGACACGCTGGAAAAGCGCCGGGCGATTCGCGCCTTCCTCGCCGCGCACGGTTATCGCATCGCGCAAACCACCCTCGACTGGGAGGACTACATCTGGAACAGCGCGTACGCGCGCTGCCTGGACCGCGGGGACGCGGCGTCGATCGACTGGCTGGTCGAGAGTTACCTGGCCGCGGCGCGCGACTTCATGCGCTTCCAGCGCGCCAATTCCCGCGCCATCTTCGGCCGCGACATCCACCACGTGATGCTGCTGCACCTCGGCGCATTCAGCGCGCGCATCCTGCCCGGGCTGTTCAAACTACTCGACCGGGAAGGCTACGAGCTGGTGACGCTGGAAGAGGCGCAGCGGGACCCGGCCTACGAGTACGACCCGGACGTCGCGGACCGTCGCGGCGGCACGCTGGTCGAGCTCGCCATGCTGGCCAGGCAGGTGCCCTGGCCCGCGGACGCACCCAGGCTGCCGCGCGAACGCCTCGACTCCATCTGCAAACAATGAGGTCTGGCACCATTTGCTAGGAAATGGGGTCTGACCCCATTTTTGTTCTAGGCGCCGTCGGGGCGGATGGGCATTCCGGTATCCGCCGAATCGTAGATCGCGCGCACCAGCGCCACGGCTTTGCGCGCTTCGCGGCCCTCGACGAAGAACGGCCGCCGCTCGCGGATGCCGTCGATGAAGTCCTGGATCTGCCGCTGGTGGCCTTCCAGCTTGATGTTCATCGGCGCGGCCGCGCCCGAGCCCATGGCGCCGTCACGCAGGCCGCGGATGCGCGCGTCCTCGGGCCGCTCTTCGCGGAACTCCCAGCGCGTGATGTCATCGTCCTCCATGACGGCGGCGCCGTTCTCGCCGCACAGCTCGATGCGGCGCGAGAAGCCCGGCCAGGTCGCCGTGGTCGCCTCGATGGTGCCGAGCGCGCCGCTCGCGAAGCGCAGCCCCGCCACCGAGGTGTCCTCGGATTCGATGCGCGTATGCACGCGCCGCGTGGTCCAGGCGAACACCTCCACCGGCATGCCGGCGAACCACTGCAGCAGGTCGACGCCGTGGATGGCCTGGTTGATCACCGCGCCGCCGCCGTCCTCGGCAATCCGCCCCTTCCAGCCCGTGTAGTACTCCGCGGTGCGATTCCATTTCACGTAGCAGCTCGCGAGCACCATGCGGCCGAAGCGGCCCGCGTCGACGGCCGCCTTCACCTGGCGCGCGGCGTCGCCGAAGCGCGCCTGGAAAATCGAGCCGACGCGCACGCCGGCCTTGTCAGCCTCGTCGAGGATGTGATCCGTGCCTTCGACCGTCGAGTCGAGGGGCTTCTCGATCATCAGATGCTTGCCGGCGCGGATCGCCGCCAGCGCCGGCTCCAGGTGCAGCGCCGACGGCGTGGTGATGCACACGGCGTCGACCCCCGGCTGGCGCAACAGCGCGTACAGGTCGTCGCTGGCGAACTCCATGCCGTGCTCACGCGCGAAGGCTTCGGCCGACTCGCGGCGCCGGCTCACCACGCCTACCAGTCGTCCGCCCTTCGACGCCGCCACCGCGCGCGCGTGGAAGTTCGCAATGGCGCCCGCGCCGATGAAACCGAATCCCAGCTCGTGGTCGTTCATCCGGTCAGTGCGCCAGCGCGACCGGGTCGTTGCGGTACACCGCGTCGCGAAATGCCTTGTGCAGGTGCACGCGATCGAACGGGTCCATCTGCGTGAACAGCACCGCGGCGATGTCGTTCTTCGGATCGACCCAGAAGAGCGTGCTCAGCTTGCCGTCCCAGAAGAACTCGCCGACCGCGCCCGAGGCCTCGTCGGCGTCCTTCGGCGGCGCGATGCGCACCGCGAAGTCGATGCCGAATCCCACCTGCCCCTTGGACGGCAGCCACATCTTGTCGGTGACTTCCTTCGGCAGCGCATCCGTCGCCATGAGCTTCACGGTTTCGGGTTTGAGGATGCGCGCGCGCTCGTACTTGCCGCCATCGCGCAGCATGCGCGCGAATTTCATGTAGTCGTCGAGGGTCGACACCAGGCCGAAGTTGCCGGGCTTGAGCGGCCATGGCTGGCCATTGAACTTGTAGGCTTCCTCGTCGGGCTGGCGCGTGAAACTGCCGTCCTCGTTGCGTAGATAGACCGCCGCGAGCTTCGGCCGGTCCGCATCGGTCGGCAGGATGGTGAAGCGCGTGCTGCTCATGCCGAGCGGCCTGAAGATGTGCAGGTCGAGGAACTTGTCGAACGGCACACCGGAGATCTTCTGCACCAGGTAGGCCTGCACGTCGACGGCGTTCGAATAGACCCAGCGCGTGCCGGGTTGATAGGCCAGCGGCACCTGCGCGAATTTCGCGGCGAACTCGGGCAGCGTGTTGGTGTAGGCGCGCGGGTCGAGCTGCCGGTAGATCTCGCCCACCGCGGTCTGGTCGCCATCGTTGCAGAAGCCCGCGGTATGGCGCAGCACGTCACGGATGGTGATCTTGCGCTTCAGCGGCTCGTACTTCGGCTGGCCGGCATCGTCGAGTCCCGCGTACACCTTCTGGTCGGCGAACTCCGGCGCGTACATGTCGAGCGGATCGTCGAGCTGAAACTTGCCGCGTTCGTACAGCATCATGAGCGCGACGCCGGTGACCGGCTTGGTCATGGAATAGATCTGCACGACGGTGTCGCGCGCCATGGGCTTGTCGTTCTCGCGATCGGCCATGCCGAAGGCGCCGAAGTACGCTTCGCGATCGCCCTGGTAGACCAGCGCGGACACGCCGACGATGCGCCGGCTTTCGACCAGGCTGCGCAGCGCGGCGTCGATGGCCGCAGGTTCGATGACCAGCGGCTCGGCGGCCGCGGCGGGTGGCGGTGCCGGCGGCGACGCCGGCGCGGCCGGCTTGCTGGCCGGCTCGGCGGCCAGTGCCGCGAAGGCGACCAGGCTCGACGCGGCCACGACCCACACGCTCGTCAATGACTTCATTTCGTTTCCTTGGTTTTCGGCGCGATGGGACAGCCGATGCGCTGCTGGCCCAGGGCGACGTCGTCGATCCACAGGTTCTGGTCGTTCATCGTATCGCCATAACGCTCGAAGCCGATGTACAGGCTGTCGAAACGCGGCGGGGCGAGCCAGCGATCGTCGAGATCGTGGCCGCTGCAGGCCTTCGGGCCGGCGCCGTTCTTCACGTGCGCGATGGGCTTGCCGTCGATCCAGAACTGCATCTCGTGGGTCGCCACGGACATGTGCCATTC
>DASSRK010000197.1:0-12575 GCA_035701825.1 Steroidobacteraceae bacterium
CGAGTAGATGGGCGTTACCAGCTCGTCGCCGGCGTGTTCTCGTCGGATCCGGAGAAGTGCAAGCGTTCCGCGGCGGCGCTCGGCGTCGATGCGGAGCGCGCGTATCCCACGGTCGAGGCGATGGTCGCCGCGGAAGCGAAGCGGCCGGATGGCATCGAAGTGGTGTCGATCGTCACGCCCAACCACGTGCACTACGTGCAGTCGAAGACCTGCCTCGAGTCCGGGCTCGACGTGATCTGCGACAAGCCACTCACGACGAACCTTGCCGATGCCGAAAAGCTCGTGAAGCTCGCGGCCGACAAGAAGCGGTTGTTAGGCGTCACCTTCAACTACACCGGCTATCCGATGATCCGCCACGCCAAGCAGCTGATCGCCGACGGGCTGATCGGCAAGCTGCGCGTGGTGCAGGCCGAATATCCCCAGGGCTGGCTGGCCACCGCGCTCGAGAAAACCGGGCAGAAGCAGGCGAGCTGGCGCACGGATCCCAAGCAGGCCGGCGCCGGCGCGCTCGGCGACATCGGTTCGCATTCCTTCCAGCTGGTGGAGTTCGTGACCGGCGCCAAGGTCACCGAGGTCGCCGCCGACGTCACCGCCATCGTTCCCGGCCGGCCCATCGACGACAACGTCAACGTGCTGCTGCGCTTCGCCAATGGCGCGCGCGGTAGTTTGTGGGCCAGCCAGGTGGCCATCGGCCACCTGAACTCGCACCGGCTGCGCGTGTATGGCGAGAAGGGCTCGATCCTGTGGTTCCAGGAGCGGCCCGAGGAATTGACCATCGTCGAGGCCGGCGAAGCGCCGCGCTTCGTGCGCCGCGGCGACCCGGGCACGCCGACGAGCTCGGTGGGGCTGCCGGGCGGCCATCCCGAGGGCTTCATCGAGGCGTTCTCGCAGCTGTACACGGACTTCGCAGAGCGCGTGACCGCGCGGCTCGAATCGCGCTCGCCCCAGGCGGCGTCGCTGTTCGCGCCCGACGTGGTGACGGGCACCCGCGTCATGGCGTTCATCGAGGCGGTGCTGAAGTCGGGCAAGGCCAACAGCGCCTGGACGAAGATCTAGAGCAGAAGAACAACGATCGGCGCGCCGTGATTCCGCGGCGCGCAGCCACTCAAGAGGGGG
Organism: Steroidobacteraceae bacterium; assembly: GCA_035701825.1. Lineage (GTDB taxonomy): Bacteria > Pseudomonadota > Gammaproteobacteria > Steroidobacterales > Steroidobacteraceae > CADEED01. The sequence continues at coordinate 1,117 of DASSRK010000197.1, forward strand.
TACATAAATGAGCGATGCAACCCAGCCCACCGACGGCTACAACCGAAGCGCGATTTTCTGGATCTGCGTGCTGGCACTGGTCACGGCCGCGCTGTCGTTCTCGCTGCGCTCCGGCGTCGCGGGCGCCATCCAGCAGGGTGTGTTCGACCCCATCGACGCGGCGCACTCCGGCGAGCTGGTCGCCACGGCGCTCGGCAATTCATTCCTGGGCTTCGCGATCTCGCTGCTCGTCATCAGTCCCTTCCTCGACGTATTCGGCGCCAAGCGCGTCGTCCTGCTGGCCTCGGTCTGCTTCATCGCCGGGCCCGCGCTGATCATCTACGCGCCCAACGCGGGTGACGGTGCCGCCATCACGTCGATGATGAACATCGGCATGATCATCGCCGGCGTGGGCTGGGGTGCCACCGAAGCTTCCATCAATCCAGTGACGGCGGCGCTGTATCCCACCGACAAGACGCACCGGCTCAATGTGCTGCATGCCTGGTGGCCCGCCGGCATCGTTGCGGGCGGCCTTACGATCGTCGGCGCGACCAAGTTGCTGGGCGGCTACGACTGGCGCTACATCGTCGCGGGCATCATGGTCCCGGGCGCGGTATTCGGCCTCTGGGCGCTGACGCAGAAGTTTCCGAAGACGGAGAGCACCAACCTCGGCGTGCCGTTCGGGGAAATGCTGACCGAGCCCTTCAAGCGGCCGAGCTTCTGGATCTTCCCGGCCATCATGTTCCTCACCGCTTCGACCGAGCTCGCGCCGGGCTCGTGGGTGGATGTCTCGCTGACGCAGACCGTCGGCATGCCCGGCATCCTGGTGCTGGTCTACGTGTCGGCCATCATGTTCGTGATGCGCCACTTCGCCGGCGCCCTGGCGCATCGCATCTCGGACATGGGCTTGCTCGCGGTCTGCACCATTCCGGCGGCGATCGGCCTGTATCTGCTCGCGGTCGCGAACTCGCCGTTCACGGCGCTGGTCGCCGCGACCCTGTGGGCGATCGGCGTAGCCTTCATGTGGCCCACCATGCTCGCGGCCGTGGCGCACCGCTATCCGCGCGGCGGTCCGTGGACCATCGGCCTGGTGGGATTCGCCGGCGCGATGGCGATCTACTACGTGCTGCCGCAGCTCGGAAAGATCTACGACCTCAAGAAGCTCGAGCACGCGGGCGGCGCCGAAGCCTTCGCGGCGCTGCAGCCGGGCAGCCCGGAACTGCACGCCGCGCTGGTCTACGCCGCGGAAAAATCCTTCAAGGTGGTGGCGATCATTCCCGTCGCGCTGCTGGTGATCTTCGGCTTCGTGTGGCTCATCGAGCGCAAGAAGAAGCTCGGCGATCCGGCCGCGAGGGCGCAGACGGCGAGCTGATCGAATACCGATACCGCCGGTAGAAGGGGACGCACCCGCCGGGTGCGTCCCCTTTTTTCTGCCTGTCGCCGACCGCCGGCCCGTGGACATCGGCGGCAATTGCGAGTAAACGGGAATCGTTCGAGCCGAGCTTCCGACTCTTGCAGGAGTGGTTTCCGGTGAGCGGTTTTCCATGAGTACCGGCGTGCGCAACCGGGCAATGCCCGCACTGGCTTTCGTGATGATCGCGCTGGCAGCCGGTTGCGCCAGCATCCCGGGTGAGCCGTGCTGTGCCTGGGCGGGGATCGACGCCCGAACCTTGTTAGGCCGCGACGGCGTCGACTGCGGAGTCATCAAGTCGCACCCGCTCGAGCCGCGGGCACAGCAGCTGCGCTGCGCGCGCGACGCCGCCAGGCGCGGCATTCCATACATGATCGCCTACCGCGACACCAGCGCGCCGTACTCCGAGGCGCTGGAGGTGGCGATCTTCAGCGCGCAGGGCGAGAAGATCCTGCTGCGGCGTCCGGCCGAGGGCGCGCACGGCCAGTCCTTTGTCGGCACCTGCACGCAGATGTCCGTCGAGTCCGATGGGCGCATCCGGCGCGCGGAGTGCACCGCGCGCGCCGATCCCGTCAAAGGCTGAACTTCACGCCGAGGCGCGGCATGATGCCGCGCACCTCGAATCCCACGAACTGCTGGTACTGCCGGTCGGTGAGGTTGTCGATCGCGAGCCAGGCTTCGAACTTCCCGGAGACCTGCCACGAGGCCGCGAGATCGACCAGCGTGTACGACGGCAGCGTCACGTCGCCGGTCGGGATCGAGGAGTCGAAGGTGGAGCCCGTGTAGCTGGCGGTGGCCGAGAATGTCAGCGCGTCCGTCGGCTTCCAGCTCGCACTTGCGCCGGCGCGCCACTCGGGACGGTTGCGCATTTCGCCGCCCGTGGCCGCGATGCGGCTGCGCGCCTGGGTCACGCTGGCGTCGAAACGCCACGCCTCGCCCAGGGCCATCCCGCCCGCGAGCTCGAATCCCTGCGTGTCCACCCGGTCGCGGTTCACCAGCATGGGGGGCGGGCCGGAGTCGAAGTCGATGGCGTTGCGGAATTCGCCGTCGAACCAGGTCGCGCTCCAGTGTCCCTGGCCGTCGAGGAAATCCTGCGCGAGCTCGATCTCGTACTGCTCGCTGCGCTCCGGCACCAGGTCCGGGTTGCCGACCAGCGGGTGTCCGAGCGCGTACATGGACGGTAGTTTGAAGGCCTTGCCCCACGAGGCCGCGATGGTCACGTCGTCGGCGCCGTGGCGCCACAGTTCGTACGCCACGCGCACCCGCGGGCTGGTGACCGCGGAGTAGCCGTCGGGGTCGTCGACGCGCAGGCCGGCCTGCGCCGAGAGTCCGAAGTCCGACTGCGCGCGCAGCTCGGCGAACGGCGCCCAGGAGTCGCGCGTCAGCTCGAAGCTGGTCGGCAGCACGAAGCCGCCGCCGAAATCGAGCTGGCCGTCGCTGGTGCCCTTCTCGTGCAGGTAGTCGACGCCGTAGGCGAGCTCGAAGGCGTGGCTGAAGCCATGCGTGCCGCTGAAGGTCGCCGTGAAGCGCTCGATGCCCGCATTCACCACGCTCGGCGGCACGCCGAAGGGGTCGCGCAGCCCGGGGGCCACGCCCGGCGAATCGATGGTCTCGCCACGGTCGAACCAGCCGAGATTGAGTGTCATGCGGCCAGCGCCGACCAGGCGCGAAAAATTCGCGCCGAACACCGCCTCGTGGGCATCGCGATGCTCGGTGTCGCGGATTTCGGCGTACTGGTAGCCGCCGCTGTCGTCCGGGAAGCCGTCGCGCTGGCTCTCGGCATAGCGCGCCGTGAGCTGCAGGCGCGTGTCGCCGAGGCGCAGGTCGTCGAGGCTGCCCGAGACACGCCGCGCCTCGAACTGGTTGCCGCGCGTGACCTCGCCCTCGTTGACGTCGGCGATGCCGAGCGTCCAGGCGCCCGAGCCGAGCGCGCCACCGATGCGCGCCGCGAAATCGTGCGTGTCGTAGGCGCCCGCGGTGGCGTCCAGCGAGGCCTGCGACACGCGGCCGCCGTCGTGGGTCGCCTGCTGCCGCGTCACGATATTGATGACGCCGGCCATGGCGTCGCCGCCGAACACCGCGGAATACGGGCCGCGCGCCACCTCGATGCGCTCGACGTCGTCGAGGTCGAAGGTCGAGAAGTCGAACGAGCCGCCGCGCGCGTTGGTCGGGTCGTTGACCCGCACGCCATTGACCAGCACCAGCGTGTAGTTAGGGTCCGCGCCGCGCAGGTAGATCGAGCCGGTGCCGCCGCGCCCGCCGACCTGGTCGAGGTGCAGGCCGGCCACGTTGCGCAGCACGTCGGCGAGCTGTTCCGGCTTGGCCGCATCGAAGTCGGCGCGCTCCAGCACCGTCACGTTGGCGCCGAGATCGGTGGGCGCCACCGCGAGCCGCGTGAAGGCGACGATGACTTCCTCCTGCCCGGCGGGTGTCGCGGGGGTGGTCGGTGCGGCGCCGGCGGCCGCGAGCATCCATATCAGGCTCATGTGTGATGTCGCAATTGACAGAGGTTGCGGGCAAAAAGGTTTGGTAGTGTAGCCGCCTCGAAGGGGGTCCCATGTCGAAGTTGTCGTTCCGCGGCCTGGCGGTATTGACCGCCGCTGCGCTCGCGAGTTTCAGCCCGGCGCAGGAACCGGCCTCGTCCATGGCGCTGCGTGAAAGCCCGGCGTGGAGCCTGAAGGATGGCGTGGTCACGCTGACCGGCGCGCCCACGCGCGAGAATTTCCTGTCCACCCGGCAGGCGCTCGCGGACAGCGTGACGTCGCTCGAGTACCGCTCCGCCAAGGGCGCGCACGCCGCGGTATATGTCCAAGGCCGATACGCGGTGGCGCTCGACGGCACCGGCGACTGGCAGCCCGTCTCGTTCCGCTTCCGCGCCCCGCGCATGGACCCGGGATTCAGGAAGATCGCCAACGCGCTGTTGCTGGACGTGCGCGTCGGCGACCAGGTGCGCCGGAACGTGGTGTTTGCCGGGCCCAGCGAAGGCGCGCGCTGGGACGCGGAGGATTTCCGCGGGCCCCTGGTCTTCTACGTGACCGAGGGCGGGCTCGAGCTGCGCAAGGTCTCGTACCAGCCCGCCGATTTCTCGCCGCTCACGGTGCCGGCGGACTCGGGCGGCGCCACCAACGAGCAGCAGCTGGTCGATTCGGTGGCCACCGGCCGCGAGCTGTTCCACTCGGTGGGTTGCGAGGCCTGCCACCAGGTCGAGGCGAACAGCGCCGCGGTGAGCTCGGGTCCGAACCTGTTCGGCTTGTTCCAGCCGGATCCGCGCATGCGCGAGGTGGCGGAGGGCGCCGATGGCCGCCGCTTCCAGGTGAAAGCGGGGCGCGAGTACCTGCACCGCTCGGTGCGCTCACCCGCCGCGCAGGTGGCGATCGCCGAGCGCGGCGACACGCGCGGCCAGCCCTATCTACCCGTGATGCCGGCGTTCGCGCCGGAGACGCTGAGCGACGCGCAGATCGACGCCATCGGCGACTACCTCGCGACGCTCAACGAGCCCGCGCAGCAGGGACCAGTGGTCAAGCTCACCGACCAGAAGCCCGCGCCGCCCTACGACCCGATGACCGACAGCCTGCAGTGGCTGGTGGACGATCGCGTGCGCCTGCAGCGTGGCCCGATGCCCGGGACCTCGGGGCGCGCCATCCACGTCGGCAACCCGGGCGGCGTGAACTACAGCTTCGATCCGCGCCTGCTGGCGGTGGTGAAGATCTGGCAGGGCGGCTTCCTCGACATGTCGGGCGAGCTCGTCAACCGCGGCAATCGCGGACTCGCGCCCGGCCATGACAGCCGCGAGATCGCGTTCGGCGAGCGCGAGTACCTGCTCGCGCCGCTCAATGCCGCCGGTGGCGCCATCGATTTCTCCTTCAAGGAAGGCAAGTTCGGCGACTTCGCCACCTTCAAGGCGGCACTCGAGAGCAAGGAAGACCAGCTCGCGCGCATCGCCGCGGTGGACGCGCAGTTCCTCGGGTACTCGCGCGATTCGCGCGACAAGCTCGCGGCGCCCGTGTTCCGCTACCGCGTCGGCAAGAACGTCATCGAGACCTCGACCACGCTGGCCGACAGCGGCGCGCTGACCGTCACGGTGCGCGGCAATTTCGCGACGCCGCAGTCGTTCGCGCTGAACACGGGGCTGGCACGCGACGCGTCGGTGACAGCCGGCAAGCTCGAAGCGGATCGCTGGACGCTACCGGCCGGCAAGGTCGACGCGAAGTTGCAGGCGACCATCGCCGTGGCCGCCGACGCCTGGCGCCCGCCACATTCGAACTACTCGTACCTGAAGTCGCCGCTGCGCAGGACTCCCGCGCAGGCGCAGCTGCCCGCGGGCTACAGCATCGAAGACTACTTCGCGCCCAAGGACAACTACGGGCGCGACCAGCTGTTCGAGGCGCTGGGCCTCGCGGTGGCGAAGGACGGCACGATCATCGTCGGCACGCGCACCGCCGGCATCTGGCGCATCGTCAACGGCGAGTGGCGCCCGTTCGCCGAAGGACTGTTCGACAGCCTCGGTGTGGTGGTCGAGGACGACAAGGGCCTGGTCGTGGTCGCCGGCCAGAAGGCCGAGCTCACGCGCATCTCGGACACCGACGGCGACGGTCTCGCCGACAAGTACGAGACGCTGTTCGACGCGCACTCGTACCACGGCAACTACCACAGCTACATGCATGGCCCGGTGCGCGCCCGTGACGGGTCTTACTACCTGGCGCTGAACCTGGTGCACGACCCCGCCCATGCGTACATGGCCGGCGGCAACACCATGGGTACCTGGGGTGGCTTCAATGGCTGGGCCGTGCACGTGCTGCCGACGGGCAAGTTCGAGCTGTTCGCGAATGGCATGCGCAGTCCCGCGAGCCTCGGCGTGGGTCCCGATGGCCGCCTCTGGTACACCGACAACCAGGGCGATTTCGTCGCCACCTCGAAGCTGTTCGAGCTGCGCAAGGATGTTTTCTATGGTCATCCGGCCGGGCTCGTCGACCTGCCGGGCATGACGCCCGCGTCGCCCGAGATCCGCTACGAGAAGTGGGTGGACAGGCGCGCCAGGCCCGCAATCCTGTTCCCGCACAACCGCGTCGCCAATTCGCCCGGCAACCCGGCGTGGGTGACGCAGCCGAAGTTCGGTCCCTTCCAGGGACAGATGCTGGTCGGCGACCAGACGCAGTCGAACCTGCTGCGCGTCGAGGTCGAGAAAGTCGGCGACCAGGAGCAGGGCAGCGTGATGCCGTTCTTCGCGGGCCTCGAGTCGGGCGTCATGCGGCCGGTGTTCATGCCCGACGGTAGTTTGCTGCTCGGCCAGACCGGGCGCGGCTGGCAGGCCAAGGGCGGCAGGATCGCGGCCCTGCAGCACGTGCGGTGGGATGGCAGGACCGTCGCGCCGGCGATCCGGGCGGTGCACGCGACCCGGGACGGATTCCGCGTCGAGTTCACCCAACCGCTGGCCGGTGGCGCGAGCGAGAACATCCTGAAGTCCGCGCTGGTGCTGGAGTCGTGGACCTATCGCGACGCGCCGGACTACGGCTCGCCCGAGCTGGACCTGCACGGCGAGGAGGTCCAATCGATCACCGTGAGTCGCGACCGCAAGAGCCTGCTGCTCCGGCTCGCATCCACCGAGGTGCCGTCGGTGCATCCGCACCAGACCGCGCGCGTGTATCACCTCAAGCTGTCGTCGCAGACGCTGTTCGATGCCGGCGCGCCGCCGCAGCTCGAGGCCTACTACACGCTGTGGGCGTTTCCGGCCCGGTAGCTAGGCAGCGGGCCGCGTGGCCTTGATCCTGGCGCGCACCACGTCGTGGGTCTGGTTCTGCTTCGCCATGCCATTGGGCCCGAAGTCGGGCGCCGGGCACATGCCGGGCTCCGGCCTCCCGGACGCCCATTTGCCTTGCGCGTCCCGGGAGTCGCGCGCACCCGCCTTCACGGCCTTCATGACGTAGTCGCGCAGCGCGTCATGGCATGGCCGGTTGAACGCCTGCCGTGCAGCGTGTTTCAATCGCCCACCTTTCGCCTCGAACCGGAGTCCCGCCATGACCGAAACGAAGTGGACCCTTCACGGCAAGGAATTCGCCAACTGCAATTGTTCCTACGGCTGCCCGTGCCAGTTCAATGCCCCACCTACCCACGGCAACTGCTGGGCGGTGGTCGGCATCCAGATCGAGAAGGGCCAGCACGGGAACACGCCGCTCGACGGCCTCAAGATCGCCGGCATCTTCAAGTACCCCGGCGCCATCCACATGGGTAATGGCGAAGCGCTGCCCATCGTCGACAGCCGCGCGAACGCCATGCAACGCGACGCGTTGCTGCGCATCATGAGCGGGCAGGACACCCGGCCCGGCGCCACGATGTTCCAGGTGTTCTTCTCGATGTTGAGCAAGGTGCACGACCCGGTGTTCGCGGAGATCGACTTCTCGGTGGACATCGACAAGCGGCGCGCCAAGCTCAACGTGCCGGGACTCATCGAGCAACGCGGCGAACCCATCGTCAACCCGGTGACCGGGGCCGAACACCGCATCCGCATCGAGCCGGTGGGCGGCTTCGAGTTCAAGGTGGCGGAAATCGGGCGCGGCTGGACCCGCACCCAGGGTCCGATCAGCTACGAGCTCAACGACACCTACGGGCAGTTCGCCGAGCTGCATCTCTGCCAGGACGGCATCATCCACTGATGCACGGGTCGGCGCTGGAAGCGGCGCTGCGCCGGGATCGCTGGATCGTCGTGATCGCGCTGTGCGCGATCACCGCGCTCGCGCTCGGCTACACCTTCTGGCTCGCCACCGGCTTCGACATGTCGGGAATGATGTCGCCGGGCTACGTGCCGTGGACCATCCCGTACTTCGCGTTCATGGCCGCGATGTGGGTCGTCATGATGATCGGCATGATGACGCCGTCGGTCGCGCCGATGGTGCTGCTGTACGCGGCGCTGGCGCGCAAGCAGGGGCAGGGGGCGGGCGGCGGCGCCGCGAGCTTCGCGCCGCCGGGCTGGTTCTTCGCGGGCTATCTACTGGCATGGACGGTGTTCGCCGTGGACGCGACGCTGTTGCAGTGGTGGCTGGAATCGCAGGCGCTGGTGGCGCCGATGATGGCGGGGACGAGCCGCAGGATCGCCGGGGTCGTGCTGCTCGTGGCCGGCGCCTACCAGTGGATGCCCTTCAAGCAGGCGTGCCTGCACAGCTGCCATTCGCCGCTGTCGTTCGTGCAGCGGCACGGCGGCTTCCGGCCCGGCGCCATGGCTTCGTTGCGGCTGGGCGTGCTGCACGGCCTCTACTGCATCGGGTGCTGCTGGGTGCTGATGGCGTTGCTGTTCGCCTTCGGCGTGATGAACCTCACCTGGATCGCGGGGCTCATGGTCTTCGTGCTGCTGGAAAAACTGCTGCCGTGGCCGCGCGCCATTTCGCGCACCGCCGGTGTTCTCGCCATCGCCACCGGCACCTGCCTGATCGCCTGAGCAGGACGGTGCAGACGGTGCCGGAGCATGCATTCCGGCATTATTTTCACGCCCCACGAATGGAAACGCCGCCCCGGGAATGGGGCGGCGTCCGTTCGGGCGGACAGAGTCCGCGTCGAGTTATGCCGGAATGCATGCTCCGGCACCGTCTGGAGTTCAGGCGGCTTTCTTGACGAGGCCTTCGGCTTCCATGGCTTCCTGCACCTTGGGGCGGGCGGCGACGCGGGCCTGGAAGGCCTTGAGCGCCGGCCACTTGCCGAGGTCGATGCCGACGAAGTTCGACCAGTTCGCGAGCACGAACAGGTAGGCGTCGGCGATGGTGAAGGTGTCGCCGGTCAGGTACTGCTTGCCGGCGAGCTGCTTTTCGATCCAGTCGAAGCGCTTCTCGACGTTCTGCACCGCGTACGCCTTGACCGCATCGTTCGCCGCCGGGTTGAACAGCGGCGAGAAGGTCTTGTGCACTTCGCTGGTGAGGTAGTTGAGCCACTCCAGCAGGCGGTAGCGCTCGATCGTGCCGGCCTGCGGCGCGAGGTGCGACCCGGGCTTCTGGTCCGCGAGGTACTGCAGGATCACCGGGCCTTCGGTCAGCACCTGGCCGTTGTCGAGGCGCAGCGCGGGCACGGCGCCCTTGGAGTTCACCGCGAAGTAGTCGGAGCCGTCCTCGAGCTTCTTGGTCTTGGTGTCGGTGCGCTTCAGCTCGACGTCGATGCCGGCCTCGCGCGCGACGATGTGGGAGGCGAGCGAGCAGGCGCCGGGCGAGAAATACAGTTGCATGACGAACTCCTTGTGCGTTGTATCCAGGGCGGGCCGCGATTCTGTCGGGGGGTCGACGCGCGCACAAGTACTTACCTCCTGGTAAGTGTGGCGGTGCTTAACAGTAGGAGGGTACTTACCTCGCGGTAAGTATGAAACGCGCCGCGGCCGTGCTAGTTTCGCCGCCATGCCGAAATGCCACCCCACCCCCAACGTGTTCAACGGCCGCTGCCCGTCGCGCCGCGTGCTGTCGCTGCTGGCCGAGAAGTGGACGCTGCTGGTCGTGTCGCAGCTCGCCAATGGCCCGATGCGCACCGCCGAGATCCGCCGCAGCGTCGACGGCGTCTCGGAGAAGATGCTGATCCAGACGCTGCGCAAGCTCGAGGCGTTCGGACTAGTTAGCCGGCGCAGCTACCCCGAGGTGCCGCCGCGGGTCGAGTACCGGCTCACGCCGCTCGGCCGCTCGCTGGCGCGGCTCACGGGCCTGTTCGGCCGCTGGGTCGAGAAGAACGTCATGTCGCTGCTGAAGGCCGAGCAGGACTGCAAGGCCGCCTGAGAACCGGGTCGGACCCCATTTTCGGGCACTGACCCCACCCCCTGCGGGACAAAGTGGTGCGCGCCCGCGCACCGGCGCCCCTGCGCGCGTGGAATCCGCGCTTCGCCCGCTGGCACATGCCTTGCTAGCTTGAACGTGCGGGGGGCCATTCGGGAGCAAAACGACAATGACCAAGGCGAAGGGCACGCTCACGCGCCGCCAACTGATGCAGGCCGCCGCGATCACCGCGGCCGCGGGTAGTTTGGGCACGCTGGTACCGAAGCCGCTGTACGCGGCCACCGCGACACCGGAGACCACCAGGGCAGTACTCGGCTTCATAGCCCTGACGGACTCCGCCCCGCTGATCATCGCCAAGGAGAAGGGCTTCTTCGCCAGGCACGGCATGCCCGACGTCGAGGTGCTGAAGCAGGCCTCGTGGGGCACGACCCGCGACAACCTGGTGCTCGGCTCGGCCGGCAACGGCATCGACGGCGCGCACATCCTCACGCCGATGCCGTATCTCATCAGCACGGGCAAGGTCACGCAGAACAACGTGCCCGTGCCGATGTACATCCTCGCGCGCCTCAACCTGGACGGGCAGGGCATCTCGATCGGCGCCGAATACGCCGATCTCAAGATCGGCGTCGACGCCAAACCCTTCAAGTCCGCGCTCGCGAAGAAAAAGGCCGCCGGCAAGGAGCTCAAGGCCGCGATGACGTTCCCCGGCGGCACGCACGACTGCTGGATCCGCTACTGGCTTGCGGCGGGCGGTATCGATCCCGACAAGGACATCGAAACGATCGTCGTGCCGCCGCCCCAAATGGTAGCCAACATGAAAGTCGGCACGATGGATTGTTTCTGCGTCGGCGAGCCCTGGAACGAGCAGCTCAAGAATCAGAAGATCGGCTACACGGCCGTCAATACGGCCGAGATCTGGAACAAGCATCCGGAAAAGAGCTTCGCGATGCGCGCGGATTGGGTCGATGCACATCCGCATGCGACGAAGGCTCTGCTCATGGCCGTGCAAGAGGCGCAGATGTGGTGCGACCAGGCTGCGAATCGCGCCGAGCTCGCGCAGATCGTGTCGGGACGGCAGTGGTTCAACTGCCCCGTGCCCGACATCTTGCCGCGCCTGCAAGGCCGCTTCGACTACGGCACAGGCAAGGTCGTCGAGTTGAGCCCGCACGTCATGAAGTTCTGGGCCGACCACGCCTCCTATCCGTATCGCAGCCATGAGCTCTGGTTCCTCGTCGAAGGAGTGCGCTGGGGCAAGTTCAAGGGCGACGAAGACTTGGGTGCGTTGGTCGGCAAGGTGAACCGCGAGGATTTGTGGCGCGAAGCGGCGCAGGAGC
>DASSRK010000198.1:0-86266 GCA_035701825.1 Steroidobacteraceae bacterium
GTGCCCGAGCATCGTCGTCGCAAGCCGCAACGATCCGTACGGCACCCTCGACTTCGCGCGCGGCTGCGCGCAGGCCTGGGGAAGCCGCTTCGTGGACATCGGCGATGCCGGCCACATCAATGCGGCGAGCGGGTTGGGGGACTGGGCGGCGGGCCACGAACTGCTGGGCGAGCTGGTCTGCTAGTTAGTAGACGCCGCCGAGGATGGCGGCGGCTCGACGGCCTTTGCCAGCACCCGCGATCGATACAGCAACAGCGTCAACATCGATCCCGCGACCAGGATGCCCGCCAACAGAAACAACGGGCTGCGGAAACTCCCGGTCGCGTCCTTGAGATAGCCCACCGCGTACGGCCCGACGAAGCCGCCCACCGCGCCCATGGAATTGATCAATGCGATGGCCGCGGCGGCCGAACTACCCGCGAGGAATTTCCCCGGCAGCGCCCAGAATGGCCCGCGCGTCCCGTAGTCGCCGACCGCCGCCACCGAGAGCGCGAGCATCCCGGCGGCCGGCGCCGAGATGAGCCCGGTGGCGACGAAGCCGACGGCGCCGATGAACGTCGGGATGGCCAGGTGCAGGATGCGTTCGCCGCTGCGATCCGAACTGCGCCCGATCAGCACCATGCCGAGCGCGGCGGCGATGTAGGGAATCGCCGAGAACATCCCGGTCTGCAGATCGGTGAACCCGGAGAGACCCTTGACGATGGTCGGCACCCACAGCGTGAGTCCGTAGCTGCCCGTCTGGCAGCAGAACATGATGATGGCGAGCAGCCAGACGGTGGGATGGCGCAGCGATTCGCCGAGCCCGATGCGATGTCGGGCGGTGGCCTCGACGTGCTCCGCCTCGATGCGCGCCGACAGCCACTCGCGTTGCGCGGGCTCGAGCCAGCGCGCCTGCCCGGGCTTCTCCGTGAGCCAGAACAGCACCACGATGCCGAGGATCGCCGCCGGCACGCCCTCGACCAGGTACATCCATTGCCAGCCCTGCAGCCCCAGGTGTCCGTCGAAGCCTAACAACCATCCGGACAGCGGCCCGCCGAACACGATGGACAGCGGTATGCCGATCATGAACCACGACACCGCCTTGGCGCGGTAATCGCGCGGGAACCAGTCGCTGAGGTAGTAGACGATGCCGGGCAGGAAGCCGGCCTCGGCGATGCCGAGCAGGAAGCGCATGACGTAGAAGCTCGCCTCTCCCTGCACGAACATCATGCCGGCCGAGATCAGCCCCCAGGTGATCATGATGCGCGCGATCCACAGGCGCGCGCCAAAGCGCACCAGCGCGAGGTTGCTCGGGATCTCGCACAGCGCGTAACCGATGAAGAAGATGCCCGCGCCGAGACCGTAGGCCGTCTCGCTCAGGCCGAGATCCGAGTTCATCTGCAGCTTGGCGAAGCCGACGTTGACCCGGTCGAGCCACGAGATGATGTAGAGCAGCAGCAGGAAGGGCAGCAGGCGCCAGGTGACGCGCGCCATCGTGGTCCGTTCGATCTCGCTCATCGCCTGAGTGTAGGGCAAGGCATATGATTGCGCCCCATGAATGAAACCGTTGAGTGGATCGACATCGGCGCCGCCGACGACTTCAAGCGCGCGTCCCTGCAGGAAGCGAAGCTCGGCGAGCGTCACGTCGCCATCTCGTACAAGGACGGCAAGTTCGGCGTCATCTCCAACGTCTGCAACCACGTCGGCGGGCCGCTCGGCAAGGGGCTGCTCGAAGGCGAGATGGTGGTGTGCCCGTGGCACCAGTACCGCTTCCATCGCTGCACCGGCGAAGGCGAACCGGGCTACGAAGCCGACAAGGTGCCGAGCTACGGCGTGCGCGAGGAGAACGGCCGCCTGCTGGTCACCGCGAAGCCGGTGAGCAAGCGCGGTCACCTGCCGCACGATCCGCACCCGCTGACGCGATCGACGGATCGCGCGCCAGGTCCGCTGCGCATCGGCGGCATCTCGACCACCGCGATGGATCCGAAGTATCCGCGCTTCTCCACCTCGGAGCACTTGTTAGGCACGGCCCTTGAGCACGCGCAGGCGCTCGGCGCCGAGACGAAACTGGTTCGCCTCAACGATCTGAAGTTCCGCAACTGCGAGGGCTTCTATTCCAAGGCGGCCAAGGCCTGCACCTGGCCGTGCTCCCTCACCACGATGGACAAGACCGACCAGCTCGAGCAGGTCTACGAGATGGCGGTGCACTGGGCCGACGTGCTGCTGATCGCGACGCCGATCCGCTGGGGCGCGGCCAGCTCGCTCTACTACAAGATGGTCGAGCGCATGAACTGCATCCAGAACCAGATCACGCTGCACAACAAGGTGCTGATCCGCAACAAGGTGGCGGCCTTCATCATCACCGGCGGGCAGGACGGCATCCAGTCGGTGGCCGGGCAGATGATGATGTTCTTCAGCGAAATCGGTTACGTGGTGCCGCAGTTCCCGTTCATCGCCCACTCGCTCGGCTGGGAGTTCGAGGAGATGGATCGCAACGTCGACTTCGTCGAGCACAGCGAGCCGCTGCGCAAGGGCGCGCGCGAGCTGGTGGTGCGCAGCGTGGAGATGGCGAAGGGCTTGCTCGAGCGCGAGATGACGCACGCGAGCATCGAGCGCGGCGGGCGCAAGGCGTCGCGCTAGCGCTGCTGCTTCTCGCCTTCGATCTTCTCGATCTGGTAGCGCAGGTTCGCCAGCAGGTCCTGCTGCATCTGCGTGAAGTAGCGCAGCTGCTCGGCGGTCAGCTCCGCGGCGGCACGCGCGATCATGCGGTTCACGTAGGCCTCGGCGGACCGGACCTGCTGCTGGACCGTGCCCTGGTTCTCGTAGTAGATCCACCCGCCGTTCATGCCGAAGCCGGCCACGCTGTGTCCCGCGAGCTGCGCATCGCGCTGCGCCTGGTAGCTCTCGTCGGCCAGCGCCGTGATCAGCGCTTCGGACTGCTCGGTGGATAGCCAGGCCTGGTCGGGCAGGCGGCCGCGCAGGTTCAACACCGTCTCGCGCTCGTTCATGGTCTGCTGGTAGGTCTCGAACTGCTTCATGCGCTCGGGTCCGAGCAGGTCGGCGACCGGCTGGACCTCCTGGTCGTAGTTGAATTGGCCGGGCTGGCCGCTGCTGCAGGCGCCGTCGGCCGCGCACTTCGCAAAGGCTTCGCGCCGCTCGAGATCCCTGCGAGCGAGCAGGTCGATCAGCTTCTCGTATTCCTCCGGGCCCAGCTTGAGGCGCTCGGCCAGCCACGGATACGCGTTGCGCACGCTGTTGCGCGATTCCTCCAGCAGTCGGGCGCGCGCTGCCGGATCCGCCAGCTGCTCGAGCAGCAGCTTGCTCTGTTGCCTCAGGTACTCGTCCGGCTCGACGTTCGGATCGAGACGGTTGGCCCGCGGCGCTGGCGGGCCCGGCCGCGTCGCCTGTCCCGAGGTGTTGAAAACGATCCTCGGCTGGCTTGCTGCCGGGACCACCATTCGAGGTGCGGCGGCGCGCGGCGCCGGCACCTGCGCTCGTTCGTCCGCGAGCTCGCGCCACAGGTAGATAGTCGTGCCGGCGAAGGTCGCGGCGCAGGACGCGAGCAGCAGGACCCAGCCGCGCGCGCCCGTCATGCCGCCGCCTTCAGCCACGCGTCCACGACGCGCGGGATCACCTGGGTGGCGGGTCCCTGCTCGAAACGGAAGCCGGCCGGGACCTCGTCGATCTCGATCACGTTGAGGATCTTGTCGGCGTCACGGCGCGCGGCATCCACGAGGCCTGCGGCCGGGTAGACGGTGAGCGACGTGCCGACCACCAGCACCTTGTCCGCCGCCTGGACCAGGCGCCGTGCCTCGTCCATGTGCCGCGTCTCTTCGCCGAACCACACGATGTCCGGTCGCAGCTGCGTGCCCTCGTCGCATTTCTGCCCGAGTGCGATGGCCGCGCCGTCGATGCGATAGCGGCGCCGCGACGGGCCGGTGCCACAGGCGAACGCCAGCTCGCCGTGGACGTGCAGCACGCGCGTCGATCCGGCGCGCTCGTGCAGGTTGTCGACGTTCTGCGTGACCACGGCCACGTCGAAGGATTCCTCGAGCGAAGCGATGGCGCGGTGCGCGGCGTTGGGTTGGGCAGTCCAGGCCTTGGCGCGCCGCTCGTTGTAGAAGGCGAGGACGACGTCCGGATGCTCGCGCCAGCCATCGGGACTCGCCAGTTCCACCCACGAGTACTGGTTCCACAGTCCGGCCGCGTCGCGAAAGGTCGGCAGGCCGCTCTCGGCCGAGAGCCCCGAGCCCGAGAGCACGACCAGCTTCTGCCGGCTTCGACTCGCCACGCGGCTACCCGCGCGCCTGCGGCGCATCCGACGCATCGGCGTCGACGTGCAGCTGGCTGCGTTTGAACACGGCCAGCAGGCGTTCGATGATCTCCTCGCGCCGTGCGCGGGCCCAGCCCGGCGCATGCGCGTCCCAGCCGCGCTCGCCCGGCACGTGGATGTCGTACTCGCCGCGGCCGACGTATTCGAGCGGCAGTTCGAGCGCGACGACCTCGCCATCGCGCAGCTCCTCGTAGATCCAATGGGTGCCGACGCGCCGCCCGATGAAATATCCGCGCCGCAGCAGCTCACGCTTGCGCGCGGTCGCGCGCCAGAACAGGCGGAACAGGAAGAACGTCACGGCGCCGAGCACCGCGCCGTCGATGAGCTCGCCTCGCGCCAGCAGTACGAGCGCGCCCGCCAGTGCCAGGGCGGCGAGCACGCTGGCCGCGGCGATCACGCCGCGGAATGAATTGCCGATGCGTTCCCCCATGGGCCCGTAGCATAAGCCACGCCGTCCGCGCATCAATCGTGGGGAATTCGCGGCTTCGGCCGGCGCCGGCGCGCGCCGGTAACGCGCGTCAGGCCGCCTTTTCGAGCAGCAGCAGTCCCGAGCCGGTGTTGGAGATCGGCACCTGGTAATTGCCCTCGAGCTTGCGCACGCCACCGCCGAGCGCGCCGCGCATGACCAGCCACTGGATGAGCTCCGGGCCCTGGGTACCCGCGAGTCGCACGAGCTCGCGAATCGTGTAGCCGGCGAGGATCTCCGGCTCGTCGACGATCTTCTCCATGCAGAAGAGGTCGAAAGGCTTGTTGATGAAGCCGGCGCGGCGCCCGTCGAGTTGGTGCGAGAGGCCGCCGGTGCCGAGCACCACGACCCGTTCGTTCGCGGCCCAGGACTCGATCGCATGGCCGAGCACCTCGCCGAACGACAGGCAGCGGCGCGGGCTCGGCAAAGGGTGCTGCACGGTGTTCACGTGGATCGGGATGGTGCGCACCGGCCATGAATTCGCATCGGGCCACAGGAGCTGCATCGGCACCACGAAGCCGTGGTCGACCAGCATCTCCTGGCAGGTAGTCAGGTCGAAGTCCGCCGCCGCGAGGGCCTCGATCACGTGCCAGGAGAAAGCCGGATCGCCCTGGAACGGCGCGAGCGTCGGCAGTCCCCAGCCCTCGTCGGCATTGCGGTAGTTGGCCGCCGCGCCGATGGCGAAGGCCGGCATCTTGTCGAGGAAGAAATTCAGGCCGTGGTCGTTGTAGATCACGACCGCCACCGTCGGCCGGACCTCGTTGAGCCAGCGGCGCACCGGCCAGTAGGCCTGGAAGAAATCGCGCCAGTACGGCTCCGCGCACTGCTGCTTCGCCATGGCGATGCCGATGGCGGGGATGTGGGAAGTGCCGATGCCGCCGACGATTCGTGCCACGTTCAGTCTCCCGCGGCGCGCAGGAATTCGCGGAATTCCTCGACGCTGCGCCCGGTCTGCTGCGCGCCGATGTCCTGCACGTTCAGCCCGTAGATCCCGGCGAGCTTGGCGAGGTAGTAGATGTTGCCGCCGGCGGCGAGCAGCGCGAGCACGTCGCGATGCCGCACGGCTTCGAGCTGCTCCTCGTCGAGGCCGAACTTGCGGCAGTAGGCGTCCGGGTCGCGCCGGAACGCGTCGCGGTTCGCGGCGTCGTTGAACGAGAAGCACATCTTGTTCAACGCGTAGCCGCGCTGCGCCGCGCGGCCGTCGAACAGCGTGGTGCCCCAGATGTCGGTGGCGTGCTCTTCCGGGTGGAACGAGGGAACGTACGTGGCGATCATGTCCGCGAGCATCGCGCAGCGTTCACCCCGCGACATTCGTAAGGCTACGTACGCGACGCGCACGCCGCGCTTGGGCCCATGACAGGTATTCGCTCAGGGCGGGCTGGGCGGCGCGGCGATGGCCGCCCGCAATTTCCCGATGTCAGCCTGGCGCACGTACTTCCGCACGTTGGTCCAGATCGAGTGATAGCCGTAACCGCCGCCGGTGAGCTCGGCGAGCGCATCGTCGGCGCTCCAGCCCTGTTCCAGTATCCGGTACATGGCCGCCATCAGCCCGGTGCGATCCGAGCCGTGCTGGCAATGGATCAGGAAGGGGCCGTTCTCGGTCTTGCGCAGGATGCGCATCACGTCCACGACCTGCGTGTCCTTGATGTTCCAGGTGAAGATCCTCACGTGCTCGGTGCGCAGGTTCGTGCCGCGCACCTCGTCTTCGTCGCTGTTCATGTGCCGCAGGCTGATGACGGTGCGGATGCCCAGCTTCTCGAGGTTCTTCATGCCGAGGGCCGTCGGCTGCTCGCTACGATAGAGGTTGGGCGTGATCTGGAACAGGTTCGCGACGCCTTCGACCTGCAGCGGCTGCGCCCAGGTCGCGGGGCGGGGCGTCGCCGCCGGCGTCTGTGCGCATGCGTCGAGCGCGACCGCCGCGACCACCAGCGCCAACAGTCTCCCGCGCCCGCTCACCGGTGCTCCGCCGCGATGAGCTCGACCACGCGCCGCGCGGCGCCCGGTGTGCCGATCGCGCGCGCCGCTTCGCCCATGATGCGCAGGCGCGCGGGATCCGCCACCAGTCGCGCGAACTTGTAATCGAGCGTCGCCCCGTCCACGGCCTTCTGCGCCGCGCCCGATTCGAGTAGATAGTCGGCGTTGCGCTCTTCCTGGCCGGGGAGGGGCGACACCAGCAGCATGGGCTTGCCCATGGCGAGGCACTCCGACACGGTGAGCCCGCCGGGCTTGGTGATCACGAGATCCGAGGCGGTCATGACCCGTTCCACCGTGGTGGTGAACCCGAGCGGGAACAGCCGGCCGGGACGCGCCTTCGCGAGCTTCTCGAGCTTCGCCAGCTGCTGCGCGTTGCGCCCCGCGAGCGCGATCAGCTGGATGTCGCCCGGCTGGTCCAGCAGGCGTGCGGCGAGCTCATCGAGCGAGCCGACGCCCGCGCCACCGGCCATGAGCGCCGCGGTGAACCTGCCCGGCGCGATGCCGAGGCCGGCGGCGCACCCGGCGCGGTCCAGTGCCACGGAAAATTGCGGCATCACCGGGATGCCGGTGACCGTGACGCGTCCCGGTGGCACGCCGCGATCCGCCAGCCGAAAGGCCACCTCCTCGCTGGCGACGCAGTAGCGGTCCACCTGCGGGTGCACCCACATCGCGTGCACGTCGAAGTCGGTGACCTGCACCCACAGCGGCGGCAGCGCACGGCCCTTCGCCTTCTGGCGCGACAGCAGTTCCGCCGGCAGGAAATGCGTGCACAGGATGGCGTCGGGTGCCAGCCGCGCGATCTCGGCATCGAGCCTGCGCGTGTTGACCTTCTCGACCAGGCGCTTGAGCTTGCCGATGGTCGTGTCGCGGCTCGGACGGTCGGACTTGGAATAAAGGTAAGACCAGAGTTGTGGCAGGCGGTCGACCAGCTTGATGTACTGCTCGGAGTACAACTTGCGGAAATCCTTCGGCACCAGCGTCAACAAGTCGAGGTGCGTGACCTTGACCTGCGGTGACGCCAGCTTTCCGGCCGCCTCGATCGCCTGCGCCGCGCGCACGTGGCCGGCGCCGGCCGAGACGCTGAGCGCCAGGATGTGCCGCACGTCAGAAATTCTCCGGGTAGCGCGCCATGTCGGCCGAGTAGAGGGCCTTGATCTTCGGCAGGTCCACGGCCGCATCACCGGTCGGAAAGCAGGGCGGCATGATGACCACGCGGCGCGTCCGGTAATCGAGCGCCACGGGGACGATGGGGACGTTGGCCTCGACGGCGATGTGGTGGAAGCCGAGCTTCCATTCCCGCACGCGGCTGCGCGTGCCTTCGGGCGTGATCACGAAGCACATGCGCTCGCGCTTCGCGTATTCGGACACGCAGGTCCGGACCATGTTGCCGCCGCGCGAGCGGTCGACCGGCACGCCGCCGAAACGGCGCGCCAGGATGCCGAGCGGCCAGAAGAATATGGTGTGCTTGCCGAGCCACGAGGCATCCAGCTGCAGGACCAGGTAGGCGCAGAAGCCGTGCAGGAAATCCCAGTTCGAGGTGTGGGGCGCGACGATCAGCAGCACCTTGGAGATGTCCGGCATGTTGCCGGCGATGCGCCAGCCGGTGAGGCGCTGCATCAGCACGCCGAGCCAGCGGCGCCAGCGTGCGTTCACCCGCGGCGCGAGCGGCGGGAGGACCGGGAATTCGGGTTCGGGGCCTGGCGGCGGGATGGACATCGCGCCGTATTGTGCCTGAGTTCGCGGCCGGACCCAGGCAGGTCGAGAGCGGACACCGTCCACCCCTAGAGGGGGGATGGGGAGGACGGTGTCCGCGTCCCGCCTTTTCCTTGCGTGAGGTCGATAGTTAGCTCCTCAGCTCTTCACCGGCAAAGACTTGAAGGACACGATTTCGCCGCCGGGCGTGGCGCGGCACGAGGCCTTCGCCAGCAGCTCGCCGCTCTTCGCGCCGTGCGCCAGCACCGTGAACGAGTTCCGGTCCACGGTGGGGTCGGCGAAACGGCTCGGCGGCTTGATGGTGTACGCCGGCAGCGTTTCCGCGCCGCTGATGCTCTCCACCAGCGCCTTGCTGCACGCCGCCAGCGCGGGCGACACGGGGGCGGTGGCGGCATGGCCGCTGGCCACGCAGCCGAGGGCGAGCGCCGCGGCCAGGTACTTCGAGGTTCGATTGATCATGGGACACTCCTGAGATGTTTGGTTTCCACGATCGTCAAACTACTTGCGCCCGCCGGCACGGACAAACGACAAGATTCGTCGCTCGCATCAGTTTTCCTCAGCGTCGCGGCAGGATTCGATCAGCCACGCGCACAGCGCGCGGATGTCGTCGCGGTTCTCGTCCTCGGTGCGCACCAGCAGGGTGTAGTCCTCCTGGGTCACGAGCTCGTCGTCGAACACGCGCGCGAGGCGCCCGGAGTCGAACTTGCGCCGTGACAGCTCCGCGGGCAGCAGCGCGATGCCGATGCGTTTCTCCGCGGCGCGCATCGCCGCCGACATCGAGTCGATGCGCACGATCTGCGCGGGATTGAGCGTCTTCAGGCCGACGCTGGCGGCCCAGCGATCCCAGTCGTCGCGGCGTGCTTCGTGCACCAGCAGCGTGTGCGAGTTGAGATCCTCGTGGCTGCGCACGGGCTTTTCGGCGAGCAATCCGGGCGATGCCGCCGGCACCAGCGATTGCGCGAACAGCGGATGCGCCACCAGTCCGGTCCACGGGCCGGTGCCGACCACCACGGAGATGTCGGCCTCGGCCGCGTGCGCGCGGCCGCGCGCGCCCTGCGTCTCGATGCGCAGGTCGATTCCGGGGTGCAGCCGGGCGAATTCCGACAGCCGCGGCAGCAGCATCTCGCTCGCGAAGTACGCGGGCACGTGCAACCGCACGCTGTTGCGGCCGAAGCGCGCGCGCAGCTGCTCGGTGACGGCGTCGAGCCGCACGAACAGATCGTCTATCTGCTCCAGGTACCGCGCGCCGGCGTCGGTGAGCGCGAGTGCGCGGGCGCTACGCGAAAACAGCGGCAGGCCGAGCTGCGTTTCCAGCGTCTTTATCTGGTGGCTCACCGCCGACGGCGTGATGCACAGTTCATCGGCGGCGACGGCGAAGCTCGAATGTCTGGCGGCGATCTGAAAGGTCTTGATGGCCTTCAGCGAGGGGGTACGCATCCCATTGGAACACCCATTGACTCAGCCACAAGCTGCGATGCCGGGAGTAAAGCAAGCCGCGTGCCACCCGTGGAAATGGCGTAAGTGCATGTTCTCATTCGCGCTGCACTGTTGACGTGCGGTCAGGATGTGCGGCGATGGAGCAGGCGGCGACGAAGATGGTGCCGAAGACGGTGCCGGAGCATGCATTCCGGCATAACTCCGTTACGGATCGGCGAAGTGAGCATCGAGGTGAGTTATGCCGGAACGCATGCTCCGGCACCGTCTGGCGCTCCGGCACCGTCTCCGTCTAGACGACGTGGAGTTTTCCCGGGCTCGCTGCGCGCGCGCTGGCGCAGCGCTCGGCGGAGGTCAGCGTGTTGTGCAACAGCATCGCGCGGGTCATCGGCCCGACGCCGCCCGGCACGGGCGAGATGAACGAGGCTTTCTTGCGCACGCCTTCGAAGTCGACGTCGCCGACGATGCGGCCGTCGGGCAGGCGATTGATGCCCACGTCGATGACCACCGCGCCGGTGCGCACCATCTGCGGGATGATGAGCCCGGGCACGCCGGCCGCCACCACCAGGATGTCGGCCAGCAGCGTGTACTGCGCGAGGTCGCGCGTCTTGTGATGGCAGATGGAGACCGTGGCGTCCTTCTGCATGAGCATCATCGCGGTGGGCTTGCCGACGATGTTGCTGGCGCCGACCACCACGACGTTGCGGCCGTCGAGCTCGATGCCTTCGTGCTCGAGCAGCTTCTGCACGCCGTAGGGCGTGCAGGGCGGGAACACCTGGTGGCCGGTCACGAGGCCGCCGACGTTGTAGAGATGGAAGCCGTCGACGTCCTTGTCCACCGAGATGCGCTCCAGCACCTTGCGGATCTCGACGTGCTTCGGCAGTGGCAGCTGGATCAGGACGCCGTGGATGGCGTCGTCGGCGTTGAGCCTGTCGATGTGCGCGAGCAGCTCCGCCTGCGTGACGGCCTCGGGTAGTTTGATGAGCTCCGAGCGGATGCCGACCTCGTTGCAGTCCTTGATCTTGTTGCGGACGTAGACCTGCGAGGCGGGATTCTCGCCGACCAGGATCACGGCGAGCCCGGGCGTGAGGCGGTACAGCGCCTGTAGTTTGGCGATGCGCGCCTGGTATTCCAGTCGCAGCTTGGCGGCGACGGCCTTGCCGTCAATGACTCGTGCGGACATGGGGCTGGATGGTGCCGGAGCATGCATTCCGGCATTACGGCGTCAGGGCGGTTTTCTCGCAATTCTGTGAACTGGAGTAATGCCGGAATGCATGCTCCGGCACCGTCTTAAGTCTCAACTGGCCTTGGCGACGAACCGGGCTCCGGGGTGGCCGATGGCCAGGGCCTGCTTCACCGAGTCGCGCTCCAGCATGCGGGCGTACCAGGCAATCACCTTCGGCGAGTCCTTCTCGTTGACGATGTCGGCGTAGCGCACCGGCATGTTGATCAGCATCGAGAAGCAGGAGACGTCCGCCAGCGTGAACTGCTCGCCCATCATCCAGGTGCCCAGCATGCCTTTCTCGATGCGCTGGACGGACACCTGCACCTTGCGGCGCCAGTCGGCGAGCTGTTCCGGCGTCCACACCTGCGCCGCGCTCTCGCGCCACTTGTCCTGCTGCTCCTTGAGCGGGATGCGCGCGATCTTCGCCTCGAGCTCATCCTTCGACAGGTGCGCCACCGCGTTCTTGATCATCGCGTGCCAGCCGAGGAACGACAGCGCCGGGCAGAAGTACTCGTCCACGAACTTGGTCCAGACCCGCATCTGGTGGCGGCCGTAGGCATCCGAGGGCTTCAGCGGCAGGCCGGGGAAGGTGTCGTCCACGTATTCGTTGATCAGCGTCGACTCGTCGAGCACGTAGTCACCGTGCACCAGCACCGGCACCTGGCCGCGCGGGTTGATCTTCACGAACCACGGCTCGTGCTGTTCGAAGTTGATCAGCGCCATGAGGTGGCTCTTGAAATCCACCTTCTTCTCGAACAGCGGCAGCAGGGCCTTGAGCGAATTGGCGGCAGCGCCTCCGTGGTAAAGAGTTACGCCGGACATGGGAACCTCCGTTGACTCCGATTTGACCGCCATCCCCTTGATGGGACTCGACTCCAAGCGAAATGACGCTTTCTTAACGGCGTCGCCATCGGTCGCTCACGGCCCCGGAACGAAACTTCCACCCGCTGCGATCTGCAGTGTTCACGCCCGGAGACCCGTCATGAAATTGCTTGCGACCCTGACTCTTGCCGCCCTCATGGGTGCCGGCGCCGCCATGGCTGCTTCCACGCCGACCGCCACCCCGGCCGCAAGCGCCACGCCCGCCGCCACCACGTCCGCCGAGAAGCATGCCGCGCACTGCGAGAAGCAGGCCGAAGAGAAGAAGCTCACCGGCGATGCGAAGGACAAGTTCCTGGCGAAGTGCAAGGAAGGCAAGAAGGCCAGCTGAGGCTGGGTTCCCCGCTGCGCCCGGCGCGAAATGCCGCCCCGCCACCCAGGCGGCGATCAATCACGAGACCTGTGCGACGCCGCCCGGCAGATCGCGCCGGGCGTCAGTCGGGAACTCCACCCTCACGATGAGGCCGGGCGCATTGTCCCCCAGCGTGAGCCGTGCCCGGTGCAGCCGCGCCACGGCCGCCGCCAGTGACAGGCCCAGTCCGCTGCCGGAAGTCCTGGCCGAATCTCCCACGCGAACGAATGGCTGCAAGGCCGCCGCGCGGTCCTCGGCCGCGATACCCGGGCCGTTGTCCGCAACGCTCAACTCGACGAGGTTCGGCGTGCTCGTCACGCTCACCCGCACCCGGCCACCGGCCGGCACGTATTTCAGGGCGTTCTCCAGCAGGTTGGTGATGAGTTGCGCCAGCAACTGCCGGTTGCCGGTGAGCGGCGCGGGAGTCGTGGCGTCGCAGCTCACCTCGAGCCCGGCGGCGCGCATGCCCGGGGCGTAGAGCTCCACCAGGTTGGCGGTCAGCGAGGCCAGGTCGACGTTGTCGGCGTGCGTGGTGACGCCCTGCGCCTCGGCGCGCGCGATGGCGAGCAGCGTGGCGAGCGTGCGCTGCACGCGGTCGAGTTCCTCCAGCGCGGGGCCGATGATTTCCTGGGCTTCGCGCGAGGGATGCGCGTTGCCATCGGCGCCATCGCGCAACTGCGCTTCCTCGAGCCGCACGCGCAGCCGGTAGAGCGGCGTGCGCAGGTCGTGCGCGATGCTGTCGAAGGCGGCGCGCAGCGTGGTGGTCTGCTGCTCGATGCGATCCAGCATGGCGTTGACCGCCGCGGCCAGCGCGTCGAACTCGTCGCCCGGGCCATCGACGCGCAGGCGTTGGGTGAGATCGCCCTGCATGATGCTCTCGCAGGTGTCGGCGTAGCCGCGTACGCGGCGCGCGGTGCGGCGCGCATACGCCGCGCCCAGCAGCCACACGCACAGCGCCGTCAACGCGATGCCCCAGAGCGTCGCCAGCCCGAAGCGCCGCAGCACGTTCTGCCGCTCGCTGGTGTCCGCGCCCACCAGCAGCCAGTAGCCGTTGGACAGGCGCTCGATGCGCGCCTCGACCGGGTGCAGCACGCGGCGGTCGCGTTCACGCGCGATGATCTCGAACTCGACCATGGCGGCCGGGGTCGCGGGCACGTCGCGCGGCCACTCGGACAGGTTGCCGGCCACCGGGTGGAATTCCCGGTCCGCGAGCAGGAACACGGCGCCGGTGCGGCCCCAGCTGTCGGTGCGCAGCTCGAGCGTCGCGACCAGGCGATCGAGGCCGCCCAACCGCAGCTCGTCCGCCAGGTCCTCGACCTCGGCGCGCACCACCGCGGAGATCTCGCGCTCCAGCGCGCTGCGCGTGAGTAGATAGACGCTGGCGAGCAGCAGGCCGGTCAGCAGCGTGACCAACGCCATGTAGAGCAGCGCCAGGCGCGCCGACGACAGGCGCATGGCGAGCGGCCGCCGGCCGGGGTCAGCCGGCATCGCGCAGCACGTAACCCGCGCCACGCACGGTGTGCAACAGGGGCCGTTCGAAGCCCTTGTCGATGGCGGCGCGGAGACGGCTGACGTGTACGTCGATCACGTTGGTTTGCGGGTCAAAGTGCAGATCCCATACCGCCTCGAGCAGCATGGTACGCGTAACCACCTGCCCGACGCGCCTGGCGAGGAACTCCAGCAGCTGGAATTCCTTGGAAGTCACGTCGATGGGCTTGCCGCCGCGGCTCACCTTGCGCCCCAGCAGGTCGAGCTCGAGGTCGGCGACCTTGATGCGGGTCGTGACCTCGGGCTGGTTGCCCCGGCGCAGCAGCGCCTCGATGCGGGCCAGCAGCTCGCCGAAGGCGAACGGCTTGGTCAGGTAGTCGTCGCCGCCGGCGCGCAGCCCTTCGATCCGATCGTCCACCGAACCGAGGGCCGAGAGGATCAGGACCGGGGTGTGGCGGCCGCTGCGGCGGAGCATGGCGACGATCGACAGGCCGTCGAAGTGCGGCAGCTGGCGGTCGGCGACGATCAGGTCGTAGGTGCCCTCGGTGGCGCGGAACAGGCCTTCGCGGCCGTCCGCCGCGATATCCACCACGTAGCCGCTCTCGCGCAGACCCTTGGCGAGGAATCTGGCGGCTTCCGCATCGTCCTCGATCAGCAGCAGGTGCATCCCGTGAAGACGTTAGCACGGGCGGTCGAGTTTCCGGGTTTACGAATAATTAACATCCACCGGCGGCTCGACGGGGCGGGGAGCGGGGGACGGCGCGCCGTCGACCTGCGGCTATACTTCCGCAGCCGCGCAGTGTCCCGGGTCTTTCGGGGGAGTGACATGAGCATGAGCGAACCGTCCGCAGACGACATCGCATCGCGTTATTCGCGCCGGGAGTTCATCAAGCGCGTCATTGCCTCGGGAGCGGCCGTCTCGGCCGCGGCTTACATGTACGGCGGGCTCACCGGCTGCAGCCGCAAGGGGCGCGCCGCGGGTGGTGTCGAACGGCTGATCTCGCTCAACGTGAATGGCCAGGTGCGGCGCGTCGACGTGCTGCCCAATGAAACCCTGGCCATGACCCTGCGCTACAAGCTCGGGCTCACCGGCACCAAGCTCGGCTGCGACCGCGGCGAATGCGGCGCCTGCACCGTCAACATCGACGACGTCGCCTACAACTCCTGCTCGACGCTCACGCACACGGTGCGCGCGCGCAAGGTGCTGACCATCGAAGGACTCGCGGGTCCGGATGGCGAACTGCACCCGGTGCAGAAGGCCTTCGTCGCGGAACTCTCGCCGCAATGCGGCTTCTGTACCCCGGGCCAGTGCATGTCGGCCGTGGCGCTGCTCAAGCGCAACCCCAAGCCCACCCGTGACGAAGCGCGCCAGGCGCTCGCCGGCAACCTGTGCCGCTGCGGCGCCTATGACAACTACCTCAACGGCGTGATGCGGGCGGCGGCCGAAGGCGGTGCCGCATGAACAACTTCAAGCACATCGGCAAGGACTTCACGCCGCACGACGTGGTGGCCAAGGTCACCGGCAGCGCCAAGTACGCCGAGGATTTCCGCGCCGACGGCATGGTGTTCTGCCGGCTGCTCACCAGCCCGATGCCGCATGCGCGCGTGAAGAACATCGACGCCGCGGCGGCGCTCAAGATGGATGGCGTGCTCGGCATGCTCACGGCCGACGACATCCCCGGCGAGCCGCCGGGGTTCGCGCCCTCGCTCACCCGGGAGCCACTGTACGTCGGCGAGCCGATTCTCGCGGTCGCGGCGGTGAGCGAGCAGGCCGCGGAAGATGCCATCGCCGCCATCAAGATCGACTATGAGCCGCTGCCGTTCACGCACGATCCGCTGGAGAGCCTGTTCCCCGGAGGCAAGGACGCGCGCAGCGACGGCTTCAACATCGGCACGCTGCAGGGACTCGATCCCGCGCACCTCAAGTGGACCGCCGCGGACTTCGCGCGCGTGAAGCAGGGCGAGGAATTGCCCAAGGGCAAGCCGGCCGAGGAATGGTCCTTCGGCGACGTCGAAGCCGAGTTCAGGAAGTGCAAGGTGGTGTACGACGAGCCGTTCGTGACGGCGTCGCTCGCGCACCACAGCATGGAGCCGCGCAGCTGCATGGCCTACTGGCAGAACGGCAAGTGCTTCGTGCACGCCTCGCTGCAGAGCCAGACGTTCGTGGTGCCGGGTCTCGCCCGCCGGCTGGGGATCAAGCCCGAAGAACTGGTGCTGATCGCCGAGTACTGCGGCGGCGGTTTCGGCTCGAAAGGCTCCGACTACCCGAGCATGGTGATCCCGGCCTACATGTCGAAGAAGATCGGCAAGCCGGTGATGATGCGCATCAGCCGCGCCGAGGAGTTCTACCTCGGCTCCGCGCGCAATGCCTTCCAGGGCAACCTCAAGGTCGGTTTCGATGCCACCGGCAAACTACTGGCCGTCGACGTCTACGTCGTGCAGGACTCCGGCGCGCACATCAGCTTCTGGGATTACCGCGCGCTCGGCGATGCGCTGGCGCTGGTCTATCAGCCGACCGCCATGCGCTGGCGCGGGTTGCCGGTGTTCACCAATGCGCCGACGCGCACCGCGCAGCGCGGGCCCGGGCAGAACCAGCTCGCCTGCGTCATGGAACCGCTGGTGGATCGCGCGGCGCGCGATCTCAAGATCGATCGTGTCGCCATCCGCCAGAAGAACAACCCGGTGAACGGCGCGCCCGGCGCCATGGGCGGTGACGGCAAGCGCGTCCCGGTGCCGAGCGCCTACATCCGTGACGCGCTCGAGAAGGGCAAGGCGAAGTTCAACTGGGCCGAGCGCAGCAAGCGCAGCGGCCAGAAGAACGGGCCGCGCGTCACCGGCATCGGCGTGGGGCAGGCGTTCCATCCGGCGGGCTTCGCCGGCTTCGACGGCCTGCTGTGCCTGACGCCGGACGGCAAGCTGCACATCCACACTGGCGTCGGCAATCTCGGCACGTTCTCGCACTCGGGCACCTCGCGCATCGCGGCCGAGGTGCTCAAGATCGACTGGGACGATTGCATCATCGAGCGCGGTGACAGCCGCAAGAACCTGCCGTGGAACATCGGCCAGTTCGGCAGCAACACCTCGTACACCATGACGCGCACCAACTACGTGGCCGCGCAGGACATGCTGGCCAAGCTCAAGGAGATCGCGGCCCGGGACCTCGGTGGCAAGCCGGAGGACTACGACGTCGACGGCGCCAAGGTGTTCTCGAAGACCGGGAAGTCGATGAGCTACGCGGACGCCGCCAGGCGCGCCATCGCGCTCGGCGGCAAGTTCGACGGGCACGAATTGCCGGCCGACATCAACCCGATGACCAGGGCCTCCGCCACGGCGCTCGCCGGCACGGGCCTCATCGGCGTCGCCAAAGACAACCTGCCGTGGACCGGCCAGCCCTCGGCGTTCGCGGCCTGCTTCATCGAGATCGAGCTCGACACCGAGACCGGCATGCATCGCATCGTCGAGCTGGTGTCGGTGGCCGATTGCGGCACGGTGATCCACCCGATGGGCGTGCAGACGCAGATCAAGGGCGGCGCAGTGCAGGGCATCGGCATGGCGACGCTGGAGCGCCTGGTGTTCGATCCGCAGAACGGGCTGCCGGCGAACGTCGGCCTGCACCAGCAGAAGCCGGCCAGCTACCTGGACCTGCCGCTCGAGATGCACACCGACGTGGTCGACAAGCCCGATCCCTCGAACCCGGTGGGCGCGAAGGGTATCGGCGAGCCGCTGATGGGCGCGTCGGCTTCGGCGCTGCTGTGCGCGATCTCGGACGCGCTCGGCGGCCACGTGTTCAACCGCACGCCGGTGCTGCCCGACATGATCGTCAACCACGTGGCGGGCCGGCCGCAGCCGCGCAAGCCGCTGTCCATCAACACGCAGTGAGGGGCTGAACGATGTCCCGCGACATGATGCCTTCGTTCGAGCTCTACCAGCCCGACTCGCTGGAGAACGCGCTCGCGCTGGCCCGGCAGGAAAACAGCTGGATCCTGGCGGGTGGCCAGGACAGCTATGACTGGTTCAAGGACCGCGCCAAGCATCCCGAGGCGCTGGTCGACCTCAGCGGCATCGCCGCGCTCAAGGGCATACGCAAGACGGCCGACGGCCTCGAGATCGGCGCGCTCACGACCTTGACCGAGGTCGCGCAGCACGGCGACGTTCTCGGTGAGTACGCGCTGCTCGCCGCCGCCGCGGGCCGCGTCGCCAGCCCGCAGATCCGCAACGCCGGCACCCTCGGCGGCAATCTGTGCCAGGACGCGCGCTGCTGGTACTACCGCTCGGGCGTGGATTGCTATCGCGCCGGCGGCAACACCTGCTATGCCGACACGCCGCAGGGCCAGAACCGCGAACACTGTTTGTTTGGCGCCGCGCGCTGCATCGCCGTGTCGCCCTCGGATTGCGCGCCGGCCGTGGTGGCGCTCGAGGGCAGCATCGTGATCGCCGGCGAGAAGGGCGAGCGCGTGGTGCCGGCCGAGGAATTCTTCATCGGCCCGTCGGTGGACATCCGCCACATGACCATCCTCAAGCCCGGCGAGATCGTGACCGCCGTGCGGCTGCCGAAGAAATGGGCGGGCGCGAAGTTCTACTTCGAGAAGGTCACCGACCGCGCCACCTGGGACTTCCCGCTGGTGAACGTGGCCGCGGCCATGCATGTCGAGGGCGACACCATCAAGGACGCGCGCATCGTCTGCGGCGCGGTCGAATGCGTGCCGCGGCGCCTCAAGGCAGTCGAGCAGGCGGTGATCGGCCAGCCGAAGAACGAGGAGACCGCGACCATCGCGGGCCGCATCGCCAGCCAGGGCGCGACGCCGGTGCAGTACAACGGCTACAAGGTGCCGCTCATGGAGAACCTCGTCCGCCGCGCCGTCAGGGATAGCTAGGGGGTCTGGCTCCATTTTTCGTCCAGAAAAATGGTGCCTGACCCCATTCTTCGAGCCGCCAAATGACCCTCTTCCGCATCACCCACAACGCCTGGGGCCAGGAAACCCTCGAAGGCATGTCCTGGGACCTGTTGCCGGTCGCGTTCGGCCTCGGCGTCGCGATGATCATCGGCCACCTGGTCTGGCGTGCCGTGCGCAAGCGGCGGCCTGCCGCGTCTCCCGCGCCGTGAGCCCCGATCCCAACCTCATCACCCGCCACGCGCCCATCGACCGCGTGTTCCACTGGCTCACGGCACTCGCGGTGTTGCTGCTGCTGGCGAGCGCGTTCCTGCCCATCCTCGGCCTCGAGTTCTCGTGGGTGCCGTTGCACTGGATCACGGGCGTGGTACTGGGCGCGGCGACGCTGTTCCACCTGGTGCGTGCGACTTTCTTCCAGCGGCTGCGCTGCATGGTGCCGCGGCCGCGCGATTTCTCGGACCTCAGGCAGGGGCGCCGCGCCGCCAAGTACACGTTGGCCCAGAAGCTCATGCACGCCGTGCTCGGCACCGCGATCCTGGTCGCCGTGGTCACCGGCTTCGTCATGCTCGCCAAGGTCGACACGCCGCTGTGGAAGCGCAATCCCTATCTACTCGAATCGTCGACCTGGGGCGTGGTGTACGTGCTGCACGGCGCGGCGGCGCTGTTGACGCTGACGCTCACCATGGCGCACGTCTATTTCTCGCTGCTGCCCGAGAAGCGCGGCTACCTGCGTGCCATGATCGCCGGGCAGATGGCGCGCGACGAAGCGGCGGTGTACCACGATCCGAACCGCTGGTCCGGGCAGCGCAAGGACGATCCACGCGAAAACCACAGATGAACCAGACACTGAGCGAACGACTCGAGGCCATCGAGGCGGGGTATGAGTTCTGCCTGGCGTATGCCGCGCAAGGCCGCGCCGACGACGCCGGGTCCCAGGCGCGCGAAATGCTCGGGCGCATGTACGCGGCGCTCGACGGGATTGCGCCGCTGGCCGAGGCGGCGCTGGCGCGAGGTGACTCGCCGCACGCCGCGAGCACGCGGCCGTTCTTCGAAGCGCTGCAGCGCGACGCGGCGGTCGCGCGCGGCGCGATCGGGCTGGTCCTGGACCGCAAGGCGATCAGTTCGATGCTGGTGGACAACCTCAACGCGAGCATCCATGTGCGCGCGTTGCTGACGGACCTCTTCCTGATCGACCAGGCGCAAAAGCGCTAGAGCTTCATCCCGGACCAGATGACGAATTCGGTGACGGCGCTGACCGTGGGCCGTATGACTCGCGGCCAGAAGATTCCCTGGCGGGGCTCCTGCGCGGCGCGATCGTGGTGGGTGCGCTCGTCCTCGATGATGGATGACACGGCGGCGTGCGCGGCGGGATCCACTCCGTCGAGCTCGCGCAATTGCGCCTCGAGGTGGCGCAGCACCACCCGCTCCACCGCCACGGTGACCGCCGCGATCGACGCGCGGCCGCAGATGCCGGTGACCAGGCCCAACCTCAGCCCGCCCAGGCCGCAAAGGCCGTAGCTGCGGCATCGGCGCAGGCCGCGGCGCTCGAGCTCGGCGGCGAAAATGGCGCGATGACGTTCCTCGTGCGCGCGAAACTCTTCCAGTTCGCGCTTGAGCCCGGCGTCACGCCAGAAACAGGCCAGGCGCTGGCCGCGATAAATGTTCACCGCGCCATGCTCGCCGGCGTGGTTGACCTTGAGGATGCGATCGCCGTGGGTCATCCCTGTGCCATCACCCGCAGCAGGTTGACGGCCTTGGCCGGCGGCAATCGCAGGATCCGCTCGTAGAAGGAAATCGTGATCACGCACACCTTGCCGCGATCGACGCGCGGGTCGTCGGCGTGCCCGATCATCTGCGCGTCGGCGCCGAACTGCTCGTAGGTCGCGTTCACGATGGCGGCGAATTCGTCCTTGACCGCCTCGGGATCCGCGACCGGCGCGGGCGATTCGGCCGCGGTGCGGATGACCTCGCCCATGAGGTCGAGCGTGTGCTGCTGTGACTTCGCATCCACGAAGTGCGCGACGTCGGGCGGGCCGGCGACCAGCGGGAACCAGAAGCGGAAGCAGGCGTCGTCCGGCGCGTGCTCGAGTTTCTTCGCGGTGGCCAGCATGTCGGTCATCAACGCGAGCAGGGATTCCTGCGAGGCGCGGCCCAGCGCGCGCGTGGCGGCCTCGGCGATGCCGGCGTTGGCGGTGTTGGTGAACTGCTCGGGGCTGACTTCGTCGCGCAGCAGCAGGCGATATTCCTCGACCATTTTCTCGTAGAGCGCCGGGTCGTGCTTCTCCAGCACGCGATACACCGGTTGCGCGAGCAACGCCCGCTCGGCCCGATGCCCCTCCCACCACCACGCGCCCACCGCGACCGCCACGACGGCCACGAGTCCCATGACGATCCACTTCATGCAGCCCCGACTCCCTGTGCCAGCCTGCGCAGCGCGTCGCGGATCGCGTGCGCATGCGTGCTGAAAATCTGTTCTTCGCCCAGGCGCGTGCCGCGCAGGGGCAGGTCCAGGCAGGCAGCGTCGAGCAGTCTGGCCGACATGGTGACCAGTATCTCGCGCAGCGCGGCGTCGGCGTGCACCGAGCGCGGCGAGGCGTTGAATATCGCCACCGGTTTGTCGATGAAGCCTTCGAAGCCGACCAGCCAGTCGAGCGCGTTCTTGAGCACGGCGGTGACGCCGTGGGCGTACTCGGGACTCGCGATCAACAGCGCGTCGCTGGCGTCGAGGGCGTGGTACATGCGGCTCACGTCGCGCGGCATGTCCGCTTCGAGATCCGGATTGAACAGCGGCAGCGACCCGAGGCCGTCGAAGAGCTCGAGCGACATGCCATCCGGCGCGAGCCGCGCCGTGGCACGCAGCAGGGCGGCATTCATCGAGGCGCGGCGCAGGCTGCCGCAGAACGCCAGGACTTTCATGGCGCGTGGATCCCGCGGTCGAGGCAATCGTTTGCGGCATCGATGCGGATTCGCGCGGACATCGGGCCGCAGACTAACAGTCCGCCGCCGCCGCTGGAGCGGCAGGTCGGCCCACGACCTCGGGCGCTGCGGGCCGGCGGACGTGCTGTTTCGCACTTTTTCGACGTTTTTCTTTGCGCGCCGGGGGTGGGCCTGTATAGTCGCGCCCGGCTCACTCAGGGTCGCGCGGTCATCGCCCCCTAGAGCTCGCAAGTCCGAAGACGCGGTTCAACCAGCCGCCCGACGATTCGCAAACACTTCCTCGCCAATGACCGCTGCACGGCCATGCCGGTGCACCGCGAGTCTGTCCTACTCATTTACAAGGCATTTCAATGTCATTCGATTCCCTCGGGCTCAAGCCCGAGTTGCTCCGTGCCGTGGCCGACAAGGGCTACACGGTTCCCACTCCCATCCAGTCCGAGGCCATCCCGGCCGTGCTCGCCGGCCGCGATGTGCTCGCGGGCGCGCAGACCGGCACCGGCAAGACCGCGGGCTTCACGCTGCCGATACTGCAGAAGCTCGGCGAGCGCGGCGCGCGCAATCCGCGCGCGCTGGTGCTGACGCCGACCCGCGAGCTCGCCGCGCAGGTCGAGCAGAGCGTGCAGGACTACGGCAAGTACGTGAGCCTGCGCTCGCTGGTGATTTTCGGCGGCGTCTCCGAGAAGCCGCAGATCGACAAGCTGCGGCACGGCTGCGACATCCTGGTCGCGACCC
The DNA here is from genome assembly GCA_035701825.1 of Steroidobacteraceae bacterium. GTDB lineage: Bacteria > Pseudomonadota > Gammaproteobacteria > Steroidobacterales > Steroidobacteraceae > CADEED01. The sequence continues at coordinate 22,405 of DASSRK010000198.1, forward strand.
CCGGCCGCCTGCTCGACCTGTGCGAACAGCGCGTGGTGTCGCTCGCCGACGTGCAGGTCTTCGTGCTCGACGAAGCCGACCGCATGCTCGACATGGGCTTCATCCACGACATCAAGCGCGTGCTCAAGCTGCTGCCGCAACAGCGCCAGAACCTGATGTTCTCGGCTACCTACTCCGACGACATCCGCGACCTCGCGAACCGCTTCGTCAGGAACCCGGTGAGCGTGCAGGTCACGCCGCGCAATGCCACCGCCGACAAGGTGGAGCAGAGCGCCTACCGCGTGCCGAAGGAGCACAAGCGCCACCTGCTCGCGCATCTCATCAAGGAAGGCAACTGGCACCAGGTGCTGGTGTTCACGCGCACCAAGCACGGCGCCAACCGGCTCACGCAACAGCTGGAGCGCGCCGGCATCACCGCCATGGCCATCCATGGCAACAAGAGCCAGAACGCGCGCGTGCGCGCGCTCGAGGACTTCAAGGAGAACCGCATCACCGCGCTGGTGGCCACCGAGGTCGCGGCGCGCGGCCTCGACATCAAGGAGCTGCCGCACGTCGTCAACTACGAGCTGCCCAACGTGCCCGAGGATTACGTGCATCGCATCGGCCGCACGGCGCGCGCCGGTTCGACGGGTGCCGCGGTGTCGCTGGTCTCGCCCGACGAGATGTCCTATCTCAAGGACATCGAGAAGCTGCTGAAGCGCAGCGTCGAGTTCGCGCCCACGCCGAAGTTCGAGATCAAGGAGGGCACGCACCCGACGCGCGCGGAGCAGTCCGGCGAGCGGGAATACGCGCCTCACCAGGATCCGCGCCGCCGGCCCGAACATCGCCGGCCGCGAAACGAGCGCGGCGGTCACGGCGGACGAGGTCATGCCCCGCGGGCCGCGGCCGGTCGTGCGAACCATGATGCTTACGCCGACCTTCTGGCCGCTGAGGGCGGTGCGCCGGCGCGCGAAGCGCGCACGCCGGGCGAGCGCCGCGAAGGCGGCTCGCCATCCGGCAATCCCAACCGCGGTCACGGTGCGCGCGATGGACAGCGCCGCCATCAGGGCGGCGGCCATTCAGGTGGCGGCCGTTCGCAGGGTGGGCATTCGCAAGGGGGTCACCCGCAGCGCGGCCAGCATGGCGGGCGCGGTGACGGCCAGCGCGGCCACGAGGGGCGCGGTGGCGGGCAGCGGGGCCGCGGCGGATTCGCGCGCGGCGCGCGCTCGTCCGGCGGAAGCAACAATCGCTCGCGCGGAGGCGGCTCGGGCGGAAGCTCGGGCGGCTTCTCGCGCATGAACTGAGGACGCCAAATAAAAACCCGCGCGGCCTGGCCGGCCGCGCGGGTGTACACGAAACCCGCGGTGGACTTATTGCCGCGGAGTTTCGGTGTCGGGCGGTTGGGTGCTCGGCGTGTCCGGCGTGCTCGGATTGTCCGGCGTGGTCGTGCTGGGCGGCATGGTGCTCGGCTCACCCTGCGGCATCGACTGCGGGCTCGGCGAGCTGCTGTCCTTCTCGCGCGCCTTCTGAGCGGCCTTCCACTCGGCGTTGTCGAGATAGCCATCGCCGTTGGTGTCGGCGGTCGAGAACATGATGCTCGAATCCACCGCGGCTTCCGCCTGCGAAATGCGTCCGTCCTTGTTGGCATCGAGCTGCTTGAAGCTCGCACCGGCACCGGCCTTGTCCTTGCTGCCGTAGTCGTTGTCGCCCGCGGCGGACGCACCCAGCGGGATCAACGCGATCACGGCGGCGGCGAGCAGTGTCTTGCGTACTTTCATTCCTGTCTCCTCGGTCTTCGATGGAAGGTTCACGAGGAAGAAGTGCAATCCACATGCCAGCGCCAAATGCGGCAAGCAGGGCCGCGCACGGGGGAAACCACCGGGCGCGGGTCGCGGCGGGCCGACAACCGCGCGAATACGCGGCGCCATGCGGCGACAGCGCGGCGCAACCTAACTACAAACAGGCACTTGGCGGTCGGTGATCGCGGACGTGCGCCGGCGGCCGACAGGCGTCGCCTACCTGAACAACACCTGTGCCCCGATCACGCAACTGTTGTAGGTGGCATGCGCCAGCATCGGCGCCAGCAGGCTGCCGGTGCGCGCGTAGGAAAGGGCCGTGGCGATTCCGAGACCGAATACCGGCAGCATGGCGATGGGCGGGTGCAGGCAGGCGAACAACGCGGCGCTCGCCAGGGTCGCGGGCCACAGGCCGAAGCTGCGTTGCATGCCGTTGAAGATCAGTCCGCGGAAAATGAATTCTTCGAACACGGGCGCGGCGATCAGCGCCAGCGGCAGGACCCACAGGCCGAGCTGCGCGTAGGCGTTGTTGGCGCGTTGCGCCTCTTCCATGAGCGGCGTGCCCTGCATGACGAACAGGTAAGCGACGCCCAGCACGGCGGCCATCGAGCCAAGGGCCACGCCCACCAGCGGTCGAGAGCCTTTGCCCACGATCCGCGGCACACCCTGGGTCTTGGTGCGCGCATAGACGTAGCGCATCATCGAGTAGGTGAAGGCGCCGGCGATCGCGAACGCCACCAGGATGGTCGCTCCCGAGGCTCCACCGATGGCGACGACGATGCCCTGGACCACGAAGAACACCATCGCCGCAATGAGCCCGTCGGACAGCGACACCCGCGCCGGCGGCGCGACGTCGGCGTCCAGCAGGTAGGGCAGTCGATCGCGTGCCTTCTGCCACAGCGCGAACGCCAGCAGCAGCGACAGCACCATGAACACGATTCGCTGGAACCAGTTGGGCGTGACGACGGCGTAGATGTACAGACCCGCCAGGCCCATGTAGAGATAGACGTACTCCGGCTTGACCTTCTGGTTCTGGTGCTGCTCGAGCGGATTGCTGCCGAACACGCCGAGCGCGACCGCGATGAAGGAGTAGATGGGAATGCCGAGGAAGGCGGTGACCGCCGCCGTGGCGAACTTCCAGCCCACGTGCGGCATCAGGAACAGGCCGGCGCAGAACAGCGCCAATGGATAGGCCAGGGTCACGACGCCCCAGAGCCTGGCCTTGTCCATGAGCACCGCTTCGATCGGGCGCGGAAAGGTGTACAGCAGCCAGAGCGCGTGACCCTCGGCATTGAGAGTCTGGAAGGCCGACATGCTGAGTGAATACGCGGCGAGACCGAAGGCCACCGACGCCAGCACGTTCGGCTCGCGCCACATCGTGGTGGCCACGCCCGAGGAGCCGAGCAACAGCTGTCCACTGACGATGAGCAGCGGCACGACCAGGCACTGGACCATGAAATTGCGGTCGCGCGAGAGCAGCGTGAGTTCGCGCCGTTGCACGGCTCCCAGCCGCGACCCGTAGCCGGTGGCCGCTGCAGGCGATGCCGCAGCGGAACCGATCGGCGCGATCGGTCTGGCGCTGCGTACCGCGTCGCGTCCGCCACCCGCCACCACCCCGTGGCGAAGCAGGTGATGCAGCCACTGGATGCCGAGCCAGGCGAGCGCCAGGCTTTGCGCCGCAAGCAGCGCCCACAGCACCAGGGCGTGCAGGCCATCGCGCTCATTGAGCGCGAGCACGGCGATACCCATGGGCGTCCAGGTGAGCCACGCGGGCATGGTCGCCGCCACGCCCAGCATGAACGTCGACTTGCCGGGGATTCCGAGCGACATCGCCAGGTACATGCTCACGATCGCCAGCACCGAGATGACCGCGCTCAGGTTGCGCAACTGCGCGGCGCTCATCCGCAGGCGCAGCCCGGTGTCGAGCAGCGTGCGAACCACGGCGGCCAGCAACAGCAGTGGCCAGGTCGCCAGCAAGCCCATCACGGGCGCCAGCCAGTGATGGCCGGAATACCAGGCGACCACCGTGCAGGCCGGGAGTACCGCCATGAATCCGGAGGGATTCACGACGCTGCGTTCCAGGATCCTGGCCCACAACAGCGTGTCGGCGCGGATCGGCAGCGTCACCAGCCACTCGAGATCCCAATCGGCCTTGGCGAGCTCGCCCGATGCGATGGTCAGCAACAGCGACGCGAGCCACATGACCAGCAGCAGGAACGCCAGGCCCACGACGAACGGCGCCGCGAATTCCACGGTGTGCCAGAAACCGCCGCGGTCAAGCGCCTCGTGCAGGTTGAGCACGGCGCTGCGGGCCATCGAACCGAACACCAACATCATCAGCGGCAGGAAGACGTAGAGCACGACGTTGCTGCCCTGCTTGCCGGGATTCCCCTTGCGTGTGGCGGGCTCGCGCCCCGTTGCCGGGGCCGCGTCCCGCTTCTTCCTGCGCTGGGAGGCGGCGCGCAGCTGGTTGTGCAGCCGGCGCAGCCGCAGCTTTATCAGCAGCGCCGTGCTGCGGCCGAGTGGCGCGGCCCCTTCGAAGCCCGGGCTGCTCACGTGGGCGCCGCCTCGGGGGCCTCTTCGGTAACGCGCAGGAACACTTCCTCGAGCGAGCCACCCTGGACCACGCGTTCACGCAACTCCGCGAGCGTGCCCGTCGCGACGAGCTCTCCCCGGTGCACGATGCCGACGCGCGTGCAGACGCGTTCCGCCATGTCGAGCAGGTGCGTCGACATGAAGATCGTCTTGCCCGACGCCGCGGCCTGCCTGAGCCGCTCCTGCACGTCGCGCGCCGCGCGCGGGTCGAGCCCGTTGATGGGCTCGTCGAGGATCAGGACGTCCGGGTCGTGGATCATGGCGCAGGCCAGGCCCAGCTTCTTCTTCATGCCCAGCGAGTAGTTGACGGCGAATTCGTCCAGCGCCTCGGCGAGCCCGAACTCCACCAGCATCCGTTGCGTGCGCTCGGCCGCCTCGTCGCGCGGCACTCCGTGCATTTCGGCGACGAACTGCAGGATCTCGCGGCCGCGCAGGAAGTCGTAGAACATCGGGTTGTCGGGTAGATAGCCCACGTGGCGCTGCACCTCGGCGCGTTGCGCCTGGCAGTCGAGCCCGGAGATCAGCGCGCGGCCGCCGCTCGGCACCAGGATGCCCATCATCATGCGGATGGTGGTGGTCTTGCCGGCGCCGTTGGGGCCGAGGAAGCCGAACATCTCGCCGCGCGCCACCTCGAGGTCGAGCGGCTCGAGCGCGGTGAAGTCGCCGTAGCGGCGCGTGAGTCCCTGTAGTTGGATCATCTGCCACCCGCGTGCGCGTCGGCTTTGGTCCGGTAGAAATCCTGCAGCACGAAGAAGGCCTTCTTCCTCGTGCCGTTCTCGCCGATGAGCCCCTTGCGATTCCACCCGTCCTGGATGACGGGCAAGGGCCGGCGCGGCGAACGGAAGTCGACCAGGATCCACGGCGTGGTGCCGCGCCATTGCGGGATCTTCGACAGCATCGCCAGTGTCCGTCGGTAGAGGTCTTCCTGGTACTCCTCGCTGAAGCGCGTGAGCGCGTCGCCGTGCATGCCCTGCAGCGCGTCGGCGCCGAACTCGCTGATCATCACGGGCTTGTCGTAGGCGAAGGTCCAGCGGATCTCGTCGAGCTTCGCGGGCAGGCCGTCGTACCAGCCGACGTACTGGTTGAAGCTCAGCAGGTCGGTGTACGCGCCGAAGGGATCGTCCACGATGCGGTGGTCGTTGTCGGCCGGATCGACGTGCACTTCCATGGCCGCCGACACCAGGCGCGTGGCGTCGAGCGCGCGCGCGGTGTCGACCAGCGACTTCAGGAAGCGCGTACGCGGTTCGCTCACCGGCGTCTCGTTGGCCACCGACCAGACGATCACGCTGGCGCGGTTGCGGTCGCGGGTGATGAGCGAAGTCAGCTGTTCCTGCGCGTTGGCGAGGGTGTCGGGGTTTTCCCAGGCGATGGTCCAGTACACCGGGATTTCCTCCCACAGCATCAGGCCCAGCTCGTCGGCCACGCGCGCCATGTGCTCGTTGTGCGGGTAGTGCGCCAGCCGCACGAAGTTGCAGCCCAATTCCCTGGCCCACCCCAGCAGCAGGCGCGCGTCCTCCGCGGAATACGCGCGGCCGCCGCGCATCGGGTTCTCCTCGTGCAGCGAGATGCCGCGCAGGAACACCGGCTGGCCGTTGAGCAGCACCTGGTTGCCGCGCACCTCGATGCGGCGGAAGCCGACATGGTCGACCAGCCGATCTTCGCCGCCGGCGATGCGCACCTCGTACAGCTTCGGCTGCGCGGGCGTCCAGAGCTTGAGCTTGCGCGCCGGGACTTCGAGCCGCGCGGCGCCGGAAGCGTCGGTGGTCAGCGTCGCGCGCACGCCGGCCTCGGCTATTTCCACCGTGACCTGGGCGGGCGCGCTGGCGCCGTCGAGCTGGACGCTCAGTGCCAGCCGGGGAGGCGCGCCCGCGCGCGCCGGCGCGAGCCCGACCTGGTAGTCGCGCACGAACACCTGGGGCGTCTCGACCAGCGTGACGTCGCGCGTCAGGCCGCCGTAGTTCCACCAGTCGGTGTTGACCGTGGGCACCGCGTCGAGGTGGCGGGTGTTGTCGACCTTGACCACCACCGAGTTGCCGGCGGGCTTGAGCCTGCCGGTGACCTCGAATTCGAACGGCGTGAAACCGCCGACGTGGCGGCCGAGCTTCGCGCCGTTCAGGTACACGTCGGCCTGGTAGTTAGCTGCGCCGAAGTGCAGGAACTGGCGCTGCATGCCGGGTGAAGGCGCGAAATCGAAGCGCGTGCGGTACCAGACCGTGCCCTCGTACCAGAACAGCTTGTCATCCTGCGAGTTCCAGTCGCCGGGGACCATGAGCGTCGGGCTGGCGTCGAAGTCGTACTCGACCAGGTCGGTGCGGTCCCTGGGCTTGCGGTCGAGGAAATAGCCGGACGTGGGATTGGGCGCGGCGTCCAGCGGATCGCGGCGGTAGTTGTAGGCGCCGTTCTCATACGGATCGACGATGACGTGCCACTTGCCGTCGAGGGTGTGGCCGGTGCGCGCATACACGTTCTGCATGGTGGGCGCAGCGCTCGCGAAGGAAGCGAACGACAACGCGGCGACGATCGGCAAGGAGCCAGGCTTCATGGCCGGAAGTGTAGCCAAAGTTTTGCGCGTGCCACGGATTGCGGTCATGCTCCGGCCCCAAAGTAGCGGGGGACCCATGAACGCGAAGGACGAGCGCGCGCCCGGCGAGTTGGCGCCCTGGACCCGTGCGGACCTGCCTGAACCGCCGATGCCGCGCGGGCTCGGCTGGATAGGCGTGTGTGGCCCCGGCATCATCGTGCTCGGCGTGTCGATCGGCAGCGGTGAATTCCTGCTCGGACCGGCGACCTTCGTCAGGCACGGGCTCACGTTGCTGTGGGTCACGCTGGTGGCGGTGTTCTTCCAGACCATCTTCAACACCGAGCTGATGCGCTACACGGTGGCCACCGGCGAGCCCGTGGTCACCGGCTTCATGCGCACCAGGCCGGGAAAGACCTTCTGGGCGTGGTTCTACGCGCTGCTGTACTTCCTGCAGATCGGCTGGCCGGCGTGGGCGGCCACCGCGGCTGGCGCGATTTTCCTGGTGGCGTTCGGCAAGGTTCCCCACATGCCGCAGGACGAGGGCACGCGCTACCTGATCGGCGTCGCGGCGTTCCTGGCCTGTATCGGAATCCTGCTGCTCGGCAAACGCATCGCGCGCACGCTCGAGATCCTCAACTGGGTGCTCGTGGCGTGCATCCTCGGCGGCTTCCTGGTGCTGTCGATCGTGTTCGTCCCGTTCCACACGTGGGGCGGCGCGCTGTCCGGGTTCTTCGGCTTCGACCCCGCGAAGGGCGCGTTCAATCTCATGCCCGCAAACGTCGACATCCTGCTGCTCGGCGCCCTGGTCGGGTACTCGGGCGGCGGCGGCGTACTCAACATCACGCTGTCGAACTGGGCCCGCGACAAGGGCTACGGCATGGGAGCGCGCGTCGGTCACATCGGCGGCGTGGTCGGCGGCGCAAGAAGCCCGATGGCCGACACCGGCTTCATGTTCGAAGCCGACCACGCCAATCTGCAGCGCTGGCGCGGCTGGTGGCGCATCGTGCGCGTCGACCAGTGGGGTATTTTCTTCACCGGCGCGCTCGCCGGCATGATGCTGCCGGCGCTGCTCTACGTGACCTTCGTGCCGCCGGGCACCGACATGCGCCAGCTGGAAATCGCCGCGGTACTCGCGCAGCAGATGGGCGCGGCGGCGGCGCCGCTGCTCGGGCTCACGGTGGCGGTGCTGGGCGCGTGGATCCTGTTCAAGACGCAGCTCGATTGCGTCGAGGGCATGGTGCGCTCGATCACCGACATCCTGTGGACCGGCAGCGAGCGCGTGCGCGGCTGGCGCGGCGGCGACATCCGCGCGGTCTACTACGCGGTGCTGCTGCTGGTGGTGATCTGGGGAATCATCGCGATGAAGCTGCAGCAGCCCACGACGCTGCTGCTGATCGGCGCCAACGTGGCCGGCGTGATCTTCGTGATCGCGGCGCTGCATCTGCTGTACCTCAACACGCGCATCCTGCCGCGCGCGCTGCGTCCGCCGCCGTGGCGCCGCCTGGCGCTCGTCGGCATGGTGCTGTTCTACGGGTTTTTCGTCGGGCTGGTGGCGCGCTCGTTCCTGGCGTGAGCCGCGCGCGGAGGTCTAGCGCTTGCGGCTGATTTCCACGCCGTTGCCGACTTCCAGCAGCACCGAATCCAGGTCGCCGGCGGCGCGCACGCGCGCGCGGTAGGCCTCGGCCTGCGGCCGCACCACCTGCGGCAGCAGCATGTTGTCGGCGGCGATGATGCCACCCGGCGCGAGCTTCGGATGGACCAGCTCGAAGCAGGGTAGATAGAGATCCTTCCACACGTCGAGCAGCACGAAGTCGAACGGGCCGGGCAGGGTCTTCAGGGTTTCGAGGCAATCGCCCTGGTGGAACTCCACGCGCGACGAGAGCCCGGCGCGCGTCAGCGCCTGGCGCGCGTGCTCGATCTTGAAGTCGCGCAGCTCGCACGACAGCACCTTGCCGCCGGTGGCGCGCGCCGCGGCGGCGAGCCACACGGTGGAATAGCCATACGAGGTGCCGAGCTCGAGGATGCGGCGCGCCTGCCCGCCGCTCGCCAGCAGGTACAGCAGGATGCCGGCCTCGCGGCCCACGGACAGCAGCAGGTCGTCGAGGTTGGTGCCCGGTGCGCCGGGCGCCATGGTGCGGCGCTGTTCTTCCTCGGCGCGACGTTCGAAATCGGCCAGCACGCGTTCAATGACGGGATCGACCAGGGACATCGGGAAACCTTGCTGTTAGTTGGACAGGCGGTTACCGGGGTGCCGCATAGTGCCCGGAAGGCAAGGCCTTGGCGAGTATCCCGGGGTAACGGTGCGGCGAGCCGGCTTCATTCGTCGGAGATATCTGATGCGGGCGCGCGAAATGTGACGCGCTCGCACGCCGCCGCGGCGCGAAACCGGCAGGCCGGGGCGGCCCGACGGCGGCCGGCGAACCCACGGAACAACGCGCGCCGCGCGTCTCCGTTGCGCGGCCACGCGATCGCCCGCACTATCCGCGCTCGGCGTGTCACGCCGGCCGGCAGCGCCGGCGGCGATGCGCGGCGCGCCCCACATCTTGCCGAGGATCCGTTCATGCGCAGCAACAGCCTGTTGAGAGTAGTTAGCCTGTCGATCGCCGCCGCGGCCGGCTTCGCGGGCGCGGTCCGCGCCGACGACGGCCTGGTGGTGCCCGAGGGTTTCACCGCCACCGTGGTGCAGGAGGGCCTGGGCACGGCGCGCCACCTGGCGATCGCCGCCAATGGCGACCTGTACGTCGCCGGCCGTGAAGGCCTGGTCGCGATGCGCGACAAGGACCACGACGGCAAGATCGACGAGACCGCGAAGTTCGGTGACGTGCAGGGCACCGAGGTGCGCCTCTACAAGAACTGGCTGTACGTCTCCGACGATGTCGGCGTCTATCGCTATGCGTTGAAGAAGGGCGAGCTGGCGCCGAAGGGTGCCAGGGAAACCGTCGTCGCCGGCTTCCCGAAGGAGCGCCAGCACGCGGACAAGACCTTCGCGCTCGACCCGAAGGGCACGCTGTACGTGAACGTGGGCGCGCCTTCGAATTCCTGCCAGGAGCGGGATCGACAGGAAGGCTCGATGGGCCGCAACCCGTGCCCCATCCTCGAGAAGTACGGCGGCGTCTGGGTGTTCGATGGCAACAAGCTCAATCAGACGCCGGCCAACGGCCGCCGTTTTGCCACCGGCATGCGCAACGCCGTGGCCATCGAGTGGAACGACGCGCAGAACGCGCTGTTCGCCGTGATCCACGGCCGCGATTCGATCGACACACTGTTCCCGTCGCTCTACACCGCGCAGGACAACGCCACGCGCCAGGCCGAGGAATTCCACCGCATCGTCGACGGCGGCAACTACGGTTGGCCGTACACCTTCTTCGACACGAAGCTGGGTAAACGCGTGGTCGCGCCGGAATACGGTGGCGACGCGAAGAAGCAGCCCGAGGCGGGCAAGTATCCGGATCCGCTGGTGGCCTATCCGGCGCATTGGGCGCCCAACGACCTGCTGTTCTATTCGGGCAAGAGCTTTCCCGCGCAGTACCAGGGTGGCGCGTTCATCGCCTTCCATGGGAGCTGGAACCGCGCGCCCGAGCCGCAGGCCGGCTACAAGGTCGTGTTCCAACCCATGAAGGACGGCAAGCCGAGCGGCGACTACCAGGTGTTCGCGGATGGCTTCGCGGGCGAGATGGCGGACAACAATCCGCGCAACGCGCGCTACCGGCCGGTGGGCCTGGCCGTGGCCCCGGATGGCTCGCTGTACGTCGCGGACTCGCAGAAGGGCCGCATCTGGCGCATTTCGTACGCGAAGAAGTGATGCCGCGCCGCGCGTCGCAGCTCGCTCTCGCAGCGCTGCTCATCGCGGCGGGCGTGCTGCGCGCGGAGCCTCCGCCCACGACGGCGACCGATGCCGCGCCGGCCGCTGCGGAGCCTGCGAGCCCCGCGCCGGCCGACGATGCAGGCAAGCGCCTGTACGCGAGGCACTGCCTGTCCTGCCACCAGGCCGACGGCGGCGGCGTGCCGAACATGCAGCCGGCGATCGCCGGCGGGACCTGGGTCAAGGGCGATCCGGGCGCGCTGGCGCTGTTCGTGATGACCGGCGGTTTCGACAGCGCGCAGAGGAAGGACAGCGAGGTCGACAACGTCATGCCGCCGTTCGCGCAGCTCGGCGACGACGAGCTCGCCGCGATCCTCACGTACATCCGGCAGAAGTTCGGCGGCGGCGCATCGGCGGTCGACGCCGCGCAGGTAGCCGAGGCGCGCGGCAGGATCCCGAAGTGAGGAGCGTGCCGGCGCTTCGCGGGCGCGCCGGCCGTGGACTAACTACTTGACCCGGTAGAGGTGCACGTAGCGATCGGTCCTGCCCTTGACCGCCGCGTCGAACACCGGCTTGTCGAGCTGGTCGTCGGGATTGCGCAGCCCGTCGTAGGTCTTCTCGAGCACGAAGCCATGCGACTCGAGGCTCTTCCTGGCCCAGTCCTCGTTCAGTCGGTGCAGCCTGGCCACGACTTCCTTGCCGGTACCCTTCGCCGCGTTGTGATCGATGATCAGCAGCTTGCCGCCCGGTTTGAGCATGCGCTTGATGGAGTCGAGGAATCCGTCGGTGTTGATCTCCGCCCAGCCGTTCTTCTCGTCGATCCAGTACACGTCGTGGTACGACATCACGATCACCGCGAGGTCGACGCTCTGCGGCGCGATCGGCATGTAGCTGGCTTCGACCAGGCGGCGCTCGACGTTCCTCAGCCGCCCTTCGGTGAAGCGCGCCTTGATGTTGTCCTTCTCGTAGTTCACGTACGCCAGGTTGTTGATGGCGAGCACCTTGCCGCCGTCACCCACCGCGCCGGAAAACAGTTCGCTGTAATACCCGCCGCCCGCGAAGATGTCGGCGACCACCATGCCGGGCTTCACGCCGGCGAAGGCCATGACCTCGGCGGGCTTCTCGCGCGCGTCGCGTTCCCGGTCCGCGGCGGTGCGCTCGGGGCTCGCGATGGATTTCTCGATGGCGCCGTCGGCGGCGATGGCCGGCAGCGTGAATGCCAGCAGGACGCTCAACAAAAGGTTCTTCATGGGGTTCTCCTTGGCGCGCATTATGCGAAACGCGGGCCGAGGCCCGGAACCGCTTCCACCGCGCCAGTTACTCATCCTGGCGACACCTTCTCACGGGGCTCCTCATGCGCACGCTCGTCAAACCACTGGTTCCCTTGTTCTTGCTGGCCGCCGCCTGTACCGCATTCGGGGCGGGCAGCGGGTCCATGCCATCCATGCCGCGCGCCCAGGCGGCTTCGCCCGAAGACCAGGCGCGTGATGCGTACAACGCCGGCGTCCACAGCGTGGAAAAGGCGGATGCACTCGCCGCTGACGCGGCGCGGCAAACCGACGCGCGCCGGCAGCAGAAGGCGCTCGACAAGGCGAAGTCGGCATACGCCGCCGCGCGCAAGAAATTCTCGCGCGCCGCGGAGCTCGACCCGCGTCTTCCCGAGGCATGGAACTACCTGGGATACACGCAGCGAAAGCTGGGTGATTACCAGGCCGCGCTGGGCTCCTACGACCGTGCGCTGGCGCTGAAGCCGGGGTTTGCGGAGGCCATCGAATATCGCGGCCACGCCTATCTCGGGCTGAACCGTCTCGACGACGCCAAGCAGGCGTACCTCGCGCTGTACGGGAGCAATCGCAAGCTCGCCGCACAATTGCTGAGTGGCATGCAGGACTGGATCGGCACTCACCGCGCGAATCCCGCCGGCGTCGATGCCGCCTCGTTCGATGCCTTCGCTTCCTGGGTCAGCGAGCGCAGCGCCATCGCCGCGCAGACCGCGAGCCTCACGCGCGAAGGCGCGAGCGCCGGCTGGTGAGTCGCGCATGAGCGCACGCTGGCGGCGCAAGCTGGCCACGACGCGGCTGGCCGCGACGCTGGTGGGCGTGGCGGCCGTGGCGGCGGCGACTACCCGTTCCGAGTACACCTGGAACCTGCCGCGCGGATTTCCCGAGCCCGCGGTGCCGGCCGACAACCCGATGAGCAAGGCCAAGGTGGCGCTGGGTGCGCGGCTGTTCGCCGACAAGCGCCTGTCCGTCACCGGGGACTATTCCTGCCAGAGCTGCCATGCGCCCGACCGGGCGTTCACCGACGGTCTGCCGTTGTCGCGCGGCGCCACCGGCGCCACGGTGCCGCTCAATGCCCCGACGCTGCTCAACGTGGCCTACGAGGCGTCGCTCGGCTGGAAGGACGCCGGCATCCGCACGCTGGAGCAGCAGATGCACGGGCCGATGTTCAACGAGCATCCGCCCGAGCTCGGACTCGCAGGGCGCGAGCGCGCCGTCGAAGCCGCCCTCGCGCGGGATGCGGAGCTGGTGCGCGCCTTCCGTGCGGCGTTTCCCGACGATCCGGCGGTCAGTATCGGCAATGTCATTCGCGCCATCGCCGCCTACGAGCGCACCTTGTTCGCGGGCAACTCGGCCTTCGATCGTTACGTGTTCGGCGGCGACCACGCGGCGCTCGACGCGCAGCAGAAGCAGGGCATGGAGCTGTTCTTCTCGGCGCGCAGCGGCTGTTCGTCCTGCCATGGCGGCATCAATTTCGCCGGGCCGTGGGTGGATGCGGCCGCGCCGGCCGCCGCCGCGGTGTTCGCCGATACCGGCACCGGCGTCGCGGTGCGCGTGCCGACGCTGCGCAACCTCGGGCGCACGGCGCCCTACATGCACGATGGCCGCTTCACCAGCGTCGCCGCCGTGCTCGAGCACTACGAGCGGCTGGCCACCGATCCCGCGGCCGATCCACGCCTGCGGCGCGCACCACTAACTACCGGGGAGCGCGCCAGCCTGCTGCGCTTCCTGGCGAGCCTGGACGAGGGCTAGAGCCGGGGCACCGCGGCCCCGGCCGCCGGCGGCGCGGGTCCCGTCGCGCCTGTGTCATACTGCGCGCCCCGTGAAGGATTGCGCGTGATCCAGTTCGGCATCGACCGGCTCCTGGCCGACATCAACCTGCAGCGTGAGCTCGAGGGCCGCCGCGTGGCGCTGCTCGCGCACCCGGCGTCGATGACCGCCGACTTCGAGCATTCGCTCGACGCGTTGCGCACCATCCGCGGCCTCGAGGTCACCGCGGCCTTCGGCCCGCAGCACGGCCTGCGCGGCGACAAGCAGGACAACATGATGGAGTCGCCGGACTTCCGCGACCCGGTGCACGGCATCCCGGTATTCAGCCTGTACGGCGAGGTACGCCGGCCCACCGAGGAGATGCTCGACCACTTCGACGTGCTGCTGGTCGACCTGCAGGACGTGGGCTGCCGGATCTACACCTTCATCACCACTCTTCTATATGTGCTGGAAGCGGCGGCGCAGCACGGCAAGACGGTCTGGGTGCTGGATCGGCCCAATCCGGCCGGCCGGCCGGTCGAAGGGCTGAAGTTGCGCGAAGGCTGGGAGAGCTTCGTGGGTGCCGGGCCCATCCCGATGCGCCATGGGCTCACGCTGGGCGAGCTCGGCATCTGGTTCGTGAGCCATTTCAAGCTGGCGGTCGACTACCGCGTGATCCCGATGCGCGGCTGGAAGCCGGAGGAGGCGCCGGGCTACGGCTGGCCGCTGGGCGAGCGCAGTTGGGTCAATCCGAGCCCGAATGCCGCCAACCTGCCGATGGCGCGTGCCTATGCCGGCACCGTGATGCTCGAGGGGACGACGCTGTCGGAAGGGCGCGGCACCACGCGGCCGCTGGAATTGTTAGGCGCGCCGGGCCTGGATCCGCGCTCGTTGCTGACCGCCATGGACCGCATCATGCCGGCGTGGATCAAGGGTTGTCGCCTGCGGCCCTGCTGGTTCGAGCCCACGTTCCAGAAGCACTCGGGCAAGTTGTGCGCGGGTTTCCAGATCCACGTGGACGATGGCGCGTACGTGCACGGCGAGTTTCGTCCCTGGCGCCTGGTCGCGGGCGCCTTCAAATGCCTGCGCCGCTTGCGGGGTGAATACCCGCTGTGGCGAGATTTCCACTACGAATACGAGAAGACGCGGCTGGCGATCGACCTGATCAACGGCAGCGAGCTGCTGCGCGAGTGGGTGGACGACCCGGCGGCGACGCCGGCAGACCTCGACAAGCTCGCCAGCCAGGATGAAGCGGCGTGGGTCGAAGAACGCTCCGACATCCTGCTGTATCGCTGACTCGCACCCTCGTTCGCAATCCCGCTCGCATCGATCGCGGCCGCGCGCCAACGCGCACGGGCGTCGATGTGCATCGACGCCCGTCGCATCAGCCCACCGCCTCGATCGTGACCGTCGGCACCAGGATGGAAACGCTGGGCGTCACGTCGCGCGGTGTCGCGGCATGGGCGGTGTTCAACGTCACCAGCAGCAGTGCGGTCACCACCAGGGCGGCGACGCCCGCCGCCAGGTGCTCATAGGTGCGGCGCAGGAAAGCAGAAGTGTCGAGTGTCATGGCCAATCCTCCGTGTTGTGGGGCGGAAAACGAGCCGATGAGTCGTGCCTGTTTCATCGCTTGCCGGCGTGAGAGGCGAATCAGAAACGTGTCCATCGGAACGTTGATATAGACGCGCCAGCCCGCGAATCGGTTGCAATGATTTTTGACGATGCGCGCCGGGTCGCAGGCTGCCGGCGTCCGGCTGAAAAGTGTCCGCGAAGTGTCCGCCGCGGACAGTGTTCAACACGACGCATCCATGGAAACGCCGCCCGGACGGCGGCGTTTACCTGCACGGATGAAGAGGGGATGTCGTGCGGATTGCCGCGGCTTCGCCGCGGGGCGCGGGCCGGGAGTGGTTAGGCCTCCCGGACCCGTGACCCGCCGCGGCAGCCGCTCAGCCGAGATTGCCGTCGTCCGATTGGTGCACGGCGGTCAGCTGCGGCTGGTCGATTTCACTCACCACGCCCGCGACCGTCTCGCGGAAGCAATCCTGGGCGCGCCGGTACTCGGTCAGGATGAGCCGGCCTGACTTGAGCCCGCATACCTGGCGCGCCGCCGACTTGATGCTGCTGTACAGCCGGGCGGCTTCCTGGGGAGAAGCGAGCGTGGTGGGTGCATAGCGCAACACGATGCCCTGCGAATGCGAGGCGGCGTGTGCATTGGAAGCCACGAAAGCCAGCGCGGTGAGCGTCAGCGCGCCGACGGTGGAAGTGAATCGCTCGAAGACGCGCTGCGTCACGGGTGTGGAAATGGAACGGGTCATGGCAGATCCTCCGGTTAGCCTGGTATCGGGCCGATGACGCGTCGACTCACCTTTGCCGGCGTGAGAGTCGGATCCGCACGTGTCGATCGGAACATCGACATAGACGCGCGCGACGCCGCGAGGGTTGCAAGGAAAATCGCAACGATGCGCCGGCGCGTGTGCGGCCAGCGCCGAGGCGAAAAGAAAAAAAAGTGTCCGCTGAAGTGTCCGCGGACAGTCATTGCCAGGCGCTGCGCGCCACGCCGGAAAACACCGCCCAAGCGGCGGTGTCCATCTGGTTGGAAGAGGGCGTTACTCGGCGGATTCGGCGCCGGCGGCTACGTAAGCCAAGTCGCTCATGTTCACCTTGTTGAGGTCGAACTTCCTGGCGGCGGAGAGCATGCGCAGCAGCGCCTGCGCAATCGGCATGGCGGGCTTCTTGTCGCCGGCCTTCATCTTGTGGAAGCGCACGGGGTTGATGCGCGCCACCACGTAGCTGCGCAGGTAGGGCGATTTCATGCCGCGCGCCTGCAGCTCGCCCACGATGCGTTTCACCTCGTTGTCGATTTCCTGCAACCGGGCGGCGTAGGCGGTGCGTTCACGTAGCCCCTCGGGCAGCTTCCGGGTCGTCAGTCGGTCCACCTTCTTGAGGACCGGGCTGTAGGCGCCGCCGCCGAAGCGCAGGTTCTGTTCGTACACCAGGCCGAGCGTCAGTAGTTCGGCCGCCTCGAACTCGGCCGCGAGCGACGCCTCGGTGCGGCCTGGTTCGCGTTTGGCGAGGTTGCGCGCCATGCGCACCACCTCGAGCGATTTGTCCTTGAGGTTGTGCGCCTTCTCGGTATTCAGCGCGAGGATGCGATAGGACAAGGTCTCGTCCGGCGAGATCAGCACCGTGATCTGCTTGAGGCCCAGCACCTTGGCGGCCGCGAGGCGGTGACGCCCGTTGGGCGTCCAGAAACGCCCGTCCTCGCCGCGCACCACGATCAGCGGATCGAGGAAGGCCGCCGTCGCCTCGATGGCGCCTGCGAGGCGCTTGGCGTGGGTGGGCGAGAGGTCGCGCTGGAACGGAGTCGGCTGCACCGCGCTGAACGGCAATGACGCGAGCAGCAGTGGACGACCGCCCAGCGGTTCGCGATAGGCGCCGAGCGGCGCTCCACCGGCGCCGCGCACCAGCTCGACCACGGCCGCGATGTCCGCATGATCGATGGGCAGTGCGACCTCAGTGGCGCCCAGGCCCCGCTTCACGGCGCTGGGCGCGAGCCTCGGACTGCGCTTGGCCTTCTTTCCCGGTGCCGCCTTCTTTTTCGCTGCCATGGAGGTCTCGCTCGCTTTCGTTGCCGATGATGATGCGCGCTCCGCGCGCGTAGGTGAAATACGACCAGGCCCAGTTGATCAGCACGATGAGCCGGCTGCGGAATTCGATCAGGAAATAGATGTGCAGCACCAGCCAGAACCACCAGGCCAGGACTCCGGAAAAGCGCAGTGAAGGCAGCTGCACCACGGCGGAATTCCGGCCGATGGTCGCGAGCGCGCCGAGATCGCGGTAGCGGAAGTCGCGCGCCGGCCGGTTTTCGATCCGCGCCATGACATTGCGCGCGGCGGTGGCGCCCATCTGCTTGGCGGCCTGCGCGACGCCCGGTACGGGCTTGCCGTCCTGGAGCACGGTCGCGAGATCGCCGATGACGAAGACTTCAGGATGAGCGGGCAGGCTCAGGTCCGGCGCCACGCGCACGCGCCCGGCACGATCGAGCTCCGCGCCGAGCTGGCGGCCGAGCGGTGAAGCCGCGACACCCGCGGCCCAGAGAATGGTCTGCGCCACGATGTGCTGGCCCGCGAATTCCAGGTACCCGTCGCCGATGGCTGTGACGGCATGCCCGGTGTGCACTTCCACGCCGAGCCGCTCGAGCTGGCGGCGTGCGCTCGCCGAGAGCCTCTCGTCGAACGTCGACAGCAACCGCGGCCCGGCCTCGACCAGCAACACGCGCGCCTTGCGCGAATCGATGCGGCGGAATTCGTTGGCCAGCGTGTGGCGCGCGATCTCGGCGAGTGTGCCGGCGAGCTCGACACCCGTGGGGCCGCCGCCGATCACCGCGAAGGTCAGGCACGCATCGCGTGCTGCATCGTCGCTCGTGGCCTCCGCGCGCTCGAAGGCCTCGAGAATGTGCCGCCGGATCACGAAGGCATCGTCGAGGGTCTTGAGGCCGGGTGCGTACTGCCGCCACTCGTCGCGGCCGAAATACGCATGAGTCGCGCCGCTCGCGACCAGCAGGAAATCGAACTCGATGCGCTGGCCATCGACGGACACGAAGCGGGTCGCGAGGTCAATCGTGGAAACTTCGCCCATCAGCACGGTGACGTTGCGCTTGCGGCGCAGGATATGTCGCAGCGGCGCGGCGATCGACGGGGCCGCGAGGCCCGCGGTGGCGACCTGGTAGAGCAGCGGCTGGAACAGGTGATGGTTGCTGCGATCGATGAGCGTGACCTGCAGGTCCTCGCGCGCCAGGCGGCGCACCGCGGTGATGCCGGCGAATCCTCCGCCGATGACGACGACGCGTTTCATGGGACAAAACTTAGCCGAAACGCTGGCGCAGCGGCGCGCTAAAATTGCCACGCACCTTTTTCCCACAGATTCCCATGACCACCATCACCCAGCACGACCTGATCGCGAGCGTCGCCGACGCCCTGCAGTACATTTCTTACTACCATCCGCCGGACTACATCCGCGCGCTCGGCAAGGCCTACGAGCTGGAGCAGTCGCCGGCCGCGCGCGACGCCATCGCACAGATCCTGACCAATTCGCGCATGTGCGCGGAAGGGCGGCGGCCGATCTGCCAGGACACCGGCATCGTCGTGGTGTTCGCCAGGGTCGGCATGAACGTGCGCTGGGACGCGCAGCTGTCGTTCGAGGACATGGTCAACGAGGGCGTGCGCCGCGCCTATCTACATCCGGACAACAAGCTGCGCGCGTCGATCGTCGCGGACCCCAACTTCGCGCGCAGGAACACGCGCGACAACACGCCGGCGGTGATCCACGTGCAGCTGGTGCCCGGCGACGAGGTGGAGATCACGGTCGCGGCCAAGGGCGGCGGTTCGGAGAACAAGTCGAAGTTCGTGATGCTGAATCCGTCGGATTCGCTGGTCGACTGGGTCATCAAGACCGTGCCGCTCATGGGCGCGGGCTGGTGCCCGCCCGGCATGCTGGGCATCGGCATCGGCGGCTCGGCCGAGAAGGCCATGCTGCTGGCGAAGGAATCGCTGATGGAGCCCATCGACATGGCGGAGCTCAAGGCGCGCGGCCCGAAGTCGAAGACCGAGGAATTGCGCATCGAGCTGTACGACAAGGTCAACGCGCTCGGCATCGGCGCGCAGGGCCTGGGCGGGCTATCTACCGTGCTCGACGTGAAGATCTTCGAGTACCCGACGCACGCCGCGTCCAAGCCGGTGGCGATGATCCCGAACTGCGCCGCCACGCGCCACGTGCACTTCACGCTGGATGGCTCGGGGCCCGCGGTGCTCGAGCCGCCGAAGCTCGCGGACTGGCCGAAGGTGGATTGGGCGCCGGCGCCGGGCGCGCGCCGCGTGAACCTCGATGCGCTGACGCCGGCGGAAGTCGCGAGCTGGAAGCCCGGTGAGTCCCTGCTGCTCAGCGGTCGCATGCTCACGGGTCGCGATGCCGCGCACAAGCGCATCGCCGACCTGTTCGCGCGCGGCGAGTCGTTGCCGGAGGGCGTGGATTTCCGCAACCGCGTCATCTATTACGTCGGCCCGGTGGACCCGGTGCGCGGCGAGGTCGTCGGCCCGGCGGGCCCGACCACCGCCACTCGCATGGACAAGTTCACCGAGATGATGCTCGAGAAGACCGGGCTCATCGCCATGGTCGGCAAGGCCGAGCGCGGACCCGCGGGCATCGAGGCCATCCGCAAGCATCGCGCGGCCTACCTGATGGCCGTGGGCGGCGCCGCCTACCTGGTGTCCAAGGCCATCAAGGCCTCGCGCGTCGTGGCGTTCGAAGATCTCGGCATGGAAGCCATCTACGAGTTCACCGTCGAGGACATGCCGGTGACCGTGGCCGTGGATGCCAACGGCACGTCCGTTCACCAGACCGGCCCGGCCGAGTGGACCCAGAAGATATCAGCCATGAGTGGTGTCAGGCGGGGAAAGCCGGGATAACTCCCCATTGGTGGCGGCAAGGCTAGCGCGGGCGCGAGTTATCCCGGCTTTCCCCGCCTGACACCAATGGGAACCAGCAGTTGATGATGGTGCCGCGGGTGCGGCCGCTCTCGATGCGCAGGCTGCCGGCCATCATCTGCGCGCGGTAGTGCATGATGC
Source organism: Steroidobacteraceae bacterium (assembly GCA_035701825.1). Taxonomy (GTDB): domain Bacteria; phylum Pseudomonadota; class Gammaproteobacteria; order Steroidobacterales; family Steroidobacteraceae; genus CADEED01. The sequence goes on from DASSRK010000198.1 coordinate 42,750, forward strand.
GCAGCCCCAGGCCCTTCGACGAGGTGGTTGCCGGGTTGAAGCCGCTGCCGTTGTCCTCGATGCGCAGCAGCCCGCGCTCGCCGTCGCAGCGCAGGGTGATCTGCACCTGGCCGGCGGAGCCGTGTTGCGCGGCATTGGTCACGGCCTCCTGCGCGATGCGGTAGAGGTGCAGCGCGTTGACCGAGGCGAGCGCACGATCCAGTGACGCGTCGGCTTCGCACAGCACGTTGATGTGGAACATGGCCGACAGGCGCCGCGCCAGCTCCTCGAGCGCGAGAGAAATGCCGCCGCGGTCGAAGGTCACCGGCGACAGGCCGCGCGCCAGCGCGCGCGTCGTGAAGATCGCATCGTTCACCAGCAGCGCGATTTCCTCGATCGACGAAGACAACGCCGGCGCTTCCCGCTCCGCGCGGTTCTCGAGTCCGCGCAGCAACAGCGCGATGCCGGTGAGTTCCTGGCCGAGGCCGTCGTGCAGGTCGTTGCCGATGCGCTGCTGCTCGCGGTTGCTGGCTTCGAGCACCTCGCGCTCGAGCTGCCGCCGCGCGGTTGCATCCTGCAACATGGTCAGCCAGAAGCGCTCACCGCGCAGGACCAGCGGGGTGATGGCGGCCTCGACGAACAACGTACCGTCGCCATCCTGTGCGCCGCGCACCGCGAGCTCGCTCACCAGCGGCGCGCCCGCGCTCGCGGCCGCCTCCTCGTCGAATTCGGCCACGCGGCGATCGAGCGGCGGCTCACAGGGCAATTGCCTCAGGTTCTTGCCGATCAACGAGCCGGTGACGAAGCCGAACATGCGATCGAAGGCCGGGTTGGTCATGCGGATCACGCCGCCGCTGTCCGACAGCACCACACCCTCGTGCATGACCTCGAGCGCCAGCGCCTGGCTGCGCAGCACCTCCTCGTTGGTCTTGCGATCGGTGATGTCGTGCACCACGCCGATGAAGCGCTGCACGGTGCCGTCGAAGCCGACGATGGGCTGGTTGGCCAGATGCACCCAGCGCGTGTCGCCGCGCATCGTCTTCAGTGCGATTTCCATTTCCGTGCGCTCGCCGCGCCGCAGCTTGTGTCGACGCTCGATCGCGCTCGCGTGGTCGTGCGGGAAGAACACATGGCGCCAGCCCACCTTGTTGAGATCCTCGAAAGTCCCGCCGAAAAATGGCTCCCAGCCGGGGCTCGCCCAAACGACCTGCGCTTCACCGGTGGCATCGACGGTGGCCTCGTACACGAAGCCCGACGTCAATTCGGCCACGGTGCGGTAGCGGAACTCGCTTTCGCGCAGCGCGTCGGCGGCGTGCTTGCGCTCGGTGATGTCGATGGCCACGCCCACCAGCCGCGAGAACTTGCCGGTGGCGGGATCGGCGAGCGGGCGGTTCTTGACCTCGACCCAGCGCAGGTGGCCGTCGGCCCTGCGGATCTGCACCGTGAATTCGACGGTCTCGCCGGCGAGGTAGCGGCGCGTGCGCGCAAGGCTCGCTTCCTGCCAGCCATCGGTGACGTGGAAACTCTGCCAGCCGCGGCGCCGGTACTCTTCCTCGTTGCAGCCGTAGACGCGCTCGGTGCCGAGCGCCCACTCGAGTTCGTACACGCCGCGCGAGTTCATGATGTATTCGTGCACCGCACCGGCCGAGAGGTCGGCGACCGTGCGATAGCGCGCGTGGTTGAGCGACAGGATGGCCTCGTTGGCCTTGCGCCGCGTGATGTCCCGCGAGTGGGCGATGATGCCCGCCACGCTCGGGTTGGACATGGCGTTGACCGCGATGCTTTCCAGCCAGCACCAGCTGCCGTCGCGCCGGCGGAAGCGGTACTCGAATCGATTGCGCTCCGGCTGGTTGTCGGGCGCCTTGAGGATGTTGCGGAAGCGTTCGCGCATCGCCTCGATGTCGTCGGGATGCAGGAAGTCGACGGCGTTCTTGCCTAACAAATCGCGCGCGCTGTGGCCGAGGTAGCCCTCGATCGCTTCGTTCGCATAAGTGAAATGCCCGCCCGCGTCCTGGACGGTGATGATTTCGAGTGCGTGTTCGGTGAGCGCACGCAGGCGGGCGTCGCCGCCCGCCCGCACGACTCGACGTCGTGCGGCTTTCCTCGTGGTGGTCTTCAAGTCGCTCCTCCGCGCGCGGCGGTTAGCATAAGTTTCTGGCCGCCTGTGTCGGAAAGCGCTGCGACTTTGTGGGGCGCGGTGTGGTCTGGGTACAACGTCTTGGGGCCCTGTCTTAGGGCTCGATTTTCAACTCATTGAAAACCAAGGATGAAATTTTCTCTTGTGGCCCCAAATCGGCTCGTCGCATCCAAGGTTGTTTGTTGCGTAGACGCTGTAGTAGGCTTCGCCGCACTGCAGGGGTCTAAGGCGAATCAGAGCGTAAGTCAAATACGCTGGCTGCTCCAGTCATTGGAGTCGGGTCGCGATCTTACGAATTTGCTTCGTATACGTGAGTCCCTGTTGCCCATCCGACGATGAGGACGGGCGTACCCAATTCTTAAAACTTTCAAGGGATCAGTCATGGCTAAACACCTATCAGTGCGAAATGCCGTTCGGCTTGCGCTCCTCACGGGCGCAATCCCAATGGTGCTGGGCACCCCTGCGTATGCGCAGGAGCAGGACAAGCAAAGCGATTCGTCGATGGACGAAGTGGTGGTCACCGGCACGCGTATTTCCGTGCCCGGCGTCGTCTCCTCCAGCCCGGTCTATACCGTCGGCGCGGCCGAGATCGAGCGTGCGCAGCAGCCGGAAGTCGAAATGATCTTCCGCCAGCTGCCGATCACGCTGCCCTCGGACGGCTCGAACGCGAACAATGGTACCGCCGGTGCCGCGACCATCGACCTGCGTGGCCTGGGTCCTCAGCGCAACATCATCCTGATCGATGGCAAGCGCCTCACGCCGTACAACTTCAACGGCCTGGTGGACACCTCGGTCATTCCGACCGCGATCCTCGAGCGCGTCGACGTACTCACGGGTGGTGCGTCCACCTCGTACGGTTCGGACGCCATGTCGGGCGCGATCAACTTCATCACCAAGCGTGACTTCGAGGGCGTGGCCCTCGACACGAACTACTCGATGACCGGCGAGCAGGACGGCGACATCATGACCGCCGCCCTGACCGTGGGCACGAACGTGGCCGATGGCCGCGGCAACCTGCTCTTCAGCGTCAACTGGAGCGATCGCGAAGGCGTGCAGCTCGGTTCGCGTCCGCTGGGCCAGCTCGGCATCGAGACGGCGACCGGCGCGGGTTACGACGAGTTCAAGGCCGGCGAAGGCCCGGAGCCGGCGCCTGCCGGTTGCGGTGGCCCGGGCTCGGTGGCCGCGGGTGGTTCGACCACCACGCTGCCCACGCGTATCAACATTTTCGGCGCCAGCAGCGCCGGTGCCTGGCAGTTCCGCGATGACGGTTCGCTGGGTGACAACTGCAGCGTGTTCAACTTCAACCCGTTCAACTACTACCAGACGCCGCAAACGCGTTTCGGTGGCACGGCGATCGGCCGCTTCGAAGTCAACGAGCACGCGGAAGTCTATGGCCGTCTCGGCTACAGCAGCACGACCGTCCGCCAGCAGGTGGCCGCGTCGGGTGTCTTCGGCAGCAACTTCTGGACGCCGCTCGCGAACCCGCTGATGTCGGATGCCGCGCGCAACACGCTGATCACGGCCGCCAACAACAACCTGGCCGCGCTCAACGCCGACAACTGGCGCGACGTGAACACCAACGGGGTGGTCGATTCCGAGGATTACCTCAGCATCGTCTATCGTCGCCGCACGGTGGAGTTCGGTGAGCGTTCCACGACCTACGACAACAACGCCTGGAGTTTCGTGCTCGGCGCTACCGGCGAGGCCTTCACGGGCTGGACCTACGACGTGTCCTACCAGCGTGGCGAGTCGGATCGCACCAACACCAACGCCGGTTACACCAACCTGGCGAACATCGAGAACGCCATCGACAGCAGCGACGGCGTCACCTGTAACAATAACGACCCGAGCTGCGTGCCGCTGAACCTGTTCGGTGGCTTCGGCTCGATCACGCCGGAGCAGGCGGCCTACTCGAGCGCGACCGCTCTCGAGCAACAGCACTACGTGCAGCAGATCGCCCAGGCGTCGATCAGCGGCGAAGTCGCTGCCCTCAAGCTGCCGAGCGCCGACCAGGGCCTGGCGCTGGTGTTCGGCCTCGAGTGGCGCGATGAAGCCGCCGAGACGACGCCGGACGAGTGCTTGAAACTGCCCCCGGTCAGCTGCCTCGGTGGCGCCGGCGGCAACACACTGCCCATCGCGGGTGGATTCGACGTCAAGGAAGCGTTCGTCGAAGCGATCCTGCCCTTGGCCACGGACAAGACGGGCGCGAAGTCCCTCGACCTCGAGTTGGGCTATCGCTACTCCGACTACAACCCGACGGGCACCGACGACACGTACAAGATCGGCATGAACTGGCAGCCCACGGACAGCCTGCGTTTCCGTGTGATGAGCCAGCGTGCGGCGCGTGCGCCGAACGTGGGTGAGCTGGCTGCGCCGCACACCACCGGTCTCGACAACGCGTTGACGGATCCGTGCTCGGTTGCGAACACCAACATCTCCGCGGAACTGCATGCGCGTTGCGTGAGCACGGGCATGACGGACCTGCAGGTGGGCACGGTGGAAGACATCGTCGCCGGCCAGATCAACGGCTTCTTCGGCACCGACCTGAACGCGCTGCCGGCCCCGGAACAGGCCGACACGCTGACCGCCGGCGTCGTCTGGACGCCGCAGTTCGAGTCGCTCAAGAGCTCGTACTTCTCGGTGGACTACTACGACATCAAGATCAATGACTACATCAGTCAGTTTGGTGCGCAGGAAATCCTCGACCAGTGCTACGAGAACGGCAATGCGGCCGAGTGCGCCAAGATCCATCGCGTCGGCGGCACGCTGACGGTCGACGGCTCGGGCGTCGAGCTGTACACGACGAACCTCAAGTACCTGCAGGCGGAAGGTGTCGAGATCCAGGCCAACTTCGGCTTCGATCTCGGCGGCGCCGGCACCCTGACGTTCAACGCGTACATCAACCAGTACCTCAAGCAGGAATCGCAGAGCAGCGACGTGTCCGACGTCATCGACTGCAAGGGCCGGTACGGCACCCAGTGCGGCAACCCGCTGCCTGAGACGCGCTGGCTGCAGACCACGACCTGGGCGAAGGGTCCGTTCGATGTGTCGCTCATGTGGAACCACCTCGGTTCGACCGAGATCGAGCCCACCCAGTCGGCTGACAACGACGGCGACGGCGAGCCGGACGTGTTCCCGGCGTTCCAGAAGATCGGGTCGTATGACTACTTCGATCTGGCTGGTTCCTGGTCGGTGGGTGAATGGCTGACGGTTCGTGCCTACATCTCGAACCTGTTGGACAAGGATCCGCCGGTGGTCGGAAACGAAGCGGCCGATACCCGCTCCAATTCCGGCAACACGTTCCCCAGCGTGTTCACCGCCCTGGGTCGCACCTACTCCCTGGGCGTGAACCTGCGCTTCTAGGAGTTTTGACGATTGTCGATCTGGACGGCGGGCTTCGGCCCGCCGTTCTTTTTTATGGCGGCGACAGGCCTCGATGGGCATACTCGCCGCACTCCACGGATTTTCCCGAGGCCGCCCATGAGACTTAATTTCAAGCACTTTTCGCGCGCCGCGGTCGCACTGGCGCTGTTCGCCGCCGCGACGGTCCGCGCCGAAGTTTCCCCGGAAAAAATGGTCGACGTGCCGCTCAAGGACATGCGCGGCGAATCCGCCGAAGCCGTGCAGAAGCGCGCCATCAAGAGTGCGCGCGATGGCATCGTGCTGGTCTATTCCGGAGAGACCGCGAAACTTCAGCAGGTGGTGCGCGACATCGCGAGCGAGAGCGCATCGCGTGGCTTCCAGGTGACCTCGGTAGTGCTGGCGGACGACGCGCACGGCGCGGGCGTGACCATGTATGGCAAGGAAGGCGAACCGCTGGGCCCGAAAGTCGATCTGTCCGGCGACGTCAAGCGCGAAGCCGGCGAGCAGATCGACCGCATGAAAGAAAGACTCGCGCAGGTGGATCCGATGGACGTGGTCCACTGCAAGTACATCGCGACCACCGGTTCGCTGGTCCGCAAGACCAAGGTCTGCTCCACGCCGCGCGAGGACGCGGAGCGCGAGAAGGCCGCGAAGGAATGGACGCGGGGCCGCCAGGACAAGGGCGCCAACGAAGCCATGCCGAACGCGGGCTGACACGGTCGGCCGATCGCGGCCGCTGGGTCGATCATGGCGGATCCACGCGCAGGCGAACTCGCCAACGCGGCAGTTCACGCGGCCAGCACGGGAAACTTCGCGGAGGCGGAGCGCCTGTGGCGCGAATTGCTGCGCCTCGATCCACGCAATTCGAAGGCGCTCTTCAGCCTCGGAGTCCACGCGCTCCAACGCGGCGATCTGAAATCCGCCCACGATCTGCTGGCGGCGGCGCGCGCGGTGGCGCCGAACGACCTGCTGGTATTGCTGACGCTCGGCACCGCGCATCGCCTGCGGGGTGACGCGAACGCCGAGCGCGAGGCGATCGAGGCGGCCCTTGCGGTCGATGCCTATTACATCCCGGCGTTGCTGGCGCGTGCCGCCTGGTTCGAGCGTGCCGGCAATCCCAAGGCCGCCGCGCAGAACTACGCCAATTCCCTGAAGATCGCGCCGCCGGCCAGTCATTGGCCGGCGTCCCTGCGTGAGCAACTCGAGCACGCGCGCGCGGTGGTGGACCAATACTCGGCCGAGCGGCTCAAGCACATCGCGGACAAGGTCGCGGATCTGCAGGCCGGCTTGCCTTCCGCGGTACAGGCGCGCTGGAAGGAAGCGGCCAGCATCGTAGCGGGTCGCGCGCGGCCATACTTCTCCGAGTGCAACCAACTGCACGTGCCGCGCCTGCCGGCAATCCCGTTCTTCGAACGCGAGCACTTCCCTTGGCTGGCCGCGATGGAATCGAAGACCGCCGCGATTCGCGACGAGCTCGCAGCGGCGCTGACCGCGGAGCGCGACAAGTTCAATCCCTACATTGCTTATAGGCCCGGCGACCCGGTCAACCAGTGGAAAGAACTCAACCACTCACATCGCTGGAGCGCGTATCACCTGTGGCGCGGCGGTGAGCCGCAACCCGGGAACCTCGCGCGCTGCCCGCAGACCGCGGCCGCGTTGGCTGACGCGCAGATGGCGGAGATCGCAGGACTGTGCCCGAATGCCATGTTCTCGGCGCTCGCCCCGCACACCACGATCCCGCCTCACAACGGCGAGACCAATGCACGCGTGGTCGCCCACCTGCCGCTGATCGTGCCCGACGGCTGCATCTACCGCGTGGGCGCGGACCAGCGGCGCTGGAACGTCGGGGAAATCCTGGTGTTCGACGACACCATCGAACACGAAGCGCGCAATGACAGCGACGAGCTGCGCGTCGTGCTGATCTTCGACCTGTGGAATCCGCTGCTGAGCGTCGCGGAGCGCGCCATGGTGCAGGCGCTGGTCGCGGCCGCGCGCAGCTTCGGCGCCGCCTGAGACTCGGGCCCCGTTGTCCGGGGCCCGATCCACTTCCGCTTCCGCCCGCCTAGTTCAGGGCGCGCAGCACCACGCGGCGATTCTGCGCCCGGCCATCCGCAGTCGCGTTGCTGGCCAGCGGTTCACTCTCGCCGTAGCCGCGTGAGGTCAGCAGGTTGGTGACGCCATGGTCCTTGAGGTACGTGAGGACGCTCTCGGCACGCCTTGCGGACAACTGCAGGTTGTAAGCATCGGCGCCGCGATCGTCCGTGTGCCCGGCCACTTCGATGTTGAGCTCCGGATAGCGCTTGAGCGTCGCGACCGCGCGATCGAGTACCGGGATGCTCTCCGGCAGCAGGTCCGCGCTGTTGGTCGCGAACTTCACGCCTTGCAGGAGGATCTCCTGCTTGAACGGACAGCCCGTGGCATCGACGCGCTCGCCCTTGGGTGTGTCGGGACATTGATCGACACCGTCGACGATGCCGTCGCCATCGCCGTCACGCGGACAGCCTTTTTCGTCGACCGGAGTACCGGCCGGCGTGTTGGGGCACTGGTCGCGGCTGTCGCCGACCCCGTCGCCGTCGCTGTCGAGTTCGCAGCCCACCGCATCGACCCTGGCGCCCGCCGGCGTGCCGGGGCACTTGTCGTTGTCATTGGTGACGCCGTCGCCGTCTTCATCGAGCGGGCAACCGCTGGTGTCCACGGCGGTGCCGGCGGGGGTGCCGGGGCATCGATCGAGATCGTCCGCGACGCCATCGCCATCCGAATCGACCACCTTGCGCACCGCGGTGCCGCCCCAGTTGTACTGGATGCCCAGGCCCGCGTAATAGTCGACCAGCTGCGAATCCGAATCGCCCCACAGCGCGCGGCGCGCACCCAGGTCGCCCCGCAATTGCATCGCGGAGCCATCGGCACGCTCTCCGCCGAGATCGATCAGCAGGCCCACCCCGTAGAGCGCGGAGAAGTCCTTGGCGTTTTCGCCCGGATCGAGGCGGCTCTCGAACATCCCGAGGCCGAGGTTGATGAACGGGTTGACCTTGCCGTCGCGGTAGAACACGCGTTTGCCGCTCAACGCGAAGCCGTTCAGGTCGAGCGTGCCATTGTTGGCACGATCGTGCTGCGAGCCGTAGATGCCCAATTCCACGTCCCAATTCGCATTGATGGTGCGGCCGAAGGCGAGGCCGATTCCCACGTCGTCGTCGGCCGCGCGCTCGTCGTCGAGCCACAGCGAATAGATCTCGGGGGCAACGTACCAGCTTCCTTCCGGGGCACCGGCCATGGCGACCGAAGCCACCGATGCCGCGATGCAAAGGCTGAGTACCAGGGTAGCGATTCTTCTCATGGGGCCATCTCCCTAGCTAATTGGCCGCGATCATAGCCGACGTCGCCGGTCGCAGTGTCTGTCAATGGTCCGTGAGTGCCGGGTGGGCGACCTTCTGCCCGGTACGCAGCGCCAGCCGCCGGGCCTCGCCCGCGGCGATCTCGAGCACCGCGACCGCGGGCCCGTGGCTTTGGATCAGGGCGAGCGAGTGCGGGGTTGTTTGCTCGACGATCTGCATGATGCGGTGACGCGCGTCGATGAACACCATGTCGAGCGGGATGTAGGTGTTCTTCATCCACATGTTGATCTGCTTCGGCTCCGAGTACACGAACAGCATGCCGTGCTTCTCCGGCAGCGAACGCACGAACATCAGGCCCTGCGCCTGGCGCGGCGGCGTGTCGGCCAACCACACGCGCAGCACCTCGTGCATTTTCTTGCCGTCGCTGATCTCCAGGTCGTTCTGCGGGAAGGCGTCGAGGTTCTCCAGCGGGCCGGTTTGTGCCGGCGCGTGCACGGCGCATACCAGCAGCAGCGCGCCGCAGGCCGCGAGCAGGCCGCGGCGCAGGAGTTCAGGTCTTCGTGGCATGGCTTGCCGGGTCTCTTGCATGGCGGTCATCGTCGCTGAATTCCACGCGGCCCGCAAAGTCGAAGCTGGTCAGGATGACGCGCTCGTCCTTCACCAGGCTGCTCGCGGGGCCGAGGCAGAAACCGCGCGCCGTCACCCGGTAGACCGCGCGCCCGGCACCCAGGGTTTCCACGCGTTCCTGCGTCAGAGAATCCACCGTGCATTTGTCGTCACCCTGGGTCGCGAAGATCCGCCGTTCTCCTTCGAACAGCACTGTCACGTTGGTGCGCAGGCCGTTGCCGGAGGTGCCCTCGGTCACGCCCGCGATGCCGAATACCAGGCGGATGCGATGGCCTGCGCCGCGCGCCGGTCCGCCGATGCTGACGCGTACGCCATTGCTGTCGTGGTCCTTGCCGGGCGGCCGGGGACCGCCATCGCACTGCATCTCGGCGTTCTTCCAGTTCAAGTCGAGGTCGATGGCGCCGCGCATGCGTGCGCGCAGGTAACCGCCGCCCACGGAAAAGCAGCCCGCTGCCGTGCGGTCGGCGGGACCTGCAGGCGGATCTGCCGGGCTGGCGTGCGTGGATGTCAGCGCCATGACGACACCGACGATGGCGCAGGTGCGCGGAGACATGCGTCTACGGTAGCACGCACCCTATACTGCCAATCAAAAGAGGACCCCAATGGCCAAACGCCCCGCACGCGCTACTTCCGGTCGATACGTCAGCCGTCTCACCAGCGGCACCCTCGCGGTCATCATGGCTGGCGGCCGCGGTGAACGACTCAAGGGCCTCACCGAGAATCGCGCCAAACCCGCGACGCCGTTCGGCGGCAAGTTCCGCATCATCGATTTCGTGTTGTCCAACTGCGTTAACTCGGGCATCCGCCAGATCACGGTGCTGACGCAGTACAAGGCGCAGTCGCTGATCCAGCACATCCACCGCGGCTGGGGCTACATGCGCGGCGAGTTCGGCGAGTTCGTCGAAGTAATTCCCGCGCAGCAGAAGACCGGCAGCCACTGGTATCGCGGCACCGCCGATGCGGTCTACCAGAACATCGACGTCATGCACTCGCACCGGCCGAAGCACGTGCTGGTGCTGGCCGGGGACCACATCTACAAGATGGACTACGGCCCGATGATTGCCTATCACGTGGAGAAGGGCGCCGACATCACCGTGGGCGTGGTCGAGGTACCCATCGTCGATGCGCGCGAGTTCGGCGTGCTCACCGTGACCGAGTGGAATCGCGTCACGCGTTTCGTGGAGAAATCACCGACACCGGACCCGATGCCGGGGCGTACCGACGCGGCACTCGCCTCCATGGGCATCTACGTCTTCAATCCCGAGCTGCTCGAAAAACTGCTCATCGAAGATGCCGCCGACGACAAGTCCAAGCACGATTTCGGCAAGGACATCATTCCCAAGTCCATCGAGAAGTTGCAGGTCTTTGCCTATCCTTTCCGGGACGTTAAGACGCGTGCGCAGTCTTATTGGCGCGATGTTGGAACAATCGACGCGTTTTACGAGGCCAACATCGAGATGGTCTGGGTCAATCCCGAGCTCAACATCTACGACGAAGACTGGCCGATCTGGACCTACCAGGCGCAGACGCCGCCGGCCAAGTTCGTGCTTGACGAGGACGGTCGGCGCGGTATCGCGATCAACTCACTGGTGTCGGGCGGCGTGATCATCTCCGGCGCGACGGTGCGTGAATCGTTGTTGTTCTCGGGCGTGCGAGTGGAGGAACGTTCGAACGTCGAGCGCTCGGTGATCCTGCCCAATGTGCGCATCGGACCTGATTGCCAGATCCGCAACGCCATCATCGACGAGAACTGCGAGATCGCCGGGGGCACGCGCATTGGTTTCGATCGTGCCGAGGATTCCAGGCGCTTCCTGGTCACGGACAAGGGCGTGGTGCTGGTGACGCCCGACATGCTCACGCATGGCCATGCCTGAAGCGTCATGCCGCCGGACGTCGCTGCTGGCGCTGATCGGCGCGCTGCTGGTCGCGCCCGCATGTTCCACCCTCAAGCTCGAGCCGCCGCAACTCAGCGTCGTGACGATGAAGGTACAGAGCGCCGACATCTTTTCGCAGCGGCTGCAGATGCGCCTGCGCGTGGTGAATCCCAACGACCGCGAGCTGCCCATCAAGGGCATCAGCTATCGCATCGAAGTCGAGGGCGACCCGCTGGCGGAAGGTCTCACCGACGCGCCCTTCGTGGTCCCCGCGCTGGGCGAGGCCGAGTTCGACATGCAGGTCACGGCGAACCTCGCCGGCACGCTGGCGAAATACCTGATGCGCGGCAGTACGCCCCCGGCGCTCGACTACCGCCTGGTCGGCAAGGTGGCGCTATCCAGCGGCTTTCTGCGCAGCATTCCCTTCGACGAGCATGGCAGCGTCAAGCTGAAGTAACCCGGCGAACAGCTGCAGGTACTCGAGGGTCTGCTTCGCCCAGGAGAAATCCTGGCGCATGGCGTTCTGCACCAGCCGATCCCACAGCTCCGGCTGCGCGTACCAGTCGCGCGCCGTGTCCAGGGCCCAGTTCATCGCGCCGCTGTCGAAATCGTTGAACACGATGCCGGTGCCGGTGCCGCTCGCCGGATCGAAGTGCGTGACCGAATCGGCGAGGCCGCCGGTGCGTCGCACGACCGGGATGGTGCCGTAGCGCAGGCTGTACATCTGGTTGAGCCCGCAGGGCTCGTACTGCGACGGCATCAGGAAAACGTCGCTCGCGCCCTCGATCCAGTGCGCCAGCGATTCGTCGTAGCCGCCGAAGAACCAGGCCTGTCCGCGGTGACGCTCGGCCAGCCCCGCGAAGAACCGCTCGTACTTTTCGTCACCGCTCCCCAGCACCGCGACGCGCACGTCGTGTTGTTGCAGCAGTCGCGGCAGCGTGTCGAGCAGCAGGTCGAAGCCCTTCTGCGGCGTGAGCCGGCTGACGATGCCGAACAGCGGCACACGCCCCTGCGTGGGCCGCAGGTTCTGCCGCAGCAGGAAATTGCGCTTCAGCTCCGCCTTTTTCGCGAGCTGCTGCGGCCCGAAGTGCACCGGCAGGTGGCGGTCGTGGCGCGGGTCCCATTCCTCGTAGTCGACCCCGTTGAGGATGCCGCGCACCGCGTTGCCGCGCGCGGCCAGCGCCTGCTCCATGCCCATGCCATACAGCGGCGTGGTGATCTCGCGCGCGTAGGTCGGGCTGACGGTGGTGACCGCGTCGGCGTGCAGGATGCCGTGCTTGAGCGCGTTGATGCGCCCGGCGCGCAGGTCGTCCTGGTGGAGTAGATAGGTGTCGGCGCCGAGATCGAGGTCCGCGACGTCGCCCGCGCCGAACTCGCCCTGGTAGCCGATGTTGTGGATGGTCAGCACCGAGCGCGCCGACGCGAACGCCGGGTCGTCGCGGTAGTTCGATCGCAGCCACAACGGCGCGAAGGCCGCGTGCCAGTCGTGCGAATGCACGATGTGCGGCTGGAAATTCATGCGCCGGCAGCATTCCAGCGCCGCGCGCGTCAGCACCAGGAAGCGCCGGTGCTCGTCCGGGTCATTGGTGTAGAGCCGTGGGCGCGCGTACAGGGCATCCGACTCCACGAGGTAGACAGGGGTCGACGAGCCAGGCCGGGCTGCCGTGCCCGGCAGCCGGGCGCGCCACACGTCGACCTGGTATTCATGGCTGCCGATGACGATGGACAGTCGCTGCAGCGATTCGACCCGCACGGCGTCGACCTGGTCGCGGCGCATCTGCGCGTAGAACGGCACGAACAGGCGCACGTCGTGGCCATGGGCCGTCAGCTGGCGCGACAACGCACCCGCCACGTCGGCGAGCCCGCCGGTCTTGGCGAAGGGAACGACTTCCGAGGCGATGGCGCAGATGTGCAGTTTCACGGCGGCGGGCATTTTAGCCACTAGTCGCCGCTGGTAGCATGGCGACCGGTCTCATTCCCATGCGACGTGCACTCACATTCCTGACGGCCATCCTGCTGTTGGCCGGATCGCTCGCCATCGGCGCGCTCGCGGCCGACCTGCCATTCTGGCGCCGCGCGCTGCAACTGCCGTTGTCAGCCGATTCGCTCTACCTACCGGTCGCGACGATCGGCGTGCAGGCGGATCCGCACGCCGCGCAGGCCGTGCGCGTGGCGACGTCGCTGCCTGCGTCCACGCCCGCCCAGGCGCTTGATGCCGCCGTCGCGCGGGCGCGCGCCGCGGGTTCGCGCGCGTTGCTGGTCATGCAGGGGGGCAGCCTGGTGCTGTCGCATTATTTCGGCGGCGACGACCAGCACAGCCTGCTGCCCGCCGGGTTGATCGCGCGCCCCGCCACCGCCATGGCCGTGGGACTGGCGCTGGCCGACCGCAGCATCGAATCGCTCGACCAGCCGGTGGCGCAGTACCTGCCCGAGTGGGACGACGAGCCGCGCGGGCGCATCACGTTGCGGCAGCTGCTCGAGGACACCAGCGGCCTCGAAAGCGGCGGCGCCATGCCGCGGCTGCTGCGCCACTCGCCGTGGAGCGAGCCACGGCTGCTGCCGGCGTTCGCCACCGCCAAGGGCGTGCGCATGGTGTTGGGCAACGACTTCGCGAGCACGGCGTTGCGCTTCGACCTGGAACACGAGCCGGGCGGTTTCCATCACGCATCGCCGGCGAACCCGCAGCTCGCGGCGCTGATCGTGGAGCGCGCAACCCGCACTCCCTTCGAGCAATACCTCGACGAGCGGCTATGGCGTGCGTTGGGCAATGGCCCTGCCGAGCTCGCGCTCGATCGGCGCGCCGGCATGCCGGCGGCGCATTGCTGCTGGCGCGCCACCGCGCCCGACATGCTCGCGTTGCTGAACCTGCTGGCAGTGCCAGGTGGCGCGGTGCTGCCCGACGGCTGGGCGCAGGAAATGTCACGCGCGTCGCGCGTCAATGCGGCGAGCGGCATGCAGCTCACGCGCGGCGAACTGTCGGGCCAGCTCGTGCTGGGCGGAAGCGACGACGACGGCAGCGAGTTCTGGGTGTTTCCGCAGCGGCGGCTCGCCATCCTGAATATCGTCAATCCCGACGGGAGGAGCGACCCCGAGCTGCCCACCTTGCTGCTGCGGGCCCTCGATCCCGGCTGAGAGCGCAAGTAACGGGTCGCGCCGTGGCGATGACGCCCGCACACTGCGCCCCATGGACATGCAAGTGACCCCGACCGCAAGCAACCCCGCACGCCGGTTTCCGGATGGCTTCGTCGACAGCCGCGACTTCGTGCGCATGACGCGCGCCATCCAGTTCATCGAAGACGAGTACCAACGGCAGCCGAAACTCGCCGAGATCGCGCGCCACGTCGGCTTGTCCGGATTCCACTTCAACCGGCTGTTCAGGCGGTGGACCGGCCTGACGCCGAAGCAATACCTCGCCGAGATCACCAGCCGTGCCGCGGGCGCCGCACTGCGTGACGAGGTGTCGGTCATGGATGCCGCGCTCGCTATAGGACTTTCCGGCGGCGGGCGTCTCCACGATCTGACGGTCACGCTCGAGGCGATGTCGCCCGGCGAGATCCGGGCGCGCGGTGCGGGCGTGGTGATTCGTCATGGACTCGCGAGTACACCCTTCGGTACGGCGCTGCTGGCCGAGACTGGCCGCGGCCTCACGCGCCTGGCCTTCGTCGAGGCGGGTGGCGAGCGCGCCGAGCTGGCGGACCTGCGCGAGCAGTTTGCGCGGGCCGAGTTCGTGCGCGACGACGCGCGCGCCCGTGAGCTCGTCCAGATGATCTGGGGCGAGCGGCGAGGCAGGTTGCCGCTCGCCGTCACCGGCACCAATTTCCAGGTGCAGGTATGGCGCGCGCTGCTCGAACTCGCACCGGGTGAGACGGTCACATACAGCGCGCTGGCGCGGCAGGTTGGCCTCGCGAAGGGTGCTCGAGCCGTCGGCAATGCCGTAGGCGCAAACCCCATCGCCTGGGTCATCCCCTGTCACCGGGTGCTGCGCGAGGGCGGGAAACTCGGCGGATATCGCTGGGGGACCGACCGAAAACGGATGATCCGCCGCTGGGAAAACGGGCGCGCCGGGGTTTCATAACATTTTGATTCCCCTGCTGTGTCGGCATGTTGGCGGTGACATACTGGCCGCCAATTCAGAGAGTGATCCGACACGTGTCCGAACAGCGCAATCTCGTAACGCCCATTGCCATCGCGGTGGCGATCGTTTCCGCGGCCTGGGCGATCTATGCCACCCAGCACCAGGGTGCCGCGCCCGGCGCGGGCCCGGGGCAGGGCGCGGCCGCGAGGAACAGCGCGCCGGCATTCGTCGCCGTGGCGCCGGTGCGCAGCGAGACTGTCAGCCAGAAGCTCGAAGCGTTGGGCAATGCCCGCGCCAACGAATCGGTGGACGTGACTTCCAAGACTTCGAACGTGGTGACCGCGGTGAGCTTCGGTGATGGCGAGCGCGTCAAGCGCGGCCAGGTGCTGGTGCAACTCGACGATGCGCAGGCACGCGCCGACGTCGCTGCGGCCGAGGCCGCGGTCGCCGAGAGCGAGCGGCTGTTCAATCGCAGCCGCGAACTGATGGCCACCGAGGCGTTGTCGAAGTCGCAGTTCGACCAGCTCGAGGCCACGCTCAAGGCCAATCGCGCCCGGCTGGCCGCCGCGCAGGCGCGGCTCGAGGACACCGTGATCCGCGCGCCGTTCTCCGGGCGCGTGGGATTGCGTCGCGTCAGTGTCGGCACGCTCATCAGCCCGGGCGCGGTGATCACCACGCTCGACGACACCAGCGTCATCAAGCTGGATTTCTCGGTGCCGGAAAATTTCCTGTCCACGTTGCGCGAGGGACTCGCGGTGCGCGCCACGGCGCCGGCGTTCCCCGGTCGCACGTTCGCCGGCAAGGTCGCGAGCATCGACTCGCGCGTCGACGTGAATTCGCGCGCCGTCACGGTACGTGCCTTGCTGGCCAACGAAGACGGTGCGCTGCGTCCCGGCATGTTCCTCAACGTTTCGCTGGCCAACGACGAGCGCGACACGCTGGTCATCCCGGAGCAGGCGCTGACGCCGGAGGCCGAGCGGCAATTCGTGTTCGTGGTCGCCGATGGCCGGGCGCAGCGCCGCGAAGTGCGCATCGGCTCGCGCCGTCCGGGCAGCGTCGAGGTGCTCGCGGGCCTCAAGCCCGGCGAGCAGGTGGTGGTCGAAGGCACGCAGAAGGTGCGCGACGGCAGCCCGGTGCGCGCCACGGAAATCGCCGCCGACAACGAGCTGGCCAGCGAGCGCGCCGGCGCCTCGCACGAGGCCAATACCGCCGGCGCCGGTACCGGCGCCATGCGCCAATGAGCGGCCCGCCGCGATGATGATCTCCGACCTGTCGGTACGGCGGCCCGTATTCGCGACGGTCATGTCGCTGCTGCTGTTCATCCTGGGCCTGGGCGCGATCACGCGGCTCAGCCTGCGCGAGTTTCCCGACGTCGATCGTCCCGTCGTCAACGTGGAAACGCGCTACCGCGGCGCTTCCTCGGACGTGGTCGAGTCGCGCATCACGCAGATCATCGAGAACGAGATCTCGGGCATCGAGGGCGTCGAGCGGCTGAATTCCTCGAGCCGCGACGAGCGCTCGCAGATCAACGTCGAGTTCACGCTGGAGCGCGACCTCGACAGCGCGGCCAACGACGTACGCGAACGCCTGTCGCGCGTCGCGGCGCGGCTGCCGCTCGAGTCCGACCCGCCGCAGATCACCAAGGTGGACAGCGGCACCGATCCGATCATCTGGCTCAACGTGGCCAGCACCCAGCGCAACATGCTGGAGCTCACCGACTACATGGAGCGCTTCCTCGTCGACCAGTTCTCGACGCTGGACGGCGTGGCCTCGGTGCGCATGAACGGCGCGCGGCGCTACGCGATGCGCGTGTGGCTGCAGCGCGAGAACCTGGCCGCGCGCCAGCTCACCGTGGCGGACGTCGAGAACGCACTGCTGCGCGAAAACGTGGAGATTCCCGCCGGGCGGCTCGAATCGCGCGAGCGCGAGTTCTCGCTGCGCACCGACACCAACCTGCGCAACGAGGAAGACTTCCGCAACCTGGTCATCGGGCACGGCCCCGACGGCTACCTGGTGCGGCTCGGCGAAGTCGCCGAGGTGCGGCTCGCTTCGGACGACGATCGCAGCATCTCGCGCTCGAATGGCGTGATCGGCCTGTCGATGGCCATCATCCCGCAGTCCAAGGCCAACGTGCTCGCGACTTCCAGCGCGGTGAAGAAGCGCCTGGCCGAGATCCAGCCCACGCTGCCCAAGGACATTTCGCTCGAGATCAACATCGACAACGGCGTCTACATCGCCGCCTCGCTCAAGAACGTGGTGTGGGCCCTGTCCGAGACGCTGGTGCTGGTGCTCATCGTCATCTTCCTGTTTCTCGGCACGGCGCGCGCGACGCTGATACCCGCGGTCACCATCCCGGTGTCGATCATCGCGGCGGCCATCGTCATGGCCGCGCTCGATTACTCGGTCAATACGCTGACGCTGCTCGCGGCGGTGCTGGCCATCGGCCTGGTGGTCGACGACGCCATCGTGGTGCTCGAGAACATCGTGCGTCGCGTCGAAGGCGGGGAGCCCGCGGTCCTGGCCTCGATCAACGGGTCGCGCGAGATCGGTTTCGCGGTCATCGCGACCACGCTGGTGCTGATGGCGGTGTTCATCCCGGTGTCGTTCATGACGGGTGACACCGGGCGATTGTTCGGCGAATTCGGCGTGACCGTGGCGGCCGCCGTGGGTTTCTCGGCTTTCGTCGCGCTCAGTCTCACGCCGATGATGGCCTCGAAGCTGTTCGGCCAGGGCATGCCACGCTCGCGCATGGCGGGCGGAGTCGACCGCGTTTTCCACAATCTCGACGATCGCTATGCGGTGGCGCTGCGCCGCGCGCTCGGTGGTCGCCGTCCGGCATGGATCGTCGGTGGCGCGCTCGGCATCTTTGGCCTGCTGCTGGTGCTGCTGGTGATCGGCTGGCCCTTCGGCGGACTCAAGATTCCGAGCGAGCTCGCGCCGCAGGAAGACCGCGCGATGATCCGCATCTTCGTCACCGCGCCCGAAGGCTCGAGCGTGGCCTATCTCGATCGCCAGCTGCGGCAGGTCGAGGAAATCTCGATGGCCGAGGTGGACAACGGCAATGCGCGGCGCGTGAACACGCGCAGCGGCGGCTTCGGCCGCAATGCCGACACGAACACCGGCTTCATCATCCTGCCGCTGAATCTCTGGGATCAGCGCGACGAGAGCGCCGGCCAGATCGCGGATCGCATCCGGCGCGAGACCCAGGGAATCTCCGGCGCGCGCGTCAACGTCAACCAGGTGGGCTCACCCCTCACGCGCAACAGCACGCGGCCATTGGCCATCGCGCTGGGCGGCGGCGACTATGACCAGATCGTGCAATGGCGCGACAAGGTCATGCAGCGCGTGGCGCAGGAAAACCCGCGCATCCTCAACCTCGAGTCCGACTACCTCGAGCGCCAGCCGCGCGTCATCGTGCAGATCGACCGCAACAAGGCCGCCGACCTGGGCGTGTCGCTGCAGTCGGTGGGCCGCACGCTCGAGACCATGATGGGCTCGCGCATCGTCACCACCTTCGAGCGTGCCGGCGAGGAATACGACGTCATGCTGCAGGCATTGGAATCGCAGCGTGCCTCGGTCGGCGACCTGGACAACCTCTACGTGCGCTCGGACAAGACCGGTGACCTGATCCCGTTGTCGGCGCTGGTGCGGGTGGAAGAGCGCGCAGGGCCCACCGAGTTGCGCCGCACGGATCGCATGCGCGCCATCGAGCTGGCCGGGTCGCTGGCTCCCGGCTACACGCTCGGCGAAGCCGTGGAGTACATGGAGAAGGTGATCCGCGAAGAAGCGCCGCAGGCGCAGATCATCTACAACGGCGAGACCTACCAGTACAAGAAGTCCGGCGATGCCCTGTGGATCACGTTCGCGTTCGCGCTGCTGGTTGTGTACCTGGTGCTGGCGGCGCAGTTCGAGAGCTTCATCCATCCCATCGTGATCCTGGTGACCGTGCCGCTGGCGCTCACCGGCGCGCTGCTGGGACTGTTCCTGTTCAACTCCACCATCAACATCTTCAGCCAGATCGGCTGCATCATGCTGATAGGCATCGCCTGCAAGAACGGCATCCTGATCGTGGAGTTCTCGAACCAGCTGCGCGACCGGGGCGTGGAGTTCGTGGACGCGGTCATCCAGGCCTCGGCTACCCGCCTGCGCCCGGTGCTGATGACCAGCCTGTGCACCGCGTTTGGCGCCGTGCCGCTGATGCTGGCGCATGGCGCCGGCGCCGAGAGCCGACAGTCCATCGGCGCCACGGTGTTCTTCGGGACGATCGTGTCGCTCGGCATGACGCTGTACGTGGTGCCCGCGCTGTACCTGCTGATCGCCCGCAACACGCGCTCGCCGGAGTACATGTCACGGCTCGTGGACAGCCTGCTCGGGCGCCGCGACCCCCGTGGCGCCTCCACAACGGAGGGCGCTTCCGCGCCCGAGGCTCACTGAGCAGCAAGTCAGTGCCGCGACGGGGCGAGCTCGGCTAATTCGCGACACCCACGTTTGACATAAGAGGCAGTTTCGCGAGCCGCGCTGTCAACCTCCGGCTGTGCTCTTAACATTTTGATCTGGAAGTAGTTTTTTGCCACGCGGGGCCGCACCCGGAGGCCTCGCTGGTAGACTGGGCGCCGTTCGTTTTCCCTTCGTCGCCTCTTCAGATCGTCATGGCCCAGACACCGTACAAGCAGCTCGAGCAGGAATGGAAACGCCTGCATGCCTTCCGAGGAGCCATGGCGGTGTTGCGCTGGGACGCGGCGGTGATGATGCCGCGGGGCAGCGCCGACGTTCGCGGGGAGCAGCTCGCCGCCCTCGAAACCGAATACCACGCCCTCGTGACCTCACCGCGCATCACGCGCCTGCTGGATCGCGCCCAGGCGAATACCGCCGGCCTCGAGGACTGGCAGGTCGCGAACCTGCGCGAGATGCGGCGCCAGCGCGACTTCGCCATCGCCACACCCGTGGCATTGGTGTCACGCCTTGCCAAGGCCGCATCGAAGGCCGAAGCCAAGTGGCTGCAGGCACGCGAATCGGGAAAATTCGATGACTTCGCCCCGTACCTCGAAGAGGTCGTGCACCTGGTGCGCGACAAGGCACAGTTGCTTGGCCAGGCGCGCAACCTTTCCCCGTACGACGCGCTGGTCGACGAATTCAGCCCGGGCCTGACCTCGGCCGAAATCGACACGATGTTCAAGGCGCTGGGCCGCCGGCTGCCGGGCCTGATCCGCGAGGTGCTGGCCCGGCAGGACCAGCGGCCGCTGCTGCCCATCACCGGCAAGTTCACCGCGGCCAAGCAGCGCGCGCTGGCGCTGGAAATCATGAAGGCAATCGGCTTTCCGTTCGATCGTGGCCGGCTCGACGAGAGCGAGCATCCGTTCACCGAGGGCGTGCCGGGCGACGTGCGCGTCACGACCCGCTTCGACACCAGCGAGCCTTTCTCCGGCCTGCTGGGCGCGCTGCACGAGACCGGTCACGCGATGTACGACGTGGGCCTGCCGGTCGAATTCGCCGACCAGCCGGTCGGTCGTGATCGCGGCATGGCGCTCGAGGAGAGCCAGTCGCTGCTCATGGAAATGATCGTGAGCCGCAGCCGCGCGTTCGTGACCTACCTGAAGCCGCTGCTCGAGAAGCATTTCGGTGTCAGCGGACCGGAATGGTCCGAGGAAAACCTGTACGCGCACCTGACCCGCGTGCGCCGCGGTCCGATCCGCGTCGATGCCGACGAGCTCACCTATACGCTGCACATCCAGCTGCGCTACGAACTGGAAAACCAGCTGCTGTCGGGCGAGCTCGCGATCCGCAACCTGCGTGATGCCTGGAACTCCAGCATGGAACAGCGTCTCGGCATCAAGCCGCAGAACGACCTCGAAGGCGTGCTGCAGGACGTGCACTGGGCGGTGGGGTCTTTTGGCTACTTCCCCTCGTATGCGCTCGGGGCCGTGATGGCGGCGCAGTTCTACGAAGCGCTGCGCGGGTCGGTGCCCGACGTGGAGCAGCAGATCGCGCGCGGCGAATTCTCCGGGCTCATGGGCTGGTTGCGGCAGAACGTGCACGGCCAGGGTGCGCGCGTCAGCGCCCAGGAGCTGCTCAAGCTGTCGACCGGCAAGCCGCTGACCGCGAGCGCCGCGCTGCGCTACCTGGAAACCAAGTACCTCGACAGCGAACCGGTAGTCGGTAGCGCCGCGGCATGACCGCCGTCGCGGGCGGCCTGCGCAACGACTGGCGCGGCTGGCTGCTGCTCGGCTCCTTGCTGGCCGGCGTACTCGTGGCACTGCTCGTTCCGCCGATGCCGCAGCCCCTGTCGTACCACGCATTCGCGGATTGCCGCGCATTCGGCTCGATCCCCAACGCGCTCAACGTGCTTTCGAACCTGCCGTTCCTCGTCGCTGGTGCGCTGGGACTCGGGCTCATCCTGCGGGGCGGCGGCAGTTTCATCGAGCAGCGCGAGGCGATGCCGTACCTGGTGTTCTTCCTCGGCGCGCTGCTGACCAGCGTGGGCTCGGCCTACTACCACTGGGCTCCCGACAACGCCCGCCTGGTCTGGGACCGGCTGCCGATGACCCTGGGGTTTGCGGGACTGGTGGCCGCCGCGTGCACCGAACGCGCTGATCCGCGCGTGGGATTGCGCCTGCTGTGGCCACTGATGCTCGTCGGCGCGATGAGCGTCGTCTACTGGCATGCGACCGAGCGCGTGGGGCGCGGCAATGTCATCCCGTACGGCCTGTACCAGGGCTGGTCCATCCTGGCGATCGTGCTGCTGATCGCGGCCTTTCCCGCCCGCCGCTACACCCACGCTTCGCTGCTCGCGTGGGCCGCCGTGTGGTACGGCCTCGCCAAGGTTTTTGAAACCTGCGATCTCGGGGTCTACCGGCTGACGGGCGGGGTGTTGAGCGGCCACACCATCAAACATCTGCTCGCCGCCGGCGCCGTTTTCGCGGTCCTGCGCCAGCTGCGGCTGCGCCGCGCGCGGTCAGACCCTACACTTGCGCAGCCCTCATGAACGCCACGCCCGAATCCCTGGACCCATCACCCGAGTGGCCGTCGCAGACGGCGAGAAAGCTCGGCGCGCAGCTGCGCGGCCTGGTGGGCAAGGCCATCGAAGACTTCCGCATGATCGTGCCCGGCGACCGGGTCATGGTGTGCCTGTCGGGCGGCAAGGACTCCTACACGCTGCTCGACATCCTGCTGTCGCTGAAGCGCAGCGCGCCCGTCGATTTCGACCTGGTCGCCGTCAACCTCGACCAGAAGCAGCCGGACTTTCCCGCCGAGGTGCTGCCCAACTACCTGCGCGGCATCGGCGTGCCGTTCCACGTGATCGAGCAGGACACCTACAGCGTCGTGAAGCGCGTCATCCCGGAAGGCAAGACCATGTGCGGGCTGTGCTCGCGGCTGCGCCGCGGCGCGCTGTACCGCTACGCGGCGGAGAATGGCTTCACCAAGATCGCGCTCGGCCATCACCGCGATGACATCGTCGAGACGCTGTTCCTGAACATGTTCTTCGGCGGCCGCCTCAAGGCCATGCCGCCCAAGCTGCGTTCCGACGACGGGCGGCACATCGTCATACGACCGCTGGCGTACGTCGCGGAAGCGCAGATCGCGCGTTACGCGCGCGCCCGCGATTTCCCGATCATTCCCTGCAAGCTGTGCGGCTCGCAGGACAACGCCCAGCGTCGCCAGGTCAAGCAGATGCTGGCCGAATGGGAGCGGCAATATCCCGGGCGCACCGAGTCCATCTTCTCGGCGTTGCGCAACGTGGAGAGCGCGCACCTCGCGGATCCTGCCGCGTTCGATTTCAAAGGTCTTGATGACGACTCCCAAGCCTCTCGCTGAGTCGTACTGGGTCATCCCGGGAAGACTGCTCGCCGGCAAATATCCGGGCGGAAAGAATCTCAAGGAACTCGAACGGCGCCTCGGCGTGCTGCTCGATGCGGGCTTCGACGGCTTCCTCGACCTGACCGAAAGCGGTGAGCTGCCGGCCTACGACGGCTACCTGCCGCCCGACGTCGCCTATTGCCGCGCGCCCATCAAGGACCATGGCATTCCGCGCGACGCCGCGCACATGGCCGGGATCCTCGCACAGCTCGACGCCATGCTCGGCGAGGGCCGCCGGGTGTATGTGCATTGCCGGGCGGGTATCGGGCGCACCGGCACGGTCGTGGCCTGCCATCTCGTCGAACAGGGCATGAGCGGCGCCGATGCGCTGGTGCGGCTCAACGAGTTCTGGCTGACCAGCGACCGTTCCGATACCTGGCCCTCGGTCCCGGAAACCGACGAGCAGCGCGAGTTCATCCTGCGCTACGTGGCGGACACCGACCCGACCCGCGCGCCGGAGGTCATGGACGCGGCACGCACGCTGCGCGAGCGTTTCCAGGGCGCGTTGCTCGGGCTCGCCGTCGGTGACGCCCTCGCGGCCCATACCCAATTCCGCAAGCCCGGCACCTTCGCCGCGGTGGGCGACATGCTGGGCGGCGGTCCGTTCGATTTGCCGCGTGGTGCGTGGACCGACGACACCGCCATGGCCCTGCTGCTGGCGGAGAGCCTGCTGGAACGCGGCTTCGACGCCAACGACCAGGTCCAGCGCTACGTGCGTTGGCAGCGCGAAGGCTATGGCAGCTCGACCGGGCAGTGCGTCGGCATTTCCGCGAGCGCGGCGCGGGCGCTGGCCACGGCCCTGTACAAGCGCCAGCCCTTCTCCGGCTCGCACGATCCCGCGCAGCTCGACAAGGACCCGCTGTCACGCGTGGCGCCGGTGGCCATGTACTTCTTCGCCGACCCGCCGTCCGCCGTGAGTGCGGCCGCGGAGGCCACCCGGGTCACGGCGCAGGCGCCCCTGGTTCTGGATTGCGTGCGCCTGCTGGCGGCGATGCTGCGCCAGGCGCTTGCCGGGCGGGACAAGGCCGCCGTCCTCAAGCCGCCGCGCGATTCCTGGGCCTCCGCGCACGTGCGGCCGGAGGCGCTGGCGATTTACGAGGGTTCCTATGTGCACCGCATGCCGCCGGACATCACCGGGGGAGGCCATGTGGTGCAAGCCTTGGAGGCGGCGCTCTGGGCCTTTTACCGCGGCGAGACCTTCCGGGAGGGCGCCCTGCTCGCTGCCAACCTCGGCCACGACTCGGACGTCGTGTCCGCCGTCTATGGGCAGCTGGCCGGCGCCTACCACGGCGTGAGCGCAATTCCGGGAATCTGGCGTAACAGCCTGATCAAGCACGAGGTGGTCATCGAGACCGCGGACCGGCTTCTCACCCACGCACTCGTGACGCTCAGCGACTGATTCCGCGCGGCCTCGGCCTCGCTTAAATTACGCAACCATGGCGTCCACGCGATCAACCCGCGTCCGGCGGGCCTCGCGCTCGTGGACACGAATGAGCGACGAGCAACTGCTGGCGATGCGCTTCTGCGATCTGCGCCTGCATCTCGAGCGCACTCCGATCGCGAAACGCGTGCGGCGACTGTACCGTGAGCTCGACAAGCGGCAGATCGGATTCCGCCCGCACGTGTGGCTCTCCGAAGAATGGTTTTCACCCGACGGCGTACCCGGCATCGCCGTGCCGTTCTTCCTCGCGCATCCGCGCCTCGAGCGGCTCGAGCGCCGCATGATGGGCCAGGTCGAAGGGGGCAGCTCGGAGAGCGCGATGCGCATCCTGCGTCACGAAGCCGGCCATGCCATCGATACCGCGTATCGCCTGCGGCGTCGCCGCCGCTGGCGTGAAGTATTCGGTCCCGCGTCGCGTCCCTACCCGGACAGCTACACCGCGCGTCCCGGCAGCCGCCGCTACGTGCAGCATCTCGGCGACTGGTATGCCCAGGCGCATCCCTGCGAGGACTTCGCCGAAACCTTCGCGGTGTGGCTGAAGCCCAATTCTTCGTGGCGCCGCGAATATGAAGCATGGCCGGCGTTCAAGAAGATCGAGTTCGTGGACCAGTTGCTGGGCGAGGTGCGCGGCACGCGCGCGCCGGTGCGCAACCGCGAGGTCATCGAGCCGCTGCGCGACAACACGCGCACGCTCGGCGAGCACTACCGCCGCAAGCTGGCGCGCTACAGCCGCTACCGGCGCACCGTCACCGACCACCTGCTGGAGCGCGTATTCACGAGTTCGCGGCCGACGCCGCGCGCGCAGCGCGCCAGCACTTTCCTGCGTGCCAACACCCAGGCGCTGGTCGATTTCGCGCTGCGCGTGCGCGTCGCCGAACGTTACGGCATCGAACAGATCCTGCGCATCATGATCGATCGCGCCGAGAAACTCGGCCTGTCGCTGCGTGGCAGCCGGCGCCTCGCGTTGCGCCAGTCGCGTCGCATGCTGGTGCACATCACCCGGCTGTACGCGCAGGGTGAAAGTCCGCGCCTCTCCCTATGAAGCGACTTCGATGAAGCGACTGCGCACGCTGGTCGTGATGCACACAACGCTGGTTCCTCCCGACAGTCTCGAAGGACACAGCGCAAAAGAAATCGAAGAATGGCGCACCGAGTTCGACGTCGTCTCGACTCTCAAGAAGTCCGGCCACGAAGTGCGCTGCCTCGGGATCTCCGACAGCCTCGAGGAGCTGCGCAGCGTCATCACCGAGTGGAAGCCGGAGATCGTCTTCAACCTGCTCGAGGAGTTCGACGGCATCGTCACCTACGACCAGCACGTGGTCGCGTTCCTCGAGCTGCTGCGCCAGCCGTATACCGGCTGCAATCCACGCGGGCTGCTGCTGTCGCGTGACAAGCCGCTCAGCAAGCAGCTGCTGTCCTACCACCGCATCCCGTCGCCGCAATTCGCCGTGTTCCGGCGCGGTCCGAAGGTGCGCCTGCCGCGCAAGATCAAGTACCCGCTGTTCGTGAAGTCGACCACCGAGGATGCTTCGCTCGGCATCTCGCAGGCCTCGATCGTGACCGACAAGGCGCAGCTCAAGCAGCGCATCCAGTTCGTGCACGACCAGGTGCAGACCGACGCGCTGGTCGAGGAATACATCGAGGGCCGCGAGCTGTACGTCGGCGTGATGGGCAATGACCGGCTCACGCGCCTGCCGGTGTGGGAAATGAAGTTCGGCTCGCTGCCGGAGACCTCGGCCGGCATCGCCACGCGGCGCGTGAAGTGGGACAAGAAGTACCAGAAGAAACACGGCATCGACACCTACGAGGCCAAGGACCTGGCGCCGGCGGTGGTTGCAAGGCTGGACAAACTGTCGCGGCGCGTCTATCGCTGCCTCGGCCTGTCTGGATGCGCGCGCATCGACTACCGCATGAACGCCGACGGCCAGATCTACGTCATCGAGGCCAATCCCAATCCGAACCTCGCGGCCGACGAGGACTTCGCGCAGTCCGCCAGGGCGGCGGACCTCGCCTATCCGGAGTTACTGGAGAAATTACTCGCGCTCGGTGCCGGCTATCAGGCAGAGTGGCGCGCCTATTACGGATGAGCCGCGAGGCAGGATGAAGCGCATGCGCAGTTGGAACACGGCGACCATGCTGGTGTTGATGGCGACGGGCCTCGTGGCATGCGTCGATCATCGCGAAGCCGTCAAGCGCGCCAACCTCAAGTTCATGCAGACCGCGAGCGGCGAGTACACCAACGAGGCCGGCGATCGGCTGATGCTGGTGCCGGTGTACGCGCGCATGATCGGGCTCGACACCATGTACGTGGAGCGCACCACGAAGAACGGCACCGCCGGGCGGTTGCTGGTGCTCGAGCCGACCGGCCACGGCAACGACATCGCGCAGATTGCCTATGTCTTCACCCAGCCGGACCGGTGGCGCAACCTCGTCGAGCAGCCGGAATTGCTGTCGGCGCTGCAACCCAACGACGTGCGCGCCGCGGGCTCCTGCGACATCCAGCTTGCCAAGGATCACAACTCGCTGTCGTACTCCTGCGGCGGCAGTGCACCACAGAAGTACAACCGCGTGGAGCACAAGGTGCCGGAGTAGGCGCTCCGGCCGCGCTCACTTCGGTGCGGCGGTGTGCGCATCGAGCCAGTCGAGCACCGTCTCGTACCAGAAGTTGCTGTTGGCGGGCTTGAGCACCCAGTGGTTCTCGTCGGGGAACTCGACGAACCGGCTCTCGATGCCGCGACGCTGCAGGGCCGTGAACGTCCCGAGTCCCTGGCTGTAGGGCACGCGGAAGTCCTTCTCGCCGTGCGTGACCAGCATCGGCGTGCGCCAGTTCTTCACGTAGTTGGCCGGGTTGAAGCGCTCGTGGATCTCGGGGTGCTCGAAGTAAGGGCCGCCGTTTTCCCACTCGGTGAACCACAGCTCCTCGGTGGTGTAGTACATCGAGCGCGTGTCGAAGATGCCGGCGTGGTTGACGATGCAGCGGAATCCGTCCGGCCAGTTGCCGGCGATCCAGTTCTGCATGTAGCCGCCGTACGAGGCGCCGAGCGAGCAGGCGCGGCCGGCGTCGAGCCAGGGAAATTTCGCGACCGCCGCGGCCAGTCCCTTCTGCAGGTCCTCGAACGGCCGATCGCCCCAGTGCTCGCTGATCGAATCGGTGAATGCCTGGCCGTAGCCCGGCGACCCGTGGAAATCGATGAACACCGTGCCGTAGCCGCGGGCGGCGTACACCTGCGCGTTCCAGCGCCAGTTCCACTGGTTCTGGAAGCTCACCTGCGGCCCGCCGTGGACGATGAAGGCGATCGGGTACTTCTTTCCGGCCGCGAGGCCCGGCGGCTTCACGACGTAGCCGTAGACCGTCTCGTCGTTCCAGCCCTTGAAGCTGAACTGCTCGAATTCTCCGAGCGTCTTCTGGCCCAGCAGCGCGGCGTTGACGTTGGTGAGACGGCGCGGCTTGCCGCCCTGCGGCGAGAGTAGATAGAGGTCGGGAGGCGTGCCGAGGTCGTGCCACACCGCCACGGTGCCGCGCACGCCTGGCGAGAAATCGCCGACCGAGCCCGCGCCCGACAGGGGCGTGACCTGGCCCGAGGACGGATCGATCGCGAATACCGGCGCCTGGCCCGTGTCGCTGGCGGTGGCCAGCAGCGTGCGCCCGTCGCGCGCCACTTGCAGATGCGCCACCGAGCGATCCCATTGCGCGGCCACGTCGCGCACCGCGTCGCCGTGCCGCACCTTGATCGAGAAGCGATCGGCTTCGAAACCGGCGCGCTTCATGGCGAGCCAGGCGAGGTCGCCGTTCTTCAGGAATACCGGCTGCGTGTCCCAGGCCGGGTTGCCCGCGGTGAGATTCCTCGGGGACGCGCTGCCGTCGACGGGCACCTCGAACAGGTCGAAGTTCGTCGACCAGGGCTCCGCCGCGCCCGCGACGCGTGCGCTGAAGACCACCCGCTTGCCATCGGGGCTGAACGTGTATTCCTCGGCGCCGCCGTCGGGCTTGGAGGGCACGTCGGCATCGAGCGCATGGCTGACGTTGACCGGGGAACCCGCGCGGCCGTCGACGTTCACCGGCGCGACGAACAGGTTCGAGCGCGTACCGTCGCGCCAGGTATCCCAATGGCGCACGAAGAGGTGATCGAAACTGCGCGCCGAGACCTTGCTGGCGCCGGCGGCATCGAGCCGCGAACGCGTGCACTTGAGGTCCAGGCAGGCGGGGAACACTTCCATGCTGAGCGCGATGCGATCGCCGCCGGGCGCGATGCCGAAGCTGTCCACGTCGAGTGGATAGTCGGTGATCTGCACGGCCTCGCCGCCCGCCATGGGCAGGCGCCAGACCTGCATCGTGCCGTCGCGCGACGACAGGAAGTAGATGTTCGCGCCGTCGGCCGACCAGCGCGGATGCGTGTCGTTGGCCGGGTTCTGCGTGAGCCGGCGCGGCCTGGGCGTGGCCGCATCCAGGTCGACCAGCCACAGGTCGTTGCGGCCACGGTTGGCGTCGAGGTCGGTCTCGCGCTGCACGTACACCACGTAGCGCCCGTTGGGCGATACCTGCGGATCGCTCACGCGGGCCATCATGTTCAGGTCGGCGGGCATGAGCGCGCGCGAGGCTTCGGCCTGCGCCACGCCGTGGACGCCCGCCAGGCCGGTCAGTACGGCCACGCTCGGCACTGCAAGGGTCAGCAACGATTTCATCTTGATGCTCCGTTTGCGCGGCGCGCTGTCAGGCGCGCCCGATTTCCGAATGTTCTATGGTCCAGGGCTCGGCTTCGGCGCCCGCCAGCCAGGCGCGCATGTGCGCATCGGCCAGGACGTTGGCGACGTACGCCGACGACATCTCGTCCAGCCGCGCGCCGTAGGTGCGGAAGCGCAGCACCACCGGCGCATACATGGCATCGGCCACGCTGAACTCGCCGAACAGCCACGGGCCGCGCGCGCCGAAGCGCCGCCGGCATTCCGTCCAGAGTTCCTGGATGCGCGCGATCTCGGCCTCGCGCGCCGCGTCGGGCGCGGTGCGTCGTCCGAGCGCGCGCGCATTCATTGGCCATTGTGTGCGCAGCGTGGCGAACCCGGAGTGCATTTCGGCGCACGCCGAGCGCGCCACGGCGCGTGCGGCGCGGTCCACGGGCCAGCCGCGTCCGGCGAGCTCGCAGGCGTATTCGCAGATCGCCAGCGAGTCCCAGATGGCGAGGTCGCCGTGGCGCAGGAGCGGGACGCGGCGCGTCGGGCTGAGCGCCGCGATGTCGCGCGCGAAGTCGGGCGTGTCGAGCGGGATCACGCGCTCGGCGAAATCGAGCCCCAGGTGTTTCATCAGGAACCATGGGCGCAGCGACCACGACGAGTAGTTCTTGTTCCCGGTGACCAACAGCAGCTCGCGCACGCATCCCCCGTTAAACTGTGCGCCGTGAGTGACGGCGCCATTCGCGCGATCTGCTTCGACCTCGACAACACGCTCTGGGACATCGAGCCGGTGCTGGCGCGCGCGGAGCGCATTCTCGCCGATTGGCTCGAAGCACGATACCCGCGGATCCCCCGGCGCTTCACGCCGGACGCCGTGGCCGAGGTCCGCGCGCAACTGCTGCGCGAGCAACCTCACCAGGCCCATGACCTCACGTTCCTGCGTCGCGAAACCCTGTCGCGGCTCGCCGCCGCCGTGGGCTACGAGCGCGAGGTAGGAAACGAGGCGTTCGCCACCTGGCACACGGCGCGCAACCAGTGCGTGCCGTTCGCGGACGTACTGCCGGCGCTGGACAGGCTGCGCGCCCGCTATCGCCTCGCGACCCTCAGCAACGGCAATGCCGATCTCGCGCGCATCGGCATCGCGCACCGGTTCGAAGTGAGCCTGCACGCGGCGCGGCTCGGCTGCGCCAAGCCCGACCCGCGCGCCTACAAGGCGCTGGCGGATGCGCTGACGCTGCGGCCCGCGGAAATCCTGTTCGTAGGCGACGAACCGCAGGCCGACGTCGTCGGTCCGCGCGCCGCCGGCATGAAAACCGTATGGGTGAACAGGGCGGGACACGACTGGCCGCTCGAACTCGCGCCCGCCGATCATGTGGTCGCGAGCCTGCACGAGCTGGTGGCGTTGCTGCCGTAGTGTGAACCGTGTCGCCGTCAGCACTGTGCGGTGGCGGCTGCCAGCCGTGCGCCGTGGGCGGAACGGGCCGCGTGATGAAAACGGCTGCTGCGTCACGGAACGCATGCGCCCGGCGGCGCTCAATGGTTACGTAAGGATTGCCGATAAGTTCGAGTGAGGTCAGTCGATCGGAGTGAACGATGACGATCCAGCCGGTTGCGAGCCTGAAGGAATTCTTTCGCGACGCGTTGCACGACGCGCTCACCCACCAGCACGTGGCGGTCGAAGACCAGACCGAACACTACGTGGTCAACCTGCTGACCCTGTTCTCCGATGCCGACGCCCTGTTCGAGCGCGACGGCAACGAGCCTCGCGCCAGGCTCAAGCCGCTGGCGGTGATGCTCGGCGAAGCGCTCGAGGCGCCGACCCACGAGGCGCGTTTCCGCGGATTGCAGCGCCTCGGCGATGTGTCGCTGTTCATCGCCGGATTCTTCTCCGCCGGCTTCGCCCGCAAGCTGGTCGACATCGACTACCACATCGCCATGGGTGGCCGCGCCTATGGCACGCTCGCGGATGCCGGGCCGTCGCGCGCGCAGGTGCTGCGCCGGGTATTCGCCGAGCTGGCCGCGAAGTTCACGCCGATGGTCGACGCGCTCAACGAGATCAGCGAGACCTCCTACCAGCACTCCGACCGCGATCGCCTGCGGCTGTACGAGCTGTGGCTGAAGACCGGCAGCGAGCGCTCGCGCGGCCTGTTGCGCAAGCTCGGCATCGAGCCCGCGCCCGCGGCGCGCAGCCCGTGCGCGCACTGAGGCACGCGGCGGGCGTCGCCCCATGAGCGCCGCGACACTGGCATCGCTGCAAGGCGCGCTCGCGCAGATCTACGACCTGCCCGCGACCCCCGACGTGCTGCAATTCCTGCTCACCGACCGCGCGCGCCTGGCCGGGTTCGCCGGGGCGCGCGCCAGCGACGAACAGCTGATCGTGGCGGAACACGAGGACACGTTGTCGCTCGGGTTGTACATCGATGCGCGGGTGCTCGAGCGGCTCGCGCGGCGCGATCCCTTCGACGCGCTCACACAGCACAACCTCGCGGACTACCTCACGGTGGCCGAGGGCGTGAGCCACTTCGTCTACGTGGCGTGGAGCGCCGCGTTCGACCGGCCGGTCACCCTGCTCGAGCTCGAGTTGCAGGCCGAGGTCGACAAGTACGTGCTGTGCGCGTGGCTGCTGCGCGAGCAGGGGGCGGGCAGGTTTCCGCGCGAGCTGCATCGGGCGTTGTTCGAACGCGTGCGCATCGACCCGGCGGCCGCGGATCGCGCCGGCCTGTACCAGACGGCCTCGTGGTATGCGCAGCGCTTCTGCCGTCGCGTCGCCCGCGGGCTGGCGCGCGGCTCGCGCACGGCAATGCACGAGCTGCTCGCGGAACTGCGGCGTTTCTACCGGTTGAGCAATGCGCGCAAGCTGCACCACATAGAAAGGTGCGCCTAGCGCCGGCGTCTACTCGGCGCCGCCTTCGTCGTCGCCGGATTGCTTGCGGGCGTCGAGCTCGCGCTTCAGCTTGATCCACTCGCCGAGCTTGCGAAGGTCGCGTTTCACGGGACCTTTCTTGGGCGCGGGAATGTGCGCGGCACCGACCCGCGCGTACGGATCGAAACCGTTGGCGCGGGTACGCTCCACCGAGAGCTTGGCGGTGTCGCCCCGCGAGGGCGAGGGCTCGACGGCCAGCGGCGCGCGTTCGAGCGGGACCCCGGCCCGGCCGGCATCGATCCACTCGACCCGCGCATTACCCCTTTCATCGTGCACGATCTGAGACGCACGGCGCCGATTGGCGGCCTGCGGCGGCTTGCCTTTTGTATTTTCGTCACTCACGCCCGAAGTATGACCGAGGCGTGCGTCCGGGGTTTTGACATACACACCATTCCGGCAACCCCGAATCGCGGCTTGTGAGCCGCTTCACGCAATTTTTAAAAGTGCCGCCCCTCGCAATATGCCGATGATGGTCTTGGCATCGGTGAGCTCGCCATTGCGGGCGCGCTCCACGGCGGTCTCCAGCGGCCACCACTCGACCTGGAAAACCTCGTCGGCCTCCGGGGCCGCGGCGGCGGGGACCAGCCCCGTGGCGAGGTACAGGTGGATGATCTCGGTGAACACGCCGGGCGAGCTGAAGTAGGCACCCAGGGACTGCCAGTGGCTGGCGCTGACCGCCGCTTCCTCGACCAGCTCGCGTCGCGCGGTGCTCTCCGGGGGCTCGTCGGGCTCGAGCTTTCCCGCCGGCAGCTCGTGGATGTATCCGCCGGCCGCGTGCCGGTACTGGCGCAGCAGGCATACGCGTTGCTGCGCGTCGACGGCGAGCACCGCGGCGCCGCCGGGATGCCGCACGATCTCGAGCGGGATCCTCATGCCATTCGGCAGCTCGACGGTGTCGACGCTGACCTTGATGACGCGGCCTTCGTAGATGATTTTTCTTTCGATCGACATGGCGCGAGTGTACCTGCACGCGCCGCGGAGTTCGGAAAGTAGTAAGAGGCTGGCGCGCGGCGCGGAGGCGCTGCGCGCCTGAAAAAACGCGGATCGCGCTTGTCCGGCCGAAGCGCGCGCGCCCATAATCCCGGCTCCCGGCGCGGCCACCGTGCCGCACCCCAGGTGGACATCAAAAAGGCGTCACATTTCGCGGCGCCCGCGCGTGACGGACGTCACGCCTCCCGGGTGAGTCGGGCCGGAAACGAGGCTGCTTTCGTATATTGTTGGATCGATGTCTACCGCCGAACAACTCGGAAGTCTCAACGCTCCGCAGCGCCGGGCAGTGACCTATGGCGAGCCGCTTCCCGGCGGGAAGGGCTTCCGCGCGGGGCCTTTGCTGATCGTCGCCGGCGCGGGCACGGGCAAGACCAACACGCTGGCGCATCGCGTGGCGCACCTCGCCATGAGCGGCGTCGATCCGGCGCGCATCCTCATGCTGACGTTCACGCGTCGCGCGGCCACCGAGATGAAGCGCCGTGCCAACGAGATCATGCGCGAGGCCTTCAACGACAAGCTCGGCGGCAAGGCCTCCGCGATCTCGCAGCGCATGACCTGGGCCGGCACCTTCCATTCGATCGGCAACCGGCTGCTGCGCCACTACGCCAAGCACGTCGGCCTCGACCCGGCCTTCAGCGTGCTCGACCGCTCCGACGCGGCCGACCTGCTCGACACGGTGCGCACCGAGATGGGCTTTTCCGGCAAGGGCCAGCGCTTTCCGCGCAAGGACACCTGCCTCGGCATCTATTCCTATCGCGTCAACACGCAGAAGTCGCTCAAGGAAACGCTCGAGAGCCAGTACTCGTGGTGCGCGTCGCACGAAGAGGACATCGCCAGGCTGCTGAGGGCTTACGTCGAGCGCAAGTCGCAGTTCCGCGTGCTCGATTTCGACGACCTGCTGCTGTACTGGCACGCGATGATGAGCGAGGAGCGCATCGCCAGGTCGGTGTCCGCCAACTTCGACCACGTGCTGGTCGACGAATACCAGGACACCAACAAGCTGCAGGGCGACATCCTCATGGCGCTCAAGCCCGACGGGCAGGGCATGACCGTGGTGGGCGACGACGCCCAGGCCATCTACTCGTTCCGCGCCGCGGCCGTGGAGAACATCCTCGGCTTCCCCGACCGCTTCCGCCCCAAGGCCGAGGTGGTCACGCTGGCGCAGAACTTCCGTTCCAGCCAGAGCGTGCTGGACGCGGCCAACGCGTTGATGGCGGACGCGCCGCGCCAGTACCGCAAGCACCTGCTGTCGATGCGCGGCCAGGGCCCGCGACCCAAGCTGGTGACCGTCGACGACCTGCCGACCCAGGCCGAGTGCATCTGCACGCGCATCCTCGCCTCGCGCGAGGCCGGCACGCCGCTCAAGCGCCAGGCGGTGCTGTTCCGCAGCGGCTCGCACAGCGACATGCTCGAAGTCGAGCTCGCCAAGCGCAAGATTCCCTTCGTGAAATACGGCGGCCTCAAGTTCCTCGAGGCCGCGCACGTCAAGGACCTGCTGTCGGTGCTGCGCTGGGTCGACAACCCGCGCAACCAGATCGCCGCGTTCCGCGTGCTGCAGCTGATGCCCGGCATGGGCCCGGCCAACGCCAAGAAGGCACTCGATCACTTCGTCGCCAACAACTACACCTGGGCCTCGTTCGACAAGTACGAGCCGCCGAACGACACGCGCATCGCGTGGAAGAAGTTCGGCGAGATCTTCTCGCTGCTGGGCGAGCCGAATCGCGAGTGGCGCGGGCAGGTGGCGCTGGCGCGCGAGTTCTACAGGCCGCACATGGAGCGGCTGTACGAGCACGTGCACACGCGCATCGGCGACATCGACCAGCTGGAGCTGCTGTCGTCGCAGTACCAGACCCGCGAGCGTTTCATCACCGAGCTCACGCTCGACCCGCCGAACGCCACCAGCGACCTGTCGGGCATGGCCTCGCACGACGAGGACTACCTGGTGATCTCGACCATCCACTCCGCCAAGGGAATGGAATGGGACAACGTCTACATCCTGAACGTGGTCGAAGGCAGCTTCCCGAACGAGTTCGCGACCGGCAAGGCCGAGCTCATCGAGGAGGAGCGCCGGCTGCTGTACGTGGCCATGACCCGCGCGCGCAATGAACTCACCTGCGTGGTGCCGCTGCGCTTCCAGATCACCAGCCAGCCGAAGACCTCGGACGGCCACGTCTATGGTGGCCGCAGCCGGTTCCTCACGGAGAAAGTGGTCAGGTGCTTCGACGAGCAGACCTTCCAGGGCTCGAACACCGAAGTGAAGATAGAGGACACCGGCGCCGATTCCGGCACCATCGACGTTGCCTCGCGCCTGAAACAGATGTGGTAGGGGACTGGCGCCCGCCCCCCGTCCGCCGCCGACTACTTCTTCCTGAACCTGAGCGTGAACCGATCGCTCTCGCCGATCGCCTCGAACTTCGCGCGGTCGCGGCCACCCTGCCGGTAGGTAGGTGGCAGGCTCCAGACTCCCTGTTCGTAGTCCTTCGTGTCCTTCGGGTTCGCGTTGATCTCCGAGCGCGCCTCGAGCACGAAGCCCGCGGACTCGATCAGCGCGATCGCGTATTGCTCGTTGACGTAGCCGTTGCCGGCGCGCGGGTCCTGCGGCTTGGACGGATCCGCGCGGTGTTCGACCACGCCGAGGATGCCGCCCGGCTTGAGCGCGCGATGCATCGCGGCGAAGGCCTCCTGTGCGTAACCGAGGCTCATCCAGTTGTGGAGGTTGCGGAACGTCACGACCATGTCGCAGCTCTGCGCCGGCGCGATCTCGCCGCCGCCGGGCCCGAGCGTGGTCACGGTGACCTTGCCGTAAAGGTCGGGCCGCGAGGCGAGCTTGTGCGCGAAGGCGTCCAGGCTCGCGGTCACGAACTCGTTGCCGGGCGCCGCCGGCACCTGCGCCGCGTACAGCTTGCCGCGTTCCGCGAGCAGTGGCGCCAGCACCTCGGTGTACCAGCCACCGGGACCGGGCCAGGCCTCGACCACGGTCATCTCCGGCTTGATGCCGAAGAACAGCAACGTGTCGAGCGGATGACGGTGAGCGTCGCGCGCGCGGTTCTCGGCCGAGCGGTGTTCCCCGGCCAGCGCCTTTTCGATGGCCGCGGCGGTGGCTGCGTCGCGGGCCGGCGCGGGCGGGGTCGGCGCCGGTCGCGGCGGCGCGGACGCACAGGCCGCGAGCAACGCGACCAGTGCGCAAGTCAGCAACGACCGGGCTCGCATTCCCATCGACGGCTCCGTGGCTGCCGCGCAGCGGCAACGGAAAAACAACCCCGCTCGCGGCGGGGTCGGATCGAAGGTGAATCGCTGGTAGTTAGCCCTTGGCGCGGATCAACGGCGGAACGGGCCACCGCCACCCTGGCGCGGGCGCGGCGGACGTTCCTGCGCTTCGTTGACGCGCAGCGGACGGCCGTTCATCTGGTAGCCGTTCAGGCCCTGGATCGCTGCTTGCGCCTCGCCCGAGCCCATCTCGACGAAACCGAAGCCACGCGGCTTGCCGGTCTCGCGATCGTTGATCAGCTTTACGGAATCGACCTTGCCATGGCGCTCGAACAGCACCTTGATATCTTGCTCGGTCGCGGAGAAGGGCAGGTTGCCCACGTAGATCGTCGTCATCCCGGACATCTCTCGAAAAGCGGACAGCGGCAGGTACGCGGCCCCTGCATGTACCGCGGTCAGTTAAAAACAGGTCAAGGCTTCAAGGCACACGTGACTAGGTCTTTCGTTAGCTCTTGGGGCTCTGCGGCCTGCACCGTAGTTCGTGCGACTCATCAGGAAAATCGGCCAATCGAACGCATCGAACGCGAGCGATGCTACTCCTCGCTTCGAGAAGCTGTAAACAAGGGCGCGGCGCGGCGGATGACAACGCTCGCCAATGCAGCAATTCCAGTGTTTTCAGGGAGATTCGCGCATGGTGCAGTGCATGTTAGCGCTCCCTTTCGGGGCGCCCATCGCACCCCGGGGCACTTATTCTAGATAGGCGTAGCCGTTGAGCTCGCCTTCGTAGAAGCGCTTGATGGCCTGGGATTCGGCCACCGACATGCGGCCGTCGCGCACCGCGCGCTCGCAGTCCCGCGCCAGGGCCGGATGCAGGTCGGCGACGTCGTACTCCATGTACTCGAGCACCTTGTTGGCGGTGTCGCCCTTGACCACTTCCTCTATCCACCAGCCGCCGTCGTCGTGGAAGCGCACGTGCACCACGTGCGTGTCGCCGAACAGGTTGTGCAGGTCGCCGAGCGTCTCCTGGTAGGCGCCCACCAGGAAGGCCGCGAGGTAGTACTCGTCCTGGGCGGTGATGGCGTGCAGCTCGAGGGTCTTCTTGACGTCCCGCTGGCTGACGAAGCGGTCTATCTTCCCGTCCGAGTCGCAGGTGATGTCGGCCAGCACGCCCTTGCGGGTCGGGCGCTCGTTGAGCCGGTGGACCGGCATGATCGGGAACAGCTGGTCGATGGCCCAGCTGTCGGGCAGCGACTGGAACACCGAGAAGTTGCAGAAGTAGATGTCGGAGAGGATCGACTCCAGTTCCTCGAGCTCCTCGGGTACCTCGTCGAGCTTGCGCGTCAGGTCGCGCACGCGCGCGCAGGTCGCCCAGTAGAGCCGCTCGGCGAGGCCGCGCTGCTCGAGCGACAGCAGGCCGAGGTTGAACATCTGCAGCACCTGGTCGCGCGCGGTCTGCGCGTCGTGGTAGCACTCCACCACGCGCCGCTCGGTGACCGTGTGGTACGCGTCGAGCAGGTCGCGCACGGGCTGCGGCAATTCGCGGCCGCCGTTCTCCTGGTCTTCCTTGCCGGTGACGCGGAACTGGTCGAGCGCCTGGCTGCCGAGCGTGTTGAAGATCAGCAGGCTGTGGTGCGCCGCGACCGCGCGGCCCGACTCGCTGACGATCATCGGGTGCGCGATCTTGCGCGTGTTGCACACGCTGGCGATGCGGTACACCACGTCGTTGGCGTACTCGTTGAGCGTGTAGTTCATCGAAGAGTGGAAATTCGTGCCGCTGCCGTCGTAGTCGACGCCCAGCCCGCCGCCCACGTCGATGTACTGCAGGCCCGCGCCCAGCAGCTTGAGCTCGGCATACACGTGCGCCAGCTCGTTGATCGCGTCCTTCACGCGGCGGATGTCCTGCAGCTGGCTGCCCGGGTGGCAGTGCACGAGCTGCAGGCAGTCGAGCATGTTCTTGCCGCGCAGGATCTCCACGGCCTCGAGGATCTCGGTGATGAACAGCCCGAATTTCGACTTGTCGCCCGCCGATTCACGCCATTTGCCCGAGCCTTCGCTGGCGAGCTTCACGCGCACGCCGATGCGCGGCCGCACGTTGTACTTCTCGGCGATGCGCAGGATGGCCGGCAGCTCGCTGAAGTTCTCCACCACCGGGATGATGGTGCGGCCGAGCTTGGTGGCGATGATCACGGCTTCGAGGTAGCTGTCGTCCTTGAAGCCGTTGCAGACGATCAGGCGCTCGGGTGAGTCCGCGGTCATCGACATGACCGACAGCAGCTCGGGCTTGCTGCCCACTTCGAGGCCGAAACCGAACGGCTTGCCGTAGCGATACACCTCTTCGACCACCAGTCGCTGCTGGTTCACCTTGATCGGGAACACCGCGGTGTAGCGATTCTGGTAGTCGTTCTCGGCAATGGCCTGGGCGAAGGCGTCGTGCAGGTGTTTCAGGCGATGCGCGAGGATGTCGGAAAAGCGCACCACGACCGGCGCGGTCAGCTCGCGTTCCTTGAGTCCCTGCACCACTTCGAACAGGTCGATCTCGCGCTGCGGGTTCATGTCGGGCCGCACCACGACGTGGCCCGCGGCGTTCACCGAGAAGTAGCCCTTGCCCCAGGCGTTGACCTGGTAGAGCTCGGCCGAATCTTCCACCGACCAGGCGATGGGGCGGTCGGCGCGGCGCGCGGGCTCCTGCGTGGAGGCCAGGGTCTGGTTCGGATCGGCTGCCATTTTGGCGCGCACGATATCACTTGGGTCCCGCAAGTAAACGTCGGCGCATGCCGTCTCAGCGCGATCTCACGCCCGGTACGCGCTCAATACGTGCCGGTGGCGACCGGCCGGCGCGGATCGCGGATCCATTCGCTCCACGAACCGGCATACAGCCGTCCACCGCCCAGGCCCGCGTGTTCCAGCGCCAGCAGGTTGTGGCACGCGGTGACGCCTGAGCCGCACATCGCCACCAGCTCGGTCGGCGCACGGGATGCGAGCAAGATCGACCAGCGTTCGCGCAGCACGTCGGCGGCGAGGAAGCGGCCGTCGGCTCCGAGGTTGTCGCTGAACGGATGGTTGCGCGCGCCGGGCACGTGCCCCGCGACCGGGTCGATGGTTTCGTTGCGGCCCGCGAAGCGCTCGGCGGCGCGCGCGTCGACCAGCAGGTTGCCCGGGCGCTGGCGCAATTCGTCGACCGCCGCGGCGTCGACCACCGCGCGCGCGTCGACGCGCACCGCAAGGTCGCGCGGGCGTGGCGCGCCGCGCACCGATTCGAGCGCCAGTCCGGCGGCGCGCCAGGCGGCGATACCTCCATCCAGCACCGCGACGCGTGGATGACCGATCCAGCGCATCAGCCACCACAGGCGCGACGCGTAGGCGCCATTGCCCTGGTCATAGGCCACGACCTGCAGGTCGTCGCCGGCACCGAGAGCGCCCACGCGCCGAGCGAACACCTGCGGATCCGGCAGCGGATGCCGTCCGCTCGCCGCCGTGACCGGACTCGACAGGTCGCGATCGAGCTGCAGGAATTGCGCGCCGGGAATGTGGCCTTCGGCGAAGCGCGCCTCGCCCCAATGCGGATCGCCGAGCTCGGCGCGGCAATCGAACAGCGCGACATCCGCCGGCCGCAGTGCGCGCAACGCATCGACGTCGATCAAGGTAGTGAAAGGGCGCATGCCGCATCTTACAATCCGCGGCAATTCATGAGCTGCACATGGCCATAGACGTCTATTGGGGAAGTGGAAGCCCGTATTCCTGGCGAGTGCTGCTGGCGCTCGAGCACAAGGGACTGAGCTACAACAGCCACCTGCTGCAACTGGCGATGCAGGAGCACAAGGCGCCGCACATGCTGGCGATGACGCCGCGCGGCCGCGTGCCGGTGCTCAAGGACGGCGACTACGTGGTGTTCGAATCGCTGGCCGTCCTTTATTACCTCGAGCGCAAGTACCCGGCGAAGCCGCTGTTCGCCGATTCGCCGGAAGAAGGCGCGGTCATCATGCGCGTCTGCTGCGAGTACCAGGCCTACATCGAGCCGTTCGTCACGCGCATCACGCGCGCGCTCCTGCAGCGGCAGGGCGATCCGTATTCGGATGAGAGCACGTACGCGATGCACATGATCGCGGGCGAAGCGCGCACCATCGAGGGACGCTTGTCGAAGGGCCCGTGGATCGTCGGCGACCGGCCCGGCGCCGCCGACTACATGATCTATCCCGGCATCAAGCTGTTGCTGCGCGCGCTCGCACTGCCGGAAGCGCGCGAGCTCTCGTCGCGTTTCCTGCCGGTGGAAGCGAACTATCCCGCGCTCAGCCGTTGGCTGCAGCGCGTCGAAGCGTTGCCGGGATACGAGCGCACGTATCCGCCGCATTGGCGCAACGCAGGTTCCTGAGCGCGCCTGATCGCCGGCGAGCGACCCGCATCGACCCCGCTGGGTGGCAACACCGGATGATGGTTGCTACCCTCTCGGCCCTGTTTTTCCGACGGGTTCCAGCGGGGTTCAATCATGCCGAGCGAGAAGATTCACATCGAGTTTCCGGGCCGCCTCATATTCATCGGCTTCGGAAGCATCGGCCAGGGCACCTTGCCCCTGGTCCTGCGGCACATCGGCATGCCGAAGGAGCGCATCACCATCATCACCTCGGACGACCGCGGCAAGCGCGAAGCCGAGGAATACGGCATCAAGGTCGTCAAGGTCACGCTGACGCGCGACAACTACCAGCGCGAGCTCGATGCGCACATCGGGCGCGGCGATTTCGTGCTCAACGTGTCGGTCGACGTGTCCTCGATCGCGCTGATCAAGTATTGCTGGTCGAAGGGCGCCATGTACCTCGATACCTGCATCGAGCCGTGGCCGGGCGGCTATACCGACGTCACGATCCCGCACGCGAAGCGCACCAACTACGCGCTGCGCGAGGAAGCGCTGGCGCTGCGTGCCAGCAATCCGCGCGCGCCCACCGCGGTGCTCACGCACGGCGCCAACCCGGGCCTGGTGTCGCACTTCGTGAAGCAGGCGCTGCTGAACATCGCCAACGACACCGGCGTCGACGCCGGTTCGCCCAAGTCACGCGAGGACTGGGGCCAGCTGGCGCGCAAGCTCGGCATCAAGGTGATCCACATCGCCGAGCGCGACACGCAGGTCACCGACAAGCCCAAGCAGGTCAATGAATTCGTCAACACCTGGTCGGTGGACGGCTTCGTCAGCGAGGGCCAGCAGCCGGCCGAGCTCGGCTGGGGCACGCACGAGAAGAACTTCCCGCGCGACGGCAAGCGCTACGACTTCGGCGGCGGCGCGTCTATCTACCTGATGCAGCCGGGCGCCGCGACGCGCGTGCGCACCTGGACGCCGAAGGCCGGGCATTTCCATGGCTTCCTG
Source organism: Steroidobacteraceae bacterium (assembly GCA_035701825.1). Taxonomy (GTDB): domain Bacteria; phylum Pseudomonadota; class Gammaproteobacteria; order Steroidobacterales; family Steroidobacteraceae; genus CADEED01. The sequence continues at coordinate 84,573 of DASSRK010000198.1, forward strand.
ATCACGCACGGCGAGTCGATCTCGATCGCCGACTACCTGTCGGTGCGCCAGAGCTCCGAGGTGGTCTATCGCCCCACCTGCCACTACGCCTATCACCCCAGCGATTCGGCCGTGGTGTCGGTGCACGAATTCGCCGGCCGCAACTGGCACCTGCAGGATCGCCAGCGCATCCTGATGGACGACATCATCTCGGGCATCGACGAGCTCGGCGTGCTGCTCGCCGGCCACAAGAAAAACGCGTACTGGTACGGGTCGCAGCTGTCCATCGAGGAGGCGCGCAAGCTGTGCCCGCACAACAATGCCACCAGCCTGCAGGTCACGGTGTCGTGCCTGTCGGGAATGATCTGGGCCATGGAGAACCCGAACGTCGGCCTGGTCGAGCCCGACGAGATCGACTACAAGCGCAACCTCGAGATTGCGCTGCCGTATCTCGGCACGGTCACTGGCGCCTACACCGACTGGACGCCGCTGCACGATCGCGAGCGCCTTTTCCCGGAAGACCTCGACAAGACCGATCCCTGGCAGTTCAAGAACGTGCGCGTCTAGCGCACCCGGGGGCGATCACCTATTCATAGGTGATCGCCACCACCACGAAGCTGCGCGGGCCGCCGGGCAGCTCGACGCGCACCTCGTCGTCCAGGCCCCGGCGCATCAGCGCGCGCGCCAGCGGCGCGTCCATGCTGATGTACCCCTCCGCCATGTCGAATTCGTCGGGGCCCACGATGCGGTGGCGTTGTTGTTTGCCGTCTTCGTCCTCGAGCGTGACCCAGGCGCCGAAGTACACGCGTTGCCGGTCGCTCGGCGGCTTGTCGACCACGGTCATGCCGTCGAGACGCTTGCGCAGGAAACGTACGCGCCGGTCGATCTCGCGCAGGCGGCGTTTGCCGTAGGTGTACTCGGCATTCTCGGAGCGGTCGCCCTGCGCGGCGGCCTCGGAGACGGCCTGCGTGACGCGCGGCCGCTCCACGCGCCACAGCTCGTCGAGCTCTTGTTTGAGGCGTGCCGCGCCCGCGGGCGTGATGAATTGGGATCCGGGTTTCTCTGTCGGTCGATAACGCGTCACGACCTCGATCATATGTGATGGAAGTCTCACCTCGCGCCCGGGGGTTCTGTGCAGCGGCTCACAGCCGCACCCGGGGTCGCGGGCCTACGCTTTCCACCCATGGCAGCCCGTTATTACACGCACTTTGTCACGAGCGCTGAACCCGCGCATTCGAGCGAATGGAGTGGCGTGATCGAGCTGACGCACCCGCTCGGTGAACGCAAGGATTCGAAGGAACTGCGCCGCTTGCTGGCCGCGAACTTCGAGATCGACGCCGAGGACATCAAGATATTGCAGGTCGCGCGACTGCATTGACTCTCCGTATCCCCTAGCGGACTTCTTTCCCTTCATCGAAAGTCCGCCTTCGAGCCCCGAGCCCCCAAAGCTTGGGGCTTTTTTTATACTCGGTCCCCTCGCAGCCAGATTTTCCGGGGATCTCCATGTCCAATCGTCTCGTCGTCACGGTGTCGGCAGCCGTGCTCACCGCAGTCGGCCTGGCAGCCTGCGCGGGCTCCACGTCAAAACCTGCGAAACCCCCGGGGCCCGCGGCCGCGCCCGTTCCGGCGCCAGCCCCGGTGCTCAGGTCGGGGCTCGATTTGACGGTCTTCGACCGCAGCGTTCGCCCGCAGGACGACCTGTACCGCTTCGTCGG
>DASSRK010000199.1:0-27138 GCA_035701825.1 Steroidobacteraceae bacterium
AGGCCATCATGTTGACTTCGTCGCTCGAGGTGAGCGCCACGACGATGTCCGCGGCGGCGCAACCCGCGGCCTCGAGCACCGATGGATAGGCCGCGTTGCCGGCGACGGTGCGGATGTCGAGGCGATCCTGCAGGTCGCGCAGCACTTCTTCGTTGGTGTCGACGACCGTGACTTCATTGGCTTCTTCGCGCGACAGGTGGTATGCCGCTGTGCGCCCGACCTGGCCGGCGCCGAGTATCACGATCTTCATGGGGGCGCTATTGTAGCCGCAGCCGCGGCCCGGCCGGGACCGCGTCGCTCGTGGCCGCCGGCGGGCGTCGTCCAATGGAAAACGCTGACAAGCCCGGTTGGAACCATCCGCTGACACTTCCAGTCGCAATGGAATCAAGTTAGAAGGGTCACCATGGACATCAGGCTCGCGGGTTCCATCGGGATGATGCTGGTGCTGGCCGCAACGTCTGTCGCGGCCGATCCCCCGAAGCGCAACAGCGCTGCGCCCAAGACCGAACCCGGGGTCGCCAGGCCCGGCGCGCTCTCGCCCGCGCCGCTGAAGCTGCACGTCGGCGACGTCCGCCAGTACATGCTGCCGTCCGAGTTCGCGGCCGCGGTCAATGCGCCCGATACCGAGAACGACACCGTGGTGGTCGAGGGCTCGCGCCAGAAGCTGTTGCCGCTCAAATCCATGCAGCCGGTGGCGCCCGGCATCGCCGCGCCGTTCTGGGCGGTGGCGCATCCGACGCAGGCCTGGCGCATCCTGGTGCCCGACCTGAACGCGCCGCCGTCCGGGCCACCCAACGTGGTCCCCAAGTCCGACTACCTCTGCCTCTCGGCAAACGGCGAATGCAGCCGCTGATGTCCCCGTTATCGGTGCGCGTTGATGGAATCCCGCAGGTCCTGCGCCGCCTTGCGTGCCGCCTCGGCGAAGTTGTCGCCCGAGCTGGCATAAAGAATCGCGCGCGATGAGCTGATCACGAGGCCGGTGCCCGACGCGGTCTTGCCCGCCGCCATCACCTTGGCGACGTCACCGCCCTGTGCACCGACGCCCGGCACGAGGAAAGGCAAGTCGCCGGTGTGCTTGCGGATGTCCGCGAGCTCCTCGGGATAGGTCGCGCCGACCACGATCATGCAGTTGCCGGCCGTGTTCCACTCCTTCGCCACGACCTGCGCCACGTGCTGGTACAGCTTCCGGCCGGGACCGACGCTCAAGTCCTGCAGGTCCCTGGCGCCCGGGTTCGAAGTGCGGCACAGGATGATCACGCCCTTGTCGGCGTGCTTGAGGAAGGGCTCGACCGAGTCGCGGCCGAGATAGGGATTCACGGTCACCGCATCGGCGCCGTAGCGCTCGAAGGCTTCGTGCGCGTACTGCTCGGCGGTGCTGCCGATGTCGCCGCGCTTGGAATCCAGGATCACGATGGCGTCCGGCGCCGTGGCCTTGATGTAGTCGATGGTGTGCTCGAGCTGGTTCTCGGCGCCGTGCGCGGCGTAGTGCGCGAACTGCGGCTTGTAGGCGCACACCAGGTCCCGGGTCGCATCGACGATGGCCTTGTTGAACTCGAAGATCCCCCCGGGTGCCTCGCGGAAGCGGTCGGGGAACTTCTTCGGCTCGGGGTCGAGCCCCACGCACACCAGCGAGTTGCTGGCCTTCCAGGCCGCATCGAGTTTCGCGCCGAAGCTCATCTAACTACCTCGAGGTATTCCAGCATCATGATCTTCACGCCAAGCGAGGCGAAGTTGACCTGGATGTTCGCCTGCGGCCCCTGGCCTTCCACCTTCAGGATCACGCCCTCGCCGAATTTCTTGTGGCGCACGCGCGCGCCGAGCTTGACGCCGGGCGCGAGCTCCTCGGTGGGCGGCCTGAAGCGCCCGGCGGCCACCGGCCGCGAGACCTGGATGCGCGGCCGGACTTCCTCGATGAGCTCTTCCGGGTACTCGTCGAGGAACCGCGAGCGCATGCCGAAATTGTCCATGCCGTGCAGGCGGCGCTGCTCGGCATAGGTGAGGTACAGCTGCTTCATGGCGCGGGTCGTGCCCACGTAGCACAGGCGGCGTTCTTCCTCGATGCCTTCCGGATCGTCGATGCTGCGCTGGTGCGGAAACAGGCCATCCTCCATGCCGCACAGGAACACCACCGGGAACTCGAGGCCCTTGGCGGTGTGCAGCGTCATCATCTGCACGCAGTCTTCCCACTCGGCCGCCTGGCCCTCCCCGGATTCGAGCACCGCGTGCGCCAGGAATGCCTCGAGCGGCGGCAGCTGTTCGTCCTCGCCGCCTTCCGAGGGCTTCGCCACGTCGGGCTCGAAGCCGCGCGCGGCGGACACCAGTTCGTTCAGGTTCTCGACGCGTGCCTCGCCGCGATCCGAGGCCTTTTCCTTCTTGTGGTGCTCGACCAGGCCGGAGTTGTTGATGACGTGGTCGACCTGCTCGTGCAGCTCCAGGCCGGAGATGTCGCCGGCGAGCTGGTCGATGAGCTTCAGGAAGCCGTTCACCGCCGCCTCGGCCTTGGGCCCGAGCGCGCCGGTGGCCACGCAATGCGCGGCGGCGGTCCACAGGTGCGTGCCCGCCACCTTGGCCTGCTCGCGGATCTTGTCCAGAGTGGTGTTGCCAATGCCGCGGGTCGGCAGGTTCACCACGCGCTCGAACGATGCGTCGTCGGCGCGGCTGGACACCAGGCGCAGGTAGGCCAGCGCGTCCTTGATTTCCGCCCGCTCGAAAAACCGCAGGCCGCCGTACACCTTGTACGGAATGCGCGCCGACAGGAACGCCTCTTCGAAGGCGCGCGACTGCGCGTTGGAGCGATAGAGAATGGCCACGTCGCGCCGCAGCCCGCCGTGGTTCACCCACTCGCGGATGCGATTCATGACGAAATCGGCCTCGTCGCGCTCGTTGAACGCGCCGTAGAGTTTGATGCGTTCGCCGTCGGCGCCCGAGGTCCACAGGTTCTTGCCGAGGCGCCCGGTGTTGTTGGCGATCAGCGTGTTCGCGGCCTTGAGGATGTTCCCGGTGGAGCGGTAGTTCTGCTCCAGGCGGTACATCTTCGCGGCCGGGTAGTCGCGCGAGAAGCGCGTCAGGTTCTCGACGCGCGCGCCGCGCCAGCGGTAGATGGACTGGTCGTCGTCGCCGACGATGAAGGGCGCGCCGTCGGGCCCGGCCATCAGCAGCGCCCACGCGTACTGGATCGAGTTCGTGTCCTGGAACTCGTCGATGAGCACGTGCCGGAAACGGCGCTGGTAATGCGCGCGCAGCGCGGCGTTGTCACGCACCAGCTCGTAGGCGCGCAGCAGCAGCTCGGCGAAATCCACCACGCCGGTGCGCGCGCATTGCGCCTCGTACTCGGTGTAGAGGCGGATCATCTGGCGGCGCGTGGGATCGCCGGCGTCCTTCATGGCGGCCGGGCGCAGCCCCTCGTCCTTGTTCTTGTTGATGAACCACTGGATTTCCTTCGGCACCCAGCGGGTCTCGTCGAGCTCCATGCCCCTGACGATCTTCTTGATCAGCCGCAGCTGGTCCTCGCCGTCGAGGATCTGGAAGCTCTGCGGCAGGTTGGCCTCGCGCCAGTGCAGGCGCAGCAGGCGGTGCGCGATGCCGTGGAACGTGCCCACCCACATGGCGCTGCCGGGCACGCCTAACAACTTCTCGATGCGGCCGCGCATCTCGTGCGCCGCCTTGTTGGTGAACGTGACCGCGAGGATGGAGTGCGGCGACGCGCCCTCGGTCGCGATCACCCAGGCGATGCGATGCGTGAGCACGCGCGTCTTGCCGGAGCCGGCGCCGGCGAGCACCAGCACCGGGCCCACCGGCGCGGTGACTGCCGCGCGCTGCGCGTCGTTGAGACCCGAAAGGATGGCGGAGGTGTCGGTCATTGGGGCGCGAATGATACGGGTTGACCGGCGGAATTCGAAGGCGAATAAACCGCTGTCCGCGGGATGACTTACACGCGACGCGGTGGCGCTTGCTGCGCGCGCGAGGGGGGTTCAGGTCGGCGCCGACGGCTTCAGGTCCTCCTGGGCCTGGGCATTCAGCTCCGGCTGCGCCGGCTCGATGACCCTTTCGTCGAAGTACTGCAGGATGGCCGCGACCAGCGCCAGGAACACCGGCCCGACGACGATGCCGATGGTGCCGAAGGCCGCGATGCCGCCGACCACGCCCACGAACACCGTGAAGGCCGACACCGGCGCGTATCGCGACACCAGGATCGGCCGCATGAAATTGTCCGAGGTCGAAACGATGGCGCCCCAGATCAGCATGAACGTCGCCATCTTCCAGTGGCCGGTGGCGCCGAGGTAGAGCATCGCGGGAATCCACACCAGCGCCGCGCCGCCGGCCGGCAGCAACGCGAGGATCGCCGCGAGCACGCCGAACACCACCGGCGACGGCAGCTGCGCGATCGCGAACCCGATGCCGACCAGCAATCCCTGCAGGAAAGCCGTGAGCCCGATGCCGTAGAACACGCCGCGTGTGACGCTCGCCAGGTGATCGAACAGCTGCTCGCGATGCTCCTTCGGTACCGGGATCAGGCGCTTGAGCCGCGCGAACATCGCCGGCCCGTCGCGCAGGAAGAAGAACATCAGGAACAGCATGAAGAAGAATCCCACCAGCGTGCCGAGCGCCGACAGCACCACGCCGCCGCCCATCGATGCGACATTGCGCAACGTGGCCTCGGCCGCCTTGGTGATCCACTCCTGGATGTCCGCGGCGCTGACCATGAGCTCTTCGCGAGCCCAGCGTGCCGGGGGTCCGATGATCGGGTATTGCTCGAGTTGCATCAGGATCGAGCCGTCGAGGCGCAGGTTCTGGCCGCGCAGGTATTCGATCAACCCGCGCGCCTGGTTGGCGAAGGCGACGCCCAGCAAGGTCAACGGCGTCAGCAGCGCGAACGGCGTGAGCCCGGTGATGATTCCGGCCGACGTGCCGGGCCGGCCGCGCAGCCTGCGCGACAGCCAGCGATGCAGCGGATGCAGGATGAAGGCCAGGAATATGGCCCAGGCCATCGACCCGGCGAACGGTTGCAGCACCAGCATCAGCAGGTAGCCGACGATCAGTGCGAGGGCGACGAAGAAGGCCTTTGTGTAGAACTCCACCCGGGGTGTTCCTTGCGCGCGGTGCCGATACTTATATATGTGTCGGCAGAGCGGGGTCTATAGGAGCCGCGGCGCCTGCGTCGACATTTCGCGGCCCGCCGTGTATTCACACTCCGGGAGCGAGGTGACATGAAAAGCGACCTGACAATCATCGGGATTCTCGCGATGGGCTGCGGCATCTTCGGCTACACGCAGATCCTGCAACGCGCGAACAGCCGGCTGGACCCGCAACTGCTGGCCGACCTGATGGCGCGCGCCAGGTCCTCGTGGAGCGAGTTCCTGCTGCCACTCGCGCCGACCGCCCTTGCCTATCTACTGGTCTCGCGCTTCCCGCGGCACCAGGCCGGGATCGCGATTCCCGCCATCCTGCTGAGCGCCCTGCTGCTGTTCCTGCAGGTGCGCAAGGCACAGAAGCGCGCCGACGCGGTCGGCTTGCCGCCGGAGTTCATCGCGGAACGGCGCAAGGGCAACATCGTGCTGCTCGCCTGCCTGCTGGTCGGGGGGCTGTTGATCTACCTCGGCCGCGGCTGACGGGGCGCGCAGCCTCGCGAGGCGGGATCAGCTGCTCGCCTGGCGAGCCACCGCGGCCGCAGCGGCCGGCTTGGGAGCGGCAGTGCGCGTGGTACCGAGCCACGACCCCAGGATCACCAGCGGAAAGCCGATCATCATGCCCGCGGTCAGCGGCTCGCTGAGTACCAGCGCGCCGAGGATGATCGCCACGGCGGGGTTGATGTACGTGATCACGGTGGCGCGCGCCGGCCCGACGGTCGCGATCAGCTCGAAGAAGATCAGGAAGGCGCCGGCGGTGCAGAGCACGCCGAGGCCCACCACCGAAGCGACCGCGTCCGCATGCAACTCCTTCGGCCAGAGGAACGGCGCAAAGGGCGCGTAGACCAGCGTCGCCAGGATCAGCGAGCCGGTGATCACGCCGATGGCCGGCACGTCCTTCAGCTTGCGGTCGATGATGATCGGCCCGACCGCGTAGCAGAGCGCCACGGCAATGGTCGCGGCCACGGCCAGCAGGTCCGAGAAGTGGATGTCGAGGCCGACCAGCAGTGCGACGCCGGCGAAGCCCAGGCCCAGGCCGAGCAGGCGCCGCGACTCCAGGCGCTCGTGCCCGAGCCGGGTGACGATGAGCGCGGCGAACAGCGGCACGATGGCGATCAGCAGGCCCGCGGTCGAACTATTCAGGCGGGTTTCCGCGTGACCCAGTAACACCCAGGGCACGCTGATTTCGATCAAGGTAAATGCCAGCAACCATTTCCAGTGGCGAAACGCGGCGGCCAGCGCGTTACGATGCAGGGCGACCGGGAGCAGCAACAGGGCGCCGATCAGCGTGCGCGATCCGGCCACCACCAGCGGGTCGATGGAACCCACGGCGATGCGGATCAGGAGGTAGGGCATGCCCCAGACCACGCCGAGGGCGATGAACAGTAACCAGCCGCGTCTTGTCATGCAGCGAATTCTAGAGAACACCACCGGCCGCCGTGGCGGCGAATGACCAAGGAGTTCTTATGCAGGCGAAAGCAGGGCTAACGCCTTTCGGTACACCGGTGCCCGAATTGCCGGTCACCGACGTGCCTCGGGCGCAACAGCACTACCGCGACAAGTGGGGTTTCAACATAGGTTGGTTGTACCCGGGCGAAGAGATCGGCGCGGTCAACCGCGACAGCACCTCGCTGTTCCTGCGGCGCCGCGCAGAGCCGTTCGAACCGGCGGTGCACTGGGTCCACGCGCCGCAGATCGACGCGGTGTATCGCGACATGAAGACGCTGGGCGCGTACATCACCGAGCCCCTGGAGAAGAAGCCCTGGGGACTCACGCAGTTCACCGTCGAGGATCTCGACGGCAATCGCTTCTACTTCCATTGCGACTGAAGCCTCGGTGGAACTGCGCGCGATCCAGGCCGACATCACGACGCTGGCGCTGGACGCCATCGTCAACGCGGCGAATTCATCCTTGTTAGGCGGCGGCGGGGTGGATGGCGCGATCCACCGCGCCGCCGGGCCAGGCCTGCTGCACGAATGCCGCCTGCTGCACGGATGCAAGACAGGGGATGCGAAGATCACGCAGGGTTATCGCCTGCCGGCGCGCCACGTCATCCACACCGTGGGTCCCGTGTGGAACGGCGGAACGATGGGCGAGCCCGAGCTGCTCGCCTCGTGCTATCGCCGTTCGCTCGAACTCGCCGCGGAGCATTCGCTCGCCACCATCGCGTTTCCCAGCATCAGCACCGGCATCTACGGCTACCCGATCGCGTTGGCCTCGCGCGTCGCGGTCGAAACCGTGCGTGCCCATCTGGCGAGCCAGCCGCGGCTCCGCGAAGTCGTGTTCTGCTGCTTTTCGGCCAGCGACCTGCGGCATTACCAGGCCGCGCTCGGCGTGGGCACTTTGTAAAGCAAAACCAGCGACTGAATTCGCCGTGGCCGGCTTGATGGCTGCTGGCGGGGTAGCAAGACTGTCGGAGCCCATGTTCAGGACGACACATGCCTTTTGAATATCTCAGCGTCGAAGAAGCGATTCCGCGCAAGGGACTGCGCATGGTGGTGCTAGGCAAGGTGCCGAGCCCATGGGGCGAAGCGGCCAAAGGGATTTTCCACATCAAGCGCCTGGCCTTCTCCGCGGTCCGACTGGTGTACGACAACGAGGCGCTCAAGAGCTGGGCGGGCCAGTTGAGCGCGCCTGTGGCGATGTACGACGACGAGCCGCCGCGCTCGGGCTGGGCAGAAATCCTCATGCTGGCCGAACGGCTCGCACCGACGCCGGCGCTGCTGCCGGGCGACCCCCACGCGCGCGCGCAGGCCGTCGCGCTGGCGGACAAGTTCTGCGGACCGGGCGGCCTCGGCTGGAACCGGCGCCTTCAGGCCGTGCATGCCGGGCTCACCGCGGGCGCCGGCTTCCCGGAACGCGTCGCCAGGTTCCTCGGCGACAAGTACGGCTACGACCCCGCCGACGCGGGCCGCTACACGCCGCGCGTGGTCGAGTTGTTAGGCGAGGTTGCGGCGGCGCTGCGCGCGCAACGCGCGGCCGGCAAGGACTATTACCTCGGCGACAGGCTGAGCGCGGTGGACGTGTACAGCGCGACGTTCATGGGCCTGTTCGAGCCGCTGCCCGAGGCGCAGTGCGCGATGAGCCCGACGCTGCGCGCCGCGCTGGAATGGCTCGACGAGGAGACGCGCGCCGCGCTCGACCCGGTGCTGCTCGAGCATCGCGACATGATGTATTCGCGCCATCTCGAAACCCCGCTGGCTCTCTGAGATGGAAGGCATCGCCCCGAAGCCCATGCCCGCGCACGCGCTGCTGGCGCGCTATGCCGGCGATGGCGGGTATGCCGACTGCTACGCCGCCGACCTGCCGGGACAGTTCTCCCATGCGGAGTTCGTCGCGGCCTTCTACACCACCTGGCTGTTCAAGCTGGAGCGCGCCCTGCTGAAGTTTCTGGCACGCCGCCCCTCGACCGACGGCGAAGCGCAACAACTGGCGCGCGGCCAGCGCGAATCCTTCGCCGCCTGGACGGTCGAGGCCCGCGCGCCCAACCAGCTGCTGCTGCGTGACTTCATCGGCAACACGCGTTCCTGGTTGATGGTCGAGTCCGCTCCCGGCGGTGGTGCGACCCGGTTGTATTTCGGTTCGGCCATCGTGCCGCGCGTCGACCCGCGCAGCGGCACGAAGAAGCTGGGCGCTTCGTTCCATGTGCTGCTTGGCTTCCACAAGCGCTACTCGCGCGCGCTGCTGTCGGCGGCACGCACGCGCCTGCAGCTGACCTGCTGCTGACGCGCGCGCCGGACGCGATTCAGCGCAGATCGCCGGAACTGCGCGCTTCTTCCAGGGCCCAGTCGACGAACGTACGGACTACCGGGCGCTTGAAGTGCGCCGGTGGCGCCATGAGGAAGTAACTCCACGGCGAGAGCCAGGTCTCCTGGGTCACGCGCACCAGTTGGCCGCGCGCCAGCAAGGGCGCGACGTGCGGGGAACGCCCGATGCCGACGCCGAGCCCGGCGACCGCGGCCCCGATCAGCACGATGGAATCGCTGAACTGCAGGCCGCGCGCGACGCCGGTGGTCGGCAGGCCGGCACGTTCGAACCAGCCGCGCCAGCCGAGCCAGGGCTGGTCGGGTCCGGCATCCGTGTCGTCGAGCAGCGGGTATTCGCCGAGCGATTCGAGCGTGCCCGGCATGCGGCCGCCGCCGAACAGTGACGGGCTCGCCACCGGGAACAGCTCCTCGCGGCACAGCAGCTCGCCGTGCAGCCCGCGGCCGGGCCCGGGCGCGAAGCGGATCGCCAGGTCGATGGCATCGCGCCGGAAATCCACCAGGTTGCGCGAAGTGCGCAGCACCACGTCGATGCGCGGCGCGCGCTCGCGGAAGCGGTGCAGCCGCGGCAGCAGCCAGCCGTTGGCGAAACCCGCGAGCGTGGTCAGCGTGAGCACGCCGTCGGCGCGCTTGGCGCGCAGGCGCGCGGTCGACTCGCCCAGCAGGTCGAAGCCCGCCGACAGCTCGGGTAGATAGTCGCGGCCCTGCTCGGTCAGCACCAGGCCGCGCGCCATCCGCTGGAACAACGTGGTGTCGAGGTAACGCTCGAGGCGGCGTACCTGCTGGCTGACCGCGGCCGGCGAGACGCGCAGCTCGCCGGCCGCCGCCACGAAACTGCCGAGCCGCGCGGACGCCTCGAACGAGCGCAGCGCATTGAGAGGGGGAAGCCGTCGTGCCATGGTATGAACAAGAATAACTTAGCCTCAGCGAAAAACCTTGCGCCTCGCCCCGCGCGGCGCTTGCGTCGATACTTCCGGGCCGCACCGACCAACATCCAGGAACCTCCCATGCACCTCTTCGACTATCTCGATTCCGGTAACGGCTACAAGGTGCGCCTGCTGCTCGCGCAGTTGGGCCAGGCGTACCAGTGGACGAACGTCGACATCGACAAGGGCGAGACGCGCACGCCGGAGTTCCTCAAGCTGAATCCCAACGGCCGCATTCCCACGCTGCAGCTCGAGGACGGCACCTGCCTGCCCGAGTCGAACGCCATCCTCTGGTATCTCGCCGAAGGCTCGCGCTTCGTGCCGGCGACGCCGCTGGGCCGCGCGCAGGTCCTGCAGTGGATGTTCTTCGAGCAGTACAGCCACGAGCCCTACGTGGCGACGCCGCGCTACATCTGCCGGCACTTTCCCGCCGATCATCCACGCCGCGCCGAGCTGCCCGAGCGACTCGCGAAGGGGCGCGCGGCGCTGGCGGTCATGGAGGGGCACCTGTCCGGCCGGGAATTCTTCGTCAACGAGCGCTACACCATCGCGGACATCGCGCTGTACGCCTACACGCACGTGGCCGGCGACGGCGGCCTCGACCTCGCGCCGTACCCGCGGGTGCGCGAGTGGTTAGACCGCGTCGCCGCGCAGCCGGGTTACGTCACGCTGTTGGCGCGCCCGAAATGAGCGCGGGCGGCTTCGCGCGCACGCCGCAACCGCCGTACTACGCGGTGATCTTCACGTCCACGCGCACCGACGTGGACGACGGCTATGGCGCCATGGCGGACCGGATGGTCGAGCTCGCGCAACTGCAGCCGGGCTACCTCGGGGTCGAGAGCGTGCGCGGCGCCGATGGCTTTGGCATCACCGTCTCGTACTGGAGTTCGCTCGAGGCCATCAAGGCGTGGAAGTCGCATGGCGAACACCGCATTGCGCAAGAGACCGGGCGGCGCCAGTGGTATCGGCATTTCGAGACACGTATCGCGCGCGTGGAGCGCGCGAACACCGGCCCGTAGGACGAATCTGCGTCGCCAATTGCCGACGCAATCGGTGATGCCGAGCGATTGTCGCCCGCCATCGCGCGCAGTTAGTCTTGCGCGGCATGCGCAAACTCGTGTTCCTCGGCTCCGCGCAGAAACTCGGCGACCTCGCGTTGCTGTTGATGCGCCTGTTCGTCGGTCTCTTCCTGGTGTGGAGCGTCTGGGACAACGTCACCAGCCGCGAACGAATGGATGAGTTCATCCACTTCCTCGCAACGCACGGATTCCCGGCGCCGCGCCTGCTCGCGCCCCTGTCGGTGTACCTGCAGCTGGCGATCGGCGCGGCCTTCGTGCTGGGCCTGTTCACGCGCTGGGCGGGCGTGCTGTGCGCCATTCATTTCGGCATCGCCATCGTCATGGTCGACCACCACGGCGGCATGCGCGGCATCTTCCCGTCCGGCTGCCTGGTGGTCATCGGCCTGTACCTCGCCACCTACGGCGCCGGCCGCTTCTCGGTCGACGCGGCGCTGCGCGCCAACGAAGTGCCCCGCAGCGCGGGCAGCGTGCGGCTCAAGAAGTAGCGTTGGCCCCGGCTGCCTCCATGGCGCGCAACATCGAAATCAAGGCGCGGATCGAGAACGTGGCGCTCGTTGGCCCCAAAGTGGCCGAGCTTGCCTCCGAGGGACCGCTGGAGATCGCCCAGGACGATACCTTCTTCGCCTGCGACAACGGCCGGCTGAAGCTGCGCGCCTTCTCCAACGATTCCGGCGAGCTGATTTTTTACCAGCGATTGAACCAGGCGGGCCCCAAGGAGTCGTTCTATATACGTTCTCCCACCTCAGCACCCGAGTCGTTACGTGAATCGCTTTCGATGGCCTACGGACAAATCGGCCGAATCCGCAAGTACCGCACTCTCTACCTGGTCGGGCGTACCCGCGTTCACCTGGACCGCGTCGAAGGTCTCGGCCATTTTCTCGAGCTCGAAGTCGTCCTGGTGGACGATGAATCCGCGGAACACGGGATTCGCGAGGCAACTGACCTCATGGATCGGCTCGGGATTCAGCCCGAACAATTGATCGAAGGCGCGTACATCGACCTGCTGCTGAAGGTGCCGGGGGCGGACTAATATCCCGCGGGGAGGGAGAAGAAAAATGAAGGCACCGGTTCTGGGTCTCGCCGTCGCCGCGGCCGCCTGCGCCGCCAGTTCCTTGTATCTGTGGCACGAGCTGGACGCCCAGCGCGCCCAGGCTGCCAAAGTGGAAGAGGCGAATCGCACGCTGCAGGCGCGTCTCGCCGAGCTCGAGCGGGCGCGCAGCCTGTTCGCGCAGCAGCGCATGGCGAGCCCGGGCGGATTCGGCGATGGGCCGGTCCATGCGGCGCCGCCCCCACCCGTTCCGTCAGGCCAGCCGATCAGCGCGGAATCCGGACCTGGATCAGCCCACGAGGTGTGGCAGGGTCAGCCGCCCGAACGGTCGGCGGCATTCAAGAAAGTCATGCGCGCCCAGATTCTCGCCGCCAACAAGCGCATGTACGCCGACCTCGGCAGCGAGCTCGGCCTCGACAAGGACACCGCCGGCAAGCTGATCGACCTGCTCACGGCGCAGCAGCTCGCTGGTTTCGATCAATTCGGGCCAGGCATGGATCCGGCTGATTCGGAGCGCACGATCGCCGAGGTGCAGCAGCAGAACAGGGACGCCATCGAGGCCCTGATCGGCCCCGTCAAGGCGCAGTCCCTCGAGGAATACCAACAGTCGATGCCGGCGCGCGCCGAGTTCGAAATGCTGGCGCGCCAGCTCGAAGCCAACGACTCGCCGCTGACCGCGGAGCAGGGCAGGAAGCTGCGCGCGGCCTATGTCGAAGAGCGGGCGCGCATTCCGCTGCCGGCCTATGCGGAGACCGACGGCGCCAGCGACAAGTACTTCAAGGCGATGACCGACTGGGAAGAGGATTACCAGAAGCGCATCGGCGAGGCCGCCGCGGGGATCCTCGGTAGCCAGCAGCTCAACACCTTCAATGACATCCAGCAGTGGCAAAAGGAAATGCGCAATGGAATCGCATTGCCGGCCGGTGTCGCACCCGCGAAGTTCTTCGTTCGCGGCGGCGCCGTGCCGATGGGCGCGGTGGCGGGCTCGGTGAGCTTCGTGGCGCCGGCTGCGCCGCCGCCCAGGACCGATGAGTCCGGCAAGCGCTGAGTCATGAGCGCTTCCGACGAACAGCAGATCCGCGACCTGGTGGCGACCTGGATGTCCGCGACCCAGGCAGGCGACGTGGACACCGTGCTCGGCCTGATGACCGACGACGTGGTGTTCCTGGTCGCCGGGCAGCCGCCCTTCGGCAAGCAGAAGTTTGCCGAGATGTCGCGGCCCTCACCCGGCGCGCCGAAGCCGCAGTTCAAGGCAGAGAGCGAGATCCAGGAAATCCAGGTGTTCGGCGACTGGGCCTTCATGCGCAGCCGGCTCACGGTGGATGTGATCCCGCCCGGTGGTGGCAAGGCCATCAAGCGGGCCGGGCATACTCTGACGTTGTTGAGAAAATCCACCGGCCGGTGGCTGCTGGCGCGCGACGCCAACCTGCTGGTAACCGTCGATTCCTGACCCGGAGCACTCATGCAATACCGAGGCGGCTGCCAATGCGGCAAGGTGGCGTACGAAGTCGAGGGCGAGATCACCGAGGCCTATGCGTGCAACTGCTCGCGTTGCGGCAGGCTCGGCAGTCTTGCCTCGATGACTTCGCGGCCGACTCCGTGCCGGTGAAACAGGTCAACGGCAAGGCGTTCTGACCCGCGTGGACCGCCGCCTGTACCTGTGCGCGGCGCTGGCCGGGTTCACCGGCGTGGCGCTCGGCGCCTTCGGCGCGCACGCGCTCAAGGGCCAGGTCGGCCCGGAGCTGCTCGGTGCCTTCGAGGCGGGCGCGCGGTACCAGATGTACCACGCCTTCGCGCTGTGCGCGGCGGCGTGGGGCTGGGCGCGCTGGCAGCACCGCTTGTTCGGCGTGGCCGGCGGCCTGTTCGTCGCGGGGATCGTGCTGTTCTCGGGCAGCCTCTACCTCCTCGCGGCGACCGGCACGAAGTGGTTAGGCATGATCACGCCCGTCGGCGGGGTGGCCTTCCTGGGCGGGTGGCTTTGCCTCGGGCTGGGGACGTACCGCGCGAGGCGCTAGCTCGTTCTGCGGCCGGGACAGTTGCGGCAAACGGCGCGGGACCGTATCGGGGATCGCGCCCCGGGTTCTGCTACCGTGCCACCCCGACTAACTTCCCTACGCCGCCATGATCTTCTACGACTACTACGCCGACGTACCCGACTCCGACCTGCACGACTTCGTCTCGCGCCAGCGGCTCGGGCGCCTGGTCACGGCCGGCGCCGACGGCCAGCCGCACATCGGGCTATATCCCTTCCTGTTCCTGGGCGAGCGCATCGAGATCCACCTGCATCGTTCCGACGAACAGCTCGCGGACCTCGCGGCCAACGACAAGTGCGCCTTCGAGCTCGACGAGGTGCTGGGCACGATCCCGTCGCACTGGATCCACCCGAGCAACGCCATGTTCGCGACCGCCTATCACCGCGCGGTGATCTTCGAATGCGACGCCGTGGTCTCGGAGGATCCGGAAGTGCTGGCCGCCCAGCAGCAGCGCCTGATGCAGCACTACCAGCCGGAAGGCGCACACACCGAGGTGAGCGCGGCGCACGCCATGTACCGCGGCGCGTTCAACCAGATCCGCGCGCTGACGCTCACCGTGCGCGCGCGCAAGGTGAAGTGGAAGCTCGGCCAGAATCGCAAGCGCGAGGAACTGGAACAGGTCATCATCGGTCTGCGCAAGCGTGGCCGGCCCGAAGACGCCGGCGCCGCGGACGCGCTGCAATGGGTACTGGATCGCAAGGCCTCACCGACGACGTAGCCTTCTGGCGGCGTACCACGCTCGCCTGGATGCTGATCATGCTCTTTGAAACCCTGCACGGTTTCGTGCGCGAGGTGTTCATCGCACCGGTGCTCGGAGACCTGCGCGCGCGCCAGCTCGGGGTGCTGGTCGGCTGCCTCATCGTGTTCGCGATCGCATGGCTGGCCGCGCGCTGGATGGCGGCGCACACACGGCGCATGCAGGTCACCGCCGGCGTGATCTGGGTGCTGCTGACCCTGGCCTTCGAGTGCCTGCTGGGCCGCGCGCTCGGCTTCGGCTGGGACCGCATCCTCGAGGATTACAACCTGGCGCGCGGCGGACTGATGCTGCTGGGCCTCGCGTTCATGGGCGTGGCGCCCATGCTTGCCGCGCGGCTGCGCCTGCCTGCGGAGCGAACATGATGGTCACGCATTCCGGCGGCTGCCACTGCGGCCGCGTCCGTTTCGAAGTCGACGCGCCGGCCGAGCTGCCGGTGGACGAGTGCAACTGCTCGATGTGCAGCCGTCTCGGCTACCTGCACCTCATCGTGCCCGCCGACCGGTTCCGCCTCGTCGCGGGCCGGGAGGCGCTGAGCACCTATACGTTCAACACCGGGACCGCGAAGCACCTGTTCTGCGCCACCTGCGGCGTGAAGTCCTTCTACGTGCCGCGCTCCCATCCCGATGGCTTCAGCGTGAACGCGCGCTGCATCGATTCGCCCACGGTCACCGGCCTGAAAGTCAGCCAGGTGGACGGCCGCAATTGGGAGAAGCACTATCCCGCCGGGCGAGGCGAATTCACCGCATGAGCATGGCCAGTTTCGCGGACAACATCCGACCCTACGTGCAGGCGGGTGGGGCTGGTGCCTGCCGGAAACACCGGTGGTACCGACGTCAGCGCATTTCAGCCCATGCCCGTGACACGGGAGCTCCAGGACATCATCGACCGCGCGCGGCGCGGCTGACTACCACCTGTTGCGCAGCTCGCGCAGCTTCACGAAGACGGTGCGCGCATCGGGTTTGTCGCCGATCTCCGGAAACTTCTCGCGCAGCCGCGCGATGATCTCGGGGTTCTGCAGCCGGAAGAAGGTGTTGACGCGCTTCTCCTCGCCGAGCGTGGTCACGCGCGCGGCGGCCGGGTCCACGGCACGCGCCGCGGCCAGCGCATGCGCGGCCTCGGTATTGCCCGGCTCGCGGTCGAGCGTGAAGCCGAGGTTGCGCGCCATGTACTCGTGCCCCGGGTACACGCGCGTATTGTCGGGTAGTTTGGCGAGCTGGTTGACGAAGGTCTCGTAGAGCAGCCCCGCATCGCCGCCGTTGTGGCAATTGCCGGCGCCGGCATTGAACAGCGTGTCGCCGCAGAACAGCGCCGGCGCGTCGCCGTGCGCCAGCAGGCAGACGTGCGCGAAGGTGTGCCCGGGGGTGTCGAGCACCTCGAGCTCCACGGTCTTGCCCACCTTGATCACATCGCCGCGCGCCAGTCCGCGGTTCACGCCGCCGATGCGATTCGCGCCGCGGGCGTGCGCCATCACCCTGGCGCCGGTGGCGGCCACCACGTCGGCATTGCCGGCCGTGTGATCGAGATGCTCATGCGTGTTCAGCACCTGCGTGATGCTGAAGCCGTGCTGGCGGGCGGCGTCGAGGCATTGCTTCGCGTTCAACGGATCGACGATCAAGGCCTCGCCGGTCTGCGAGCAGGCCACCAGGTAATGAAAATTCCGCAGGTCGTTCGCGGCCCAGATCCTTTCCACCAGCATGCGCTTCCCTCGCTACGGGCCGCGCGGGTTTCAGGCGCGCAGGGCCTCGTCAAACAACCCGTGCTGCGACTTGAGCGGCACGCGGATGCGCACCGTGGTCCCTTCGCCGATGACGGAATGGATGTCGATATTGCCACCCATCAGCTTGAGGCGCTCACGGATGTTGAAAAGCCCGAAGCCGCCATGGCGCGTGGGCAGCCGATCGACCGCCTGCACCTCGAAGCCGACGCCGGGGTCGATGACGTCGATCATCAGCTTGTCGTGGTGGGCGGCGCAGCGCACCGTGGCGCGCTTGGAGCGCGCATGCTTGACGACATTCTGCAGCAGTTCGCGCACCGTCTGGAACAGCAGCACGGTGACCTGGTCCTCGAGCGGCTTGGGCACGCCATCGTCCTCGACCGTCACCATGAGACGCTGCTGCTGGCGCACGCGCTCGGCCAGCCAGCGCAGCGCTTCGATGAGCCCGTTCTCATGCAGTCCCGGAGGCGCGAGCTCGAGCATCAGTGTGCGGGTCTGCAGCGTGGTGTCGGCCAGCACCTGTTCGACCTCGGCGATGCGCTCGAGCTGTTCGCGATCGGTGAGCTTGCGCTTGATGGAGGTCAACGCGAGGCTCATGCCGGTGAGATTCTGTGCCGGGCCGTCGTGCAGCTCGGTGGCGAGCTTGCGGCGCGCCCGCTCCTCGGCCAGCGTGATTTCCGTCGCCAGGGCGCGCAGCTGCGCATCGTGCTGCGCCAGCGCGTTCTCGGCCTCGCGCATCGCGGTCACGTCGCGGCCGGTGCCCCAGAAGCGCAGCACGCGGCCATCCTCGACGATGCCCACCATCGAAATCAGCAGCACCCGATCGAGCCCATAGGGCCCGTGGACCACGTGCTCGACGTTGCGCACCTGGTAGCCGTTGCGGATCGCCTCGCGGATGCGCTCGAGGTAGACGCGCGACCAGGTCGGATGGTCCGCGAGCCGCGTCCCGACCAGGGGACTCGGCGCGTCCTTGATGCCGAGCGACACCATGAAGGCGGCGTTGCACTCGGCGACGTACGCGTGCTTGCGCACCCAGTTGATCTGCTCGTCGGGCGACAGGGTGACCGGCATGGGCTCGGCCAGCTCCGTGCGGAATATCGCTTCCGAGCTGTTGGCGACGAAGGCGCGGTAGCGTTCGTCGCTGCAGCGCGCCTGCTCGACCGCCACGTCGCGCTCGGCCATGACCGCCTGCAGCAGCAGCACCGGCAGCACGCACAGCGCGAGGAAGGTCTGCACTTCATAGGTGGTGTCGAACGGACCGAGCCCGCGCGTCGTGGCCAGCGCCGCGACCGACACGGTGAGTCCCGCCGCGAGCGCGGTGCGTCGCGGCCCGCCCAGCATCGCGATCCACACCAGCACCGGATAGACGATGTAGGGAACGTCGAGCGGCGAGGTCGCCGGCGCGTGCGGCCGCATGAACACCGCGGCGAGCAGCAACAGCAGCACCGCGAATGCCGAGTAGGTAGCCGTCCGGCCGCCACGCATGGGTGACGCCAGCGACAGTCCGTGGAATCCCAGCGTCAGCAGCAGCGGGGTCACGACCAGCGCGCCGAGGTAGTCGCCGATCCACCAGCTCTGCACACCCAGCCAGAAGGCCTGGTCGTTGGCGATGAAGCCGTGGCGCAGGCTCACCGCCACCAGCGCGCAGGCGAGGGTCGCGGCGGCCGCCGAGGCGGCGAACGCCAGCACGTGGTGCAACCGCGCGAAGGAAATCGGCCCGCGGATGCTGACCTGCATGACCCCGACCCCGAGCAACGCGGCGGCAACCTTCACCAGGTAGATCAGTCCCCACTCGGACGGAGGAATCTGCGGGGCGAACAGCGTGTGCGCCAGCACTTCGGCCAGGAAGCCGCAGGCGAACAGCGCCAGCCAGTAGCGCGCCGGATACAACAGCAGGAAGGCGAACAGGGCGCCGGTGGCGGGCCAGAACACCGCCGAACCGCGCGGAGCGATCAAGAGGGTGAGACCCACTCCAACCGCCAGGAGGTGGATGGGGAAGTAGACAGCCCCCGCCTGCAGGGGAGCCAACTTCAGTCCGAAGGGTCGAAGTTGACGATTCATGATGAGACCTGGACCGTAGCTCGAGGGCGACGCTTTGTAGTTTGCTCGCTTCGGCGCATATTGCGCCTCTGTGACCACGATGTCCCGTATCGGGGAGAAAGAATGAGAACCCAGGCAGGAATCAGGGTTTGGCTATTGCCGGTATTCGGCGCATTGGCGGCGTGCGGTGGTGGCAGCGGCGGCGGCGGGGGCGGCAGCAACCCGCCGGTCAGTACCTGGCAAAGCGGCGTGTTCCGGCCTTCCTCCACGTTCGACAATATGTGCGTGAACCCGCGGCCCGGCACCGCCGATCGCGCGGGAACGCGCACCGACGAAAACAACTGGTTGCGTTCCTGGAGCAACGAACTTTACCTCTGGTACGGCGAAATCACGGACCGCAACCCGGCGAACTACGAAACCCTCGACTACTTCGACCTGCTCAAGACCAACGCCACCACGCCGTCGGGCAATCCAAAGGACAAGTTCCACTTCACGTACGACACGGCCGCCTGGGAAGCGCTGTCGCAGGGCGGCACGTCGGCCGGCTACGGCGCGCAGTTCGACATCGAGGAGGGACCGCCGCCTAGCTACACGCCGCGGCACGTGCGCGTGGCCTACGTCGACCCCGGTACGCCCGCGGTAGGACAGCTCGCGCGCGGCGATGAAATCCTCACGGTCGATGGCGCCGACGTGATCAACAGCACCGACCGTACCAGCATCGACACGCTCAATGCCGGCCTTTTTCCCGGCAGCACCGGGGCCAGCCACACCTTTCACGTGCGCAGCAGCGCGGGCGCCGAGCGCGACGTGACGCTGATCACCGCCAATGTGACCACCACGCCGGTGCAGAACGTCAAGACGTTCTCGACGGCCTCCGGTCCCGTCGGCTACATCCAGTTCAATGATCACATTGCGCCCGCGGAGAAGCAGCTCAAGGATGCCTTCACCACGCTCAAGAACGCGG
Organism: Steroidobacteraceae bacterium; assembly: GCA_035701825.1. Classification (GTDB taxonomy): domain Bacteria; phylum Pseudomonadota; class Gammaproteobacteria; order Steroidobacterales; family Steroidobacteraceae; genus CADEED01. The sequence continues at coordinate 19,452 of DASSRK010000199.1, forward strand.
GCGTCACCGACCTCATCCTCGACCTTCGCTACAACGGCGGCGGCTATCTCGACATGGCCAGCGAGGTCGCCTACATGATCGCCAACACGACGCTGACATCCGGTCGAACCTTCGAAAAGCTGGTATTCAACGACAAGAATCCCACCAGGGATCCCGTGACTGGCGAAACCCTGACGCCAACGTTGTTTCACAGTACATCGCAGGGATTCTTGCCGAGCGCGCTCGGCGCAGGGCAGGCATTGCCGACCCTCAACCTGAACAGCGTGTACCTCATCACCGGGCCCGGCACCTGTTCCGCAAGCGAATCCATCATCAACAGCCTCCGCGGAGTCGGCGTCTATGTCTATCTCATCGGCTCCACGACCTGCGGCAAGCCCTACGGCTTCTATCCCCAGGACAACTGCGGGACTACCTACTTCACCATCGAGTTCCGCGGCGAGAATCAGGCGGGATTCGGTGACTATCCGGACGGCTTCTCACCTGAGAACCAGATGAGCAACAAGGGTGTCTCGGTGGAGGGCTGCTCGGTGTACGACGACTTCACGCATGAGCTGGGCGATGCAAACGAAGCGCGCATCAAGGCAGCGCTGGAGTTCAGGGCCAGCAACAACCAGACCTGTCCTGAAGCCAGCGGCTTCTCGCCCCCGCGGCTCGCCAAGGCTTCATATCCGAGGTCGCCAGGCTTCACACTCGCCAGGCCCGACGTGCGTTCGAATCGCATCATCCGCCCCACGAGCAGGCGCCCCGGGTAACGCGGGCCACCGCTTTGGCTCCCGAAAAAGGCCCTCGCGGGCCTTTTTCTTTTGGCGTGAACGCGGTGCGTCCCTGCACCGCTTTCCATGTGGACCAGGCGCGCCGCCGTGCGGCGCACGGGTTCAGGCCGACTTGCCCATCGCGCTGCGGATCGCGCCGACGATGGCGAGCAGCACACCGCCGCCCACGCCGCCGCCCGCGATGCTGCCGATCACCGAGCCGACGTCGACGCCGCCGGAGCCGGTGCCGACTCCAAGCGCGTGCAGCACTGCGCCGCCGAGGCCGCCGCCGAGGATGCCGACGATGGAGTTGCCGAGGGTTCCGAGGCTGAACCTTTTCATCAGGCTCCCGGCGATGTTGCCGCCGATCGCGCCGGAGATGAGTTGCACGAGCAAGGTAACGATATCCATGAGACCTCCCGTGGAGAAAAAAAGCGCGCCAGATGACCACGCAGCCGCGTCGGCCGTCATTGGACCCAGAGCCAATTGCGAGCGTGGCGCATCGCATCGGCGCCGATCCCCACGTGAAAGCACTTATAGACGCGCGCCGCGCGCGCGCGTACCAATCGCGGCTTCACGCCCGTGAAGGCCACCTGCAAGGAGCCCGTCCATGGTCACACGCACCACGCACCGCAGCTCGACCGGCACCAAGCTGTACGCGGTCCGCAATTCCCGCGGCCAGTTCAAGGACATCCAGACCTACAAGAAGGCGCACGGCCAGGACCTGAAGCGCAAGTCCCGGACCGAGAAGAAGCACTGAGAGCCCGGGCGCTCGCCCGGCGTTTCACGGCGGTGCGAGCGAAATAGCGTGCCCCAGCCCCTGCGTCGTCGGTAGATAGTGATCGACGAGCAGCGCGGCGAACAGCCACATGAGATAGGTGATCGAGAAGCGGAACACCTTCATCGGCAGGTGGGCGCGCTCGGTCAGCTTCATCGCGAGCGCGTACCAGACGAACATGCCGTTGAGCACCAGCGCGGTGGCGAGATAGATGAGCCCGCTCATGCCGACCGCGAACGGCATCAGCGTCACCGCCGTGAGCAGCACGGTGTACAACAACACCTGCAGGCGGGTGAACGCCACGCCGTGCGTGACCGGCAACATGGGTATGCCCACCTTGGCGTACTCGTCCTTGCGCGCGATGGCCAGTGCCCAGAAATGCGGCGGCGTCCACACGAATACGATGAGGAACAGCAGCAGCGCGTGCGCATCGACGCTGTTGGTCACCGCGGCCCAGCCGAGCACCGGCGGCGCGGCGCCGGCGGCGCCGCCGATCACGATGTTCTGCGAGGTCGCGCGCTTGAGCCACACGGTGTAGATCACCGCGTAGCCGATGAGCGAGCCGAAGGTCAGCAGCGCGGTCAGCGGATTCACCAGCAGCCAGAGGATGAGCATCGAGAGCGCGCCGAGCACGAACGCGAACGTCAGCGCGGCGCGCGCCGACAGTTTTCCGGTCGGCAGCGGCCGGCGCTTGGTGCGCGACATCTGCGCGTCGATGCGCTCATCCAGGACGTGGTTGATGACGGCCGCGCTGGCCGCCGCCAGCGCGATGCCGAGGTTGCCGAACAGGAACGCGTCCCAGGGCGGCAGCCCGGGCACCGCCAGCAGCGTGCCCACGATGGCCGTGAACACGATGAGCATGACGACGCGCGGCTTCGTCAGCTCATAGAAACTGCGCCAGCGCGCAGGCGCCGCGGCAGCGATGGGATCGGGTGTGGCCAATGCGCGCTTCCTTCAGGGCGCGGAAGTCTAGCCGAATTGGGCCACCGGCCGCAGGCTGCGGTTCAGCCACACCGTGGCCGCCACCAGCAGGGCCGCGCCCGCGTTGTGACTCGCGGCCAGCGGCAAGGGAAAGGCCCGCAACACCATGAAAATCCCGATGCTCAATTGCAACACCAACGCGGCGACCACCGCGATGCCGGCCCAGCGCGCGCCGCGACCGGCGCCGAGCGCCGAGATCGCGGCCGCCAGCAGCAGCACCGTGGCGAGGATCGCGCCCAGCCGGTGGGTGAAGTGGATGGCCACGCGCGCCGGGTGGTCGAGCACGCCGCCGGCATAGTTGATGCCGAGGCCACGCCACAGCACGAAGGCGTCGCGGTAGTCCGCGTCCGGCACCCACTGGGCCTGGCAGCGCGGCAGGTCGGGGCAGGCCATGGCGGCGTAGTTGCTGCTGGTCCAGCCGCCCAGGAACACCTGCAGGCCGAGCGCGGCCAGCGCCAGCGCCGCCAGCAGCCGTGCGCGCCCGCCGTTCTCCACGATGCGGTTGCCGATCAGCACGTTGACGCCGTTGACCGGCCGCGCCTGCGCGCGCATCGACAACCACAGCCACAGCAGCAGCGCGAAGGTAGTTAGTCCGCCGAGCAGGTGGCCGGTGACGATCAGCGGCTTGAGCAGCCAGGTGACCGTCAGCATGCCGAGGATGCCCTGGAACACCACCAGCGCCAGCAGCGCGAGCGCAAAGCCGACGCGCACCCCGGGCTCGCGGCGCGCGCGGATCGAAAACGCGGCGATCACCACGATCACCAGCCCGAGCGTGCTCGCGGCGTAGCGATGGATCATCTCGGTCCACGCCTTGTGGACGTCGGCGGCGGTGGCGTAGTTCTCGGCATCTCCCTGCGGCATGACGTGGCCGAAGCAGCCCGGCCAGTCGGGGCAGCCCAGGCCCGAGTTCGACAGCCGCGTGTAACCGCCGAGCACCACCACGCACAGCGCGAGCAGCGCGCCCAACAGCGCCAGGCGCCGGATCCAGGTGACTTCGCGCATTTCCATCAACCGATGTGGGACAACTTGAGCAGTTTCTTGAGATCGCCCAGCAGGTCCTTGCTGGTGTGCTCGCCGTCGTGACGCATCATGAGGTTGCCCAGCGGGTCGACGATGTACAGCGAGCGCGCGTGATCGCCCGGGAACTGCGCGAGCAGCGGCTGCGCCTCCGGCGCCGACGCATCCAGCGCGATCAGCCCCGGTTGCTCCCGGGCGAAGTACTCGTGGTCGCAGCAATGGCCCGTGGCCAGGAAAATGCGCTGCACGCGTGTCATCTCGTTGTTGAGCGCGAGCCGCGACTGGCGACCGAATACCAGCGCCGTGCGGCAGTTAGCGTCGCAGGCGCCGTCACCTATATATATGAGAGACCACTTGTCCTTGAACGGGTCCGCGGCGGCGGGACTGCCGTCCGGCTGCCGCAGGCCCGCGACCTCGAGTGGCCGCGCCGGATCGATGAGCTCGCCGTGGCTCGACGAGCCCGCGGGGCGCCACAGCTTGCCGTAGTACAGCAGCGACGCCACGAGCACGGGCAGCAGGAACAGCGCCGCGATCAACATCAACACTTGCCGGCCGCGGCGTCGCGCCTCGTCCATTTCATTTCACCTTGCGAAAATTGAGGCCGAAGTAGAGCACGAGCAGTACCACGGCAAAACCCCACCACTGGATGGCGTACGAGAAGTGACGATCCGGCGGCAGGCCCGGCGGCGTCCACTCGCGCACGTACCCGTCCGGCTCGCGCGGATCGAGCAGCAGGATCCGGGGCGTGATGCGCTGGCGCAGCGCCGCCTCGAGTTCGGCGTGCGTGGGAAAACTCGTCAGCTTGGGCCACGCGGCATCGGTGGACGGCGCGGCGCGCCCACTGGCGAGGCCGGCGGCCGGCAGATCCGCGAGCCGCCCGGAGATGCGGACGGTGGCGCGGTCCGCGAACGAGATGTCGGGCAACCGGTCGCGATAGCCGGTGAAGGCGACCCAGCCACGATTCACCAGGATGGTCTGCCCACCCTCGAGCGAGAACGGTGTCAGCACCTCGTAGCCGGGCTGGCCCGCGTGCGAGACGTTGTCGAGCAGGAACTGGTGCTCGGGTTGGTAGTGGCCTTCGAGCGCGACCGGCACGAAGTTGCCTTCGACGCCCCGGAGTTCGTGGCGCACGGCCAGATCCGCCGGGGCGGGACGCTGGTACTCCTCCCAGACCGCCTGCTTGCCCACGCCGCGGTGCCACTGCCAGCGCCCGAGGGTCACGAAGGCGAACAGCAGCACGACCGTGAGCAGCGTCATCGGCCAGGAGGGCGCGAATACCCTGCCGAATGCGGAAAAGCGGATCGCCATGGGGGCGCGCAGTATAAAGTGCCCGCCCATGGACCCCATCAAGATCCTCGTCATCATCGTGCTCGTGGCCATCGTCGGCAGTCTCGGGAGCGCGCTCTTCCACCTGTCCCGCGGCCAGCGGACTGCGGAAGACTCCCGGAAGATGGCGCGCATGCTGACCATCCGCGTGGGCCTGTCGCTGGTGCTTTTCATATTGCTGATGGCCGCCTGGTACACCGGCCTGTGGAAGCCGCACGGGGCTCCCTGAAGCTAAAAAAGGCTGGAATTTGAGCGATTTCGGCTTTACGCCGGCCCGCCAACCCGCTAAGGTTCGCCCCCCATGATCCGCGCCGGCCGCAAAGCGACCACGAAGACCAAGCCCGACGGGGCCTTTGGTTCGCGCGCGCAATAAAAGTCACGCCAAGAACACCAGAGGCCCCGCGAGGAAACCCGCGGGGCCTTTTCATTTGGAGCAACGCAAAAATGTCATCGACCGCCGAGACCGTCCGTAACAAGAAGATTCCCGTCGTGGCCATCGCCGGCGCCACCGGGGCCGTGGGTGTCGAGCTCATGGCCTGCCTGGAGCAGCGCAAGTTTCCGCTCGCGGAGTTGCGCCTGCTGGCGTCCGCCCGCTCGGTCGGCAAGAAGATGAAATTCCGGGGCAACGACGTGCCGGTGCAGGAATTGACCGACAAGAGCCTCGAGGGCGTGGACATCGCCCTGTTCTCGGCGGGCGGCGCGCAGTCCAAGCGATTCGCGCCCGCGGCGGTCAAGGCCGGCGCGGTGGTGGTCGACAACTCGTCCGCCTTCCGCATGGATCCGGACACGCCGCTGGTGGTGCCCGAGATCAACGCCGGTGCGCTCGCGAAGCACAACGGCATCATCGCCAACCCGAACTGCGTCGCGATCGTCGCCGCGACGCCGCTGTGGCCTATCCACCAGGTGCGCCGCATCAAGCGCATCGTGATGGCTACCTACCAGGCGGCCTCGGGCGCGGGCGCCGCCGCGATGGAAGAGCTCAGCGAATCGACCCGCGCCTATCTCGAGGGCCGGCCGTTCCAGCCCAAGGTGTTGCCGCATCCCTACGCCTTCAACGTGTTCAGCCACAACACCCGCGTGGATCCGGAGACCGGCTACAACGAGGAAGAGACCAAGGTCATGCAGGAGTGCCGCAAGATATTCGGCGTGCCCGACCTGCGTGTGACCGCTACCTGCGTGCGCGTGCCGGTGTTACGCGCACATTGCATCTCGCTGAACATCGAGCTCGAAGCACCGCTGTCACCGGCCGAAACGCGCGAATTACTGTCAAAGGCGCCCGGCGTGCGCGTGGTCGACGACCTGGAAAAGAACTATTTCCCGATGCCGGTGGACGCCAGTGGCAATGACGACGTGCTGGTTGGGCGCATTCGCAAGGATGTTAGCGATCCCAGCGGCTGTTCCCTTTCGCTTTTCGTGGCTGGCGATCAGCTACGCAAAGGCGCAGCATTGAACGCCGTCCAGATCGCGGAACGATTGATCCGCTGAACCGTCAGACCCTGCCTGGATTGGAATCACTTTTGCGCGAGGCTGCCGCCATGAAACATGAAGTATCAAAAGCCGATATGGAATTCCTGGCGGCGTTCGAAGCGGGCGCGTATGCGCCCGCGGACTTCAACCATCGCGCGCACGTGCGCCTCGCATACATCTATCTCGCGATGAACGACGTGGAGCGCGCCACCACGCTGATGCGCGCCGCCATCGTGAATTTCCTCAAGCACCACGGCATCACGCCGACCAGGTACCACGAGACGCTGACGCAGGCGTGGATCCTCGCGGTGTTCCACTTCATGCATCGCACGCCGTCGGCGCTCTCCGCCGAGGACTTCGTGCGCCAGACGCCGCTGCTCATGGACAGCCGCATCATGCTCACGCACTACAGCGCGGAGCTGCTGTATTCACCGCGCGCGCGACAGCACTTCGTGCAGCCGGACCTGGATCCGATCCCGCGCCACGCGGCCTGAGGGTCCGCGGCCGGAATTCGCGCAGATAGTGCGGTGAAAATCACCGCATAATCGGCCGAATGGCATATCCGTACCTGACCGACGTACTGCACGCCCTCGGTATCGATCTCGCCGTTCCGTTTCCCACCTTCGGCCTCATGGTCGGCGTCGCATTCTTCACGGCGCTGTGGCTGGCGCGTGGCGAGGCGCAACGGCTGCTGCCGCAACTGCCACCGAATTTCGTGGCCAATGCCTGGTTGATCACCTTCATCGCCGGCATCGTGGGTGCGCGGCTTTTCAGCCTGCTCGAGTATCCGCGCGAATTCCTCGCGCACCCGCTGGCGATGCTGCTGTCACGCTCGGGTTTCACCGCCTTCGGCGGCCTGGTCGTCGGCCTGCCGGTCGCGGCGTGGTACGTGCGCCGCCACCGCGTGCCGTTCGCGCCGTTGCTGGACGCCTTCGCCCCGGCGCTCATGCTGGGCTACGGCATCGGCCGCATCGGCTGCCAGGTTTCGGGCGACGGCGACTGGGGCACCGCGGTCAGCGGCACGCAACCGTCCTGGTTGCCGCACTGGCTCTGGGCGCAGACCTATGACGGCAACATCGCGGGCGTGGTCATTCCGCCGCCGGGCGTGTACCCGACGCCCATCTACGAGACGCTGATGTCGCTCGCGGGGTTCGCGCTGCTGTGGATGCTGCGCAAGCACGCCCACGCGCCCGGCTGGCTGTTCGGCGTCTATCTACTGCTGGCGGGCGCGGAGCGCTTCCTGATCGAGCTGATCCGCGTGAACGCCACGTACACCCTGTTCGGCATGCAGGTCACGCAGGCACAGATCATCGCGACGGGCTGCATGCTCGCCGGCATCGCCGTGACCTGGTGGCGGGCGAGTGGT
>DASSRK010000200.1:0-10463 GCA_035701825.1 Steroidobacteraceae bacterium
GCACGGCAAGCGCATCGCGGTCATCGAGAACGAATTCGGCGAGGTCGGCGTCGACAGCGAACTGGTCATCGGCGCCGAGGAGGAGCTGTTCGAGACCAACAACGGCTGCATCTGCTGCACGGTGCGCGGCGACCTGATCCGCATCCTCGGGCAGCTGATGAAGCGCCGCGACCGGTTCGACTACATCCTGATCGAGACCACCGGCATGGCCGATCCCGGCCCGGTGGCGCAGACCTTCTTCCTCGATGACGAGCTCAAGGACCAGTTCCAGCTCGACGCCATCGTCACCATGGTGGACGCCAGGCACTTCGAGCAGCACGTCGACGAGTTGAACGAGCCCGCCGAGCAGGTGGCGTTCGCCGACCTGGTGCTGCTCAACAAGATCGACCTGGTGGACGAGGCCGCGCTGGCGCGCATCGAGAGTCGCATCCGCGGCATCAACGGCACGGCGAAGATCCTGCGCACGAAGAACGCCGCTGCGCCCATCGACCAGCTGCTGAACGTCGGCGCGTTCGACCTCGACCGCGCGCTGGCGGTGGACGAGGCGTTCCTCGAGCCGGAGTACCCGTTCGAGTGGGGCGGGGTGTACCAGCTCGCGGCCGGCGGCTATCTACTCACGACGGCCGGCGAGCACGACCACCACGCGCATGAGCAGGGGCATGGGCATGGGCATGAGCATGGGCACGAACATGCGCACGACCATGATCATGAACACGGCCACGGCGGCCATGCGCACGAAGACCTCGAGCTGGTGCTGCTGCCGGTGGCCGCGGCCAACGCCGCGTCGCTCGACGATGCCATCGAGCCCGCGGTGCGCGCCTTCTCGTCGCCGGCGACGGTGGTGGCCTGCCACGGCGCGCTCGAAGAGCTGCCCGGGCACTACGCCGTCGACGTGTCGCACCCGGGCGCGGACTTCCACCTGAAGGTCACGAAGCCGGGCGCCTACGCGCTGTTCTGCGAGCATCACCCGGCCGAGTTCGGCCTGAAGCTCGAGGGCGCCACGCCCGCCGCCGAGCGCCGGTTCGCCTCGCACCACCACCAGGACGACATCAGCTCCATCGGCATCAGCGACCCGCGGCCGCTGGACCCGGCCAAGCTCAACCAGTGGCTGGACTATCTACTGAAGACCCGCGGCCAGGACATCTTCCGCATGAAGGGCGTGCTCAACGTCCAGGGCGAGGATCGCCGCCAGGTGTTCCACGGCGTGCACATGATGTTCGATGCGCAGGCCGAGCGACCGTGGGGCTCGGCGCCGCGAATGAACCAACTGGTGTTCATCGGTCGCGGCCTGGATCGCGCCGAGTTCGAAGCCGGGTTCGAGTCGGCCGTCGCGAAGTAGCCAGGCATGCCGGCCAAGCAATCGCTGTCGTTCGCGCTCGAGCCGCGCGCCTCGCTGCGTTTCGACGACTACGTCGCCGACCTCGCGTGGTCGCCGGATGGCGCGCGGCTCGGTGTCGCGGGCGGCGAAGGCAAGGTCGCGCTGGTGGCGAGCGGCGGGGCGACGCCCACGCTCGAGATCGTCGGCGAACACTTGTTAGGTACGCTGGCCATCGCGTGGCAGCCGCGCGCCGCGCGCTTCGCCACCGCCGGGCAGGACGGCGCCGTGGCGCTGTGGGACGCGGCCGCGGCGCGCGAGCTCAAGCGCTGGAAGCCGGCGGTCAGCGCCACCCAGGCGCTGCAGTATTCGCCCGACGGTGGATTGCTGGCCACGGCGGCCGGCAAGGGCGTGACGCTCTGGACCCCCGACGGCGACAAGGTGCATTCGTTCGCGCCGGCCGCGAGCACCGCGGTCGCGCTGGCCTTCGACCGTCCGGGCACCGATCTCGGGGTTGCCCTGAACGGCGAGATCGCGGTGCATCGCATCGAAAAATCCCGCTACGAAACGCGACGCTACAAATGGCCCGCGGCCTGCCTCACGGTAAACTTCAGCGGCAATGGTCGATTCATCGCAAGTGGCATGGCCGACGGTACCCTGCATTTCTGGAACCGCTCTTCGGGCAAGGACTCGCAGATGCGCGGCTACGACGGCAAGGTCCAGCTCGTCGGCTGGAGCGACAACAGCCGTTACCTGGCGACCTGCACCGGCAACGACGTGGTGCTGTGGGACTTCACGGGCCGCGGCCCGGAAGGTACGAGGCCCATCGTGCTGAGCGGCCACACCGACCGCGTCGACAGCTTCGCCTGGCAGCCGGGCGGCGAGCATTTCGTCACGGGTGGCCGCGACTGGCGCCTCGGATTGTGGCGCCCCGGCAAGACGCGCGAGCCCATCGACGTGCAGATGACAGATTCGGAAATCAGCGTGGTGCGCTGGTCGCCGGATGGCAAGCGCGTCGCGGTGGGGGAAAAGCAGGGACGGCTGGGAATCTTCGACCTGGTCGCCCGATGAAGGTCGAGCTGCGCGATCTGCCGCCGGACGAGCGACGCCTCGTCCAGCAACGCTTCGATGAACTGGCGTCGAAACGCTTCGCGCCCACGCCCCGGAAGCCGCGCCAGGAAGTGTGGTGGCCAAAGGCGCCGCTCGATGGCCGCGCCTTCCCCGAAGGCATCCATCCGCCCGATGGCGAGCCCGGCTTCAACGACGCGGCGCGCCTCACCGGCTTCCTCAACGGTGTCTGCGGCGGCGAGTTCTACATCGCCAACCTCGCGGCGCCGAAGCCGCACTTCCGCCACTCGGGGCGGCTCGATGAAGGCCTGTCGCGCTGGGTGCGCACGCGCCTGGTGTCGAATCCCACCTGCCTGCTGGCGTCGACCGTCGACGTGTTCCTGATCTTCGACTCGCAGATGCACTACTCGGTGATCGGCGCGCCGCTGGAAATCATCGAGAAATTCGAGAAGCGCTTCGGTGGCGCCGAGGCCGTGCGCCGGCACTTCACGGAGTTCGTCGACCAGCTGCGCTTCGGCAACGGCATGGACGACGTGAAGTTCGCGCAGGATTACCTGCAGAAGTGGTCGGGGTGGCTGTGACCCGGCGCGTTCAGGGGGCCGGCTCCGCCGGTGTCAGGGCGACCGCGTCGGCCGGCAGCAGTCGCGCGCTGACCGCCTCCTGGTAGCGCGCCATCAACCCCTGCAGCGCGCGCGTCCAGCTGAAATTTCCCACGACGTGACGGCGCGCGGCCGCGCCGAGCTCACGGAGATCCCGCTCGTACAGCGCCGCAATGGCCGCGGCGAGATTGCCCGCGGCGCGCGCCGCGTCGAGGTGCGGCTCGGCCAGCACGCCGGCCTGTTCGTCGAGCAGCTCCGGCACCGCGCCCGCGCGCATGGCCACCACCGGCCGCCCACACGCCATGGACTCGAGCAGCACCAGCCCGAAGGTCTCGTGCACGCCGGCGTGCACGAAGGCATCGGCGCCGCGGAAGTAGCCGGCCAGCGTGTGGTTGTCGCGGCAGTAGGGCAGGCGCGTGACGTTGCCGCTGCGGCCGCTCTCGCCGCCGCCGACCAGCACCAGGTGGTACGGATCGCCTAACAACCGGAACGCCTCGAGCAGCACCGGGATGTTCTTCTCGGCCGAGAACCGCCCGGCGAACAGCAGCAGGCGCGTGCCGGCGGACAGGCCGAGTTCGGCGCGCAGGTCGCGCGCGCCGGCGGTCGGCGCGAACGTGTCGACGTCCACGCCGAGCGGCTGGTGCGTCGCGTGCGCGACGCCGAGGCTGTGCAGGTAGTCGCACATGTAGCGGCTCGGCGCGAGCACCTGCTCGCAGCGTTCGTAGGTCAGCCGCACGTACCACTCGATGAGTCGCTGCACGGCGCGGCCGAGGCGGCGCCCCGCGAGCTCGGGGAAGTTCGAGTGGTAGAAGCCGATCAGCGGGATGCCGCGGCGATTGGCCACGCACGACGCGGCCCAGGCGGGATGGAAGGCGTCTCCGACCTCGATGAGATCGGGCTCGAGCGCGTCGATGGCGCGCGACCAGCGCAGCGGGTTCAGCGGCAGCCGGTAGTTGAACGCGCCGGGGACCAGCCGGCCCTCGACCGTGGAGACGTCGCCGGGCACGTGGGTATTGCTCTCGCCCGGAACCACCAGGCTGTGTCGCCAGCTGGTGTGCGCCCGCATCCACTCGTGCTTGGCGAGCAGGTAGCGCCTCACTCCGCCGCTGGTCGGCGAGTAGAACAACGTGGCATCGACGACGTGCATGAAATCTTCTTCTTGCGTATCCAGTCGCCGAGTATCGCGGCGTTGCAGTACTGCGACCAATCGGCGCAGACTGGGTTCCCGATGTCGAACTACACCTACAAGGTGCTGCTTGCCTGGGTGGCGCTGCTCGCCGCGCCGGTTCCCAGCGCGCACTCTGCCGATCTGGACGCCGCGGTCAAGTACATCAATCCAAAGGTGGTTTCGTGGCGCCGCGACCTGCACCAGCATCCGGAGCTGTCCAACCGCGAAACGCGCACCGCCGGCATCGTGGCCGACCACCTGCGCAAACTTGGGTTAACCGTGGAAACCGGCATCGCCCACACCGGTGTGGTCGCCCTCCTCAGGACGGGTCGGCCGGGACCTACCATCGCGCTGCGCGCCGACATGGACGCGCTGCCCGTGGTGGAACGCACCGACGTGCCGTTCCGCTCGACCGCCAGGGCTAACTACCGCGGCGAGGAAGTGGGCGTCATGCACGCCTGCGGGCACGATTCGCACACCGCCGTGCTCATGGGCGTGGCGGAGCTGCTGGTGCGGATGAAGGACGAGCTGCGCGGCGAGGTGCTGTTCGTATTCCAGCCGGCCGAGGAGGGCGCGCCGCCGGGCGAGGAAGGCGGCGCATCGCTGATGCTGCGCGCGGGGATTTTCAAGCGCTACAAGCCGGAGGTGGCCTTCGGCTGGCACGCCTGGGCGTCGTTGCCCACGGGAATCATCGGTTATCGCAGCGGGCCGTTCATGGCCCGGTCGCAGGCCTGGAGCGCGGTGGTCAGCGGCCGGCAGACCCACGGATCGCGGCCATGGCAGGGGATCGATCCCATCGTCGTCGCCGTGCAGATCGTCAACGGCCTGCAGACGGTGGTCAGCCGGCAGCTGGACATCACGCGCAACCCGGCGGTGGTGTCGGTGGGCGCCATCAAGGGCGGCGTGCGCAACAACATCATTCCCGACAAGGTGGAGATGATCGGCACCATCCGCACCTTCGAGGCCGCGCAGTTCGAGCAGGTCACGCAAGCCATGAAACGCATGGTGGAGGAGACCGCCGCGGCCAACGGCACCACCGCGAAATTCGAACTCGATCCCTACAGCAACCCGGTGACCTACAACGACCCGAAGCTCACCGCGCGCGTGCTGCCCAGCCTGCGCAACGCCGCGGGCGACGACAACGTCAAGGAAATCCCGCTGATCACCGGCGCCGAGGACTTCGCCTATTTCGCGCAGGACGTGCCGAGCGTGTTCTACATGGTGGGCGTCACGCCCAGGGGCACCGACGTGACCAGCGCCCCGGCTAACCACTCCGACCTGTTCTACCTCGACGAGAACGCGTTGCCCCTGGCGACGCGCGCGCTCTTACAGGTCGCAGTGGATTACCTGAAGTAAGACGGTGCCGGAGCATGCATTCCGGCATAACTGCGGGCGATCGGGAGGCCTGACCGGCAAGTGAGTTATGCCGGAATGCATGCTCCGGCACTGTCTCCGGGCACCGTCTCCGGCACCCTCTCACACCAGGTTCTTCAGGATCGGCAGGCGGCGCACGCGCTTGCCGGTCGCGGCGTAGATCGCGTTCGCCACGGCCGGCGCGATCGGCGGCGTGCCGGGCTCACCGGCGCCACCCATCGGCTCACCCGAATTGATGATGGCCACTTCGATCTGCGGTGCCTCGTCGATGCGCACGATCGGGTAGTCGTGGAAATTGCTCTGCACCACGCGCCCGTTGGCGAAACTGATCTCGCCGTGCAGCGCGGCGGTGAGGCCGTAGTTGATGCCGCTCTCCATCTGCGCGATCACGCCGGAAGGATTGGCCGCGAAGCCGCAGTCGATGGCGCACCACACCTTGTGCACGCGTACGTTCGCGCCGTCGACGGACACCTCGGCGACCTCGGCGACGATGCTGCCGAAGGACTTCTGGATGGCCACGCCGCGCCCGCGCCCGGCCGGCGACCCGCCGGCCCAGTTGCACATCTCGGTCACCTTGTTGAGTACCGCGAGAAAGCGCGGTTCGTTGACCAGCAGCTTGCGGCGCATGTCCACGGGATCCACGCCGGCGAGGGCCGCCAGTTCGTCGATGCCGCAATTGACCGTGAACGCGGTGTGCGAGTGCCCCACCGAGCGCCACCACAGGATGGGCACCGTGGGATTCCCCTCGTGCGTGTCGACCAGGATGTTGGGAATGGCGTACGGCATGTCCGATGCGCCCTCCACGCTCGACGGATCGAACCGCGAGCCCTTGGGAATGAAGGACTCGAAACGCCCGCCGCGCAGCACCGCCTGGCTCACGATGCACTGTTGCCAGCCGCTGGGATTGCCCGCCGCGTCGATGCCGGCGCGCACGCGTGACACCACGTAAGGGCGGTACGACAAGCCCTGGATGTCGTCCTCGCGCGTCCAAACCACCTGCACCGGCTTGCCGACGGCCTTCGAAGCCTGCGCGGCCTCCACCGCCACCTCGGAGAATCGCTGCGCGCGCCGGCCGAACGCGCCGCCCAGGAACGCGGTGTGCACGTGCACCTTCGACGGATCCATGCCGAGCGTTTCCGCCACGGCATCGCGATCCGGCGACTGTGACTGCGTGCCGAGGTAGATGTCGCAGCCATCGGCGCGCACGTCGGCGAGGCAATTGAGCGGTTCCATCGGCGCGTGCGCCAGGTAGGGCAGCTCGTATTCGACGTCGAGCTTCTTCGCGGCGCGGCCCAGGGCGATGCGCACGTTGCCGCTGTCGCGCGCCACCGCGCCCGGCTGGCTGGCGAGCTGGCGATACTGGGCACGCAGCGACTCGGTATCGAGCGTGGCGTTCTTGCCGCCATCCCAGTCGAGCGTGAGCGCCTCGCGCCCGCGCTTCGCGGCCCAGGTGTTGGTCGCGTATACCGCGATGCCGGACGGGATCTGCTTCACGTCCACCACGCCGGGCACGGCGCGTGCGGCCCGGTCGTCGAACTTCGTGAGCTTGCCGCCGACGTAGGGGCTGCGCGCCACGACCGCGAACAGCATGCCCGGCAGGCGCTGGTCGAGGCCGAACTTCGCGCTGCCATCCACTTTCATCGGCGCGTCGAGCCGCTTGTGCGGCTTGCCGAGATGACGGAACTCGGCCGGGTTCTTGAGCGCCACTTCCTGCGGCGCGGTCTCCTTCGATGCCGCGTCCGCGAGCGCGCCGTACGTCAGCGACTTGTCGCCGTTGAACACGCGTCCGTCCCCGGTGCGCAGCGTCCCGGGCGCCACGTTCCAGCGCTTCGCGGCCGCAGCCAGCAGCATGGCGCGCGCCCGCGCTCCCGCCTCGCGCAGCTGCATGAACGTGGTGCTGGTGCTCATGCTGCCGCCGGTGAATTGCACCGGCGCGAACGGCACGTTGAAGGCCGGGTCCGCCGGCGCGAACTCGACCTGCACGCGGGTCGGGTCGACGTCGAGCTCTTCGGCGACGGCCATCGGCAGGCCGGTGTAGATGCCCTGGCCCATTTCCGACTTGCCGATGATCACGGTGATCGTGTCGTCCGGCGCGATGCGCAGGAAGGCGTTGGGCTGGAACGTGGCGCCGGCGTGCGCGGCGTCGAACCGGCTGTTGGCGAAGCGGACACCGACGTACAGGCCGGCGCCGATGACGGCGCCCCCGATGAGGAAATTGCGGCGGTCGAGGCGTGCCTGGGGCTGTTCGCTCATGGCAGGCTCCAGAAAATGCGGTAGGCGCGGATGTTAATGTACGCCGCGCATGCAGTTGGAATTTTTCGGCGCCGCGGGTGAAGTCACCGGGTCCTGCCACATCGTGCGCGCGGCCGGCCGCCAGGTATTGCTCGACTGCGGCATGATCCAGGGCGGCGCGGATGCGCCGGCGCGCAACCGCCTGCCGTTCCCGTTCGATGCGGCGGCCATCGACGCCGTGGTGCTGAGCCATGCGCACGTCGACCATTGCGGGCGCCTGCCGCTGCTGGTCAAGCGCGGCTTCCGCGGGCCTATCTACACGAACGCGGCCTGCGCCGACCTGGTGCCCATCCTGTTGCGCGATTCCGCCTCTCTCGCGCTGCGCGAGGTCGAGCGCGCCAACCGGGATCGCGCGCCGCACGAAGCGGGCGTCGAGCCGCTGTTCGACCTGCAGGACGTCGACGCCACGGTGCGGCAGCTGGTCGCGATCCCCTACGACACGCCGCGCGAGCTGTTCCCCGGCATCACGGTGCGGGTGCGCGAAGCCGGCCACATCCTCGGCTCGTCGAGTGTCGAGGTGTGGGTTGCGGAAGGCGCGACGCGCCGCAAGCTGGTGTTCTCCGGCGACCTCGGCCAGTACGACACGCCCATCCTGCGCGACCCGTACCGCTTCGAATCCGCCGACCTGGTGCTGATGGAGAGCACCTACGGCAACCGCCTGCACCGCGAGCGTGACGACACCGAGCGCGAGCTCGGCGCGATCCTCGCGCAGGCGGCGCGCGACGGTGGCAACGTCATCGTGCCGGCCTTCGCCATCGGCCGCAGCCAGGATTTCCTCTATCTACTCGCGCGGCACTATGCCGAGTGGCACGTGGCGCGCTGGAAGATCTTCCTCGACAGCCCCATGGCCATCGCGGCGAGCCGCGTGTACTGGAGCCACCCGGACCGCTACGACGAGCAGGCCAGCCGGCTGCGCGCGAGCTTTCGCGGCATGCCGCCGCTGCCCAACCTGGTGCTGGCCGAGACGACGGACGACTCGCGCGCCATCAACGGGATGCGCGGCGGCGCGATCATCATCGCCGGCTCCGGCATGGCCAACGGCGGCCGCGTGTTGCATCACCTGAAACACAACCTGTCGCGGCCCGAGTGCCACGTGGTCATCGTCGGGTTCCAGGCGCCGGGCACGCTCGGCCGCCAGCTGGTCGACCGGCGGCCCGAGGTGCGCATCCACGGCCAGCCCGTCGCCGTGGCCGCGCAGGTGCACACGCTCGGCGGCCTCTCGGCACACGGCGACCAGGACGACCTGCTGCGCTGGTACGAGAGCTTCGCGCCGCGCCCGCCGGTGTACCTGGTGCACGGCGAGGTCGAGGCCGCCGAGGCCCTGGCCGTCAAATTGCGGGAACGCGGCACCACCGCCACGGTCTCACGTCCGGGCATGCGGCTCGACCTGGCTGCCCTGCCCGCGCTGGCCCACGACACACCACATCCCTAGAATCGAGCACGAATGAACTCTCCCGCGGGCGCCACGTCGCCGACTAACAAGAAGCCGCCGTGGTTCCCGATCAACGGCGCCGAGGCGCGCATCGTCGTCACGGGTTTCATGCTGCTGTTCTGCGTGCTCGGCGGCTACTTCGCCGTCCGCCCGGTGCGCGAAACCATCGGCACGGTGCTGGGCCGCGCCGCCACGCAGAACCTGTGGTTCTTCACCGCGACGTTCGCCATCGTGATCGTGCCGTTCTACGGCTGGCTGGTGGCGCGCGTGCGCCGCGCGGTGCTGCTGCCTTCGATCTACGGCTTCATGTCGCTGGCCTTCGTGGTCACGGCGCAGATCTTCGGCGACGGCACCATGGATCCCAGGGTGGCGCGCGTGTTCTACGTGGCCATCAGCGTCATGAACCTGCTGCTGGTGTCGGCGTTCTGGAGCTTCATGCTCGAGATCCTGACCAGCGAACAGACCAAGCGCTTGTTCGGGCTGATCGCGGCCGGCGGCACGCTCGGCGCGCTGGTGGGCCCGGGCGCGACGGCGCTGCTGGTCAAGCAGATCGGCAACGCCGGCGTGCTCTACCTCGGCGCCGGCATGTATCTCGCCGCCATCGTGTTGTCACAGGTCCTGATGGCGCAGTGGCGCCACATCTCGCCCGATGCGGGCAGCGGCCCGGGGCAGCTCTCCGAGCGCGAGAAGGCGCTGGGCGGGAATCCCTTCGCGGGCTTCATGCTGGTGATCCGCAATCCCTACCTGCGTGGCATCGCGCTGTTCATCGCCGGCATCTCCGCCATCAACACCTTCCTGTACTTCGAGCAGCTCGACCAGGTGGAGAAGCAGTTCGAGGAACTGGCGGCCCGCACGCAGGTGTTCGCCAGCCTCGACGTCACCGTGCAGGGCCTGGTGATCATCACGCAGCTCACGCTCACCGGGTTCATCGCCACGCGCGTCGGCGTGATCGCGCTGCTCGCCACCGTGCCGTTCGTCATGGTGTTCGGCCTGACCGTGTACGCGGTGTTCGGGACCTTCGGCGTCATGGCGGCCGCGATGGTGCTGCGCCGCTGGGGTGAATATGCGCTGATCCGCCCGGGCCGCGAGATGCTCTTCAGCAAGGTCGACAAGGAGAGCAAGTACAAGGCGAAGAACGTCTGCGACGTCGCCGTCTACCGCATCGCCGATGCCGGCTTCGCGCAGATCAAGAAAGTGCTCGATTCCCTGCACATG
>DASSRK010000201.1:0-5676 GCA_035701825.1 Steroidobacteraceae bacterium
GCACGACACCATCCTGTGCTTCTCCAATCGCGGCAAGGTCTACTGGAAGCGCGTGTTCGAACTACCGCAGGCGGGCCGCGGCTCGCGCGGCAAGCCCATGGTGAACCTGCTGCCGCTGGAAGAGGGCGAGAAGATCAACGCCGTGCTGCCCATCAAGCAGTTCGACGACGGGCACTTCGTGTTCATGGCCACCAGCCAGGGCACGGTCAAGAAGACGCCGCTGTCGGCGTTCTCGCGGCCGCGCGCCAGCGGCATCATCGCGGTGAACCTCGACACCGACGATCGCCTGGTGGGCGTGGCGCTCACCGACGGCTCGCGCGAGATCATCCTCTCCTCGAGCGGCGGCAAGTCGATCCGCTTCCACGAGGAAGAAGTCCGGCCCATGGGCCGCGAAGCCACCGGCGTGCGCGGCATCAAGCTCGGCGCGGGACAGGAGCTCATCTCGCTCATCGTCGTCGGCGAGGGGCTGGTGCTCACCGCCTCGGCCAACGGCTACGGCAAGCTGACCCCGCTCGAAGACTTCCCGGCGCATGGCCGCGGCGGCCAGGGCGTGATCGCGCTCCAGACCACCGACCGCAACGGCGAGATGGTCGCCGCGCTGCAAGTGAGCCCCGGGCATGAGCTCATGCTCATCAGTTCTACTGGCACGCTGGTCCGCACGCCGGTGGGCGAAATCTCCATCGTGGGCCGCAACACCCAGGGCGTACGCCTCATCCGGCTGGACGAGGGCGAGCGCCTGACCGGCATCGAGCGCATCGAATCCCTGGCCGACGATTCCCCGGAGGCCGGCTCGTCCGCGCCGGGCGTCTCGAGTGGTGACGAAAGCCCGGCCGATACGCCCACGTCCTGATATATTTCGCGCCCCCGGGCAATAACGTCCGGGGGCAATTCGGGTCCGGCAAGAAGGTCGGGTCCCAGAGGACAAAACGATGCGCGTATTCAATTTCGCGGCTGGCCCCGCCACGCTGCCGCTCGAAGTTCTCGAGCAAGCCCAATCCGAGATGACCGACTGGAAGTCCAGTGGCATGTCGGTCATGGAAGTCTCCCATCGCAGCAAGGCGTTCATCGCCGTCGCCCAGGAAGCCGAGGCCGACCTGCGCGAGCTGCTGAACGTCCCGGCTAACTACAAGGTGCTGTTTCTGCAGGGCGGCGCCACCGGCATGTTCTCGGCCATCCCGATGAACCTGGCGACGGCCGATTCGACCGTCGACTACGTGAACACCGGCGCCTGGTCGAAGAAGGCGATCGGCGAAGCGAAGCGTTTCTGCAAGGTCGTCAACGTGGCCGCCGACGAGGCCGCGTCCAACTATTCGACCGTGCCGGCGCAGTCGGCGCTCAAGCTCTCGCCGAATGCCGCCTATTTCCACTACACGCCCAACGAGACCATCGGCGGCGTGGAGTTCGACTACGTCCCGCAGGTCGGCAACGTGCCGCTGGTGGCGGACTTCAGCTCCACCATCCTGTCGCGCCCGATCGACGTGTCGAAGTACGGACTCATCTACGCCGGTGCGCAGAAGAACATCGGCCCGTCCGGCATCGTGGTGGTGATCGTGCGCGAAGACCTCATCGGCAAGGCGCGCCCCGGCACGCCGGCCGTGTGGGACTTCAAGGCCATGGCCGACGAAGGCTCGATGCTCAATACCCCGCCGACCTTCGGCTGGTACTTCGCGGGCCTGGTGTTCAAGTGGCTCAAGAAGCAGGGCGGCCTCAAGGCCATGGAAGCGCGCAACCGCGCCAAGGCGGCGAAGCTCTACGACTTCATCGAAGGCAGTGGCTTCTACAAGAGCCCGGTGGCGAAGAACGCGCGCTCGTGGATGAACGTGCCCTTTACGCTCGCCAAGCCCGACCTCGACAAGACCTTCTGCGAGGAAGCGAAGAAGTCAGGCCTCGTGAACCTCGAAGGCCATCGCTCGGTGGGCGGCATGCGCGCCTCCATCTACAACGCCATGCCGCCCGAAGGCGTCGACGCGCTGATCAAGTTCATGAAGGATTTCCAGGCGAGAAATGCCTGAAGACGGTGCCGGAGCATGCATTCCGGCATAACTGTCAGGCTGTAGAAAAATGAACCGGTGCAGGAGTTATGCCGGAATGCATGCTCCGGCACCATCTTCGTACCACCATGGGCAATAAGGTCCGTGGTGCAACCAGCGGGCAAGAATGTCCGCGCAGGAGTTAGAGACATGCGATTCAAGATCCAGACGCTCAACAACATCAGCATCAAGGGCCTCGAGCGCCTGCCGCGCGACCGCTTCGAAGTCGCGAGCGAGATCAACAATCCCGACGCCATCCTGGTGCGCTCGGCGGACATGCACAAGATCACCATCCCCGAGACCGTGCGCGCCATCGGCCGCGCCGGCGCGGGCACCAACAACATCCCGGTCGAAGCGCTGTCGAAGAAGGGCATCCCCGTGTTCAACGCGCCCGGCGCCAACGCCAATGCCGTCAAGGAGCTGGTGCTGGCCGGCATGTTCCTGGCCGCACGCAACATCACGCAGGCCTGGGCCTTCGCGAAATCCCAGCAGGGTGACGACCACGCCATCGACGTGGCGGTGGAGAAGGGCAAGAAGAACTTCGTCGGCTTCGAGATGCCCGGTCGCACGCTGGGTGTCATCGGCCTCGGCGCCATCGGCGTGGAAGTCGCCAACACCGCGCTGGCCCTCGGCATGAAGGTGCTGGGCTACGACCCGCAGATCACCGTGCAGCGCGCCTGGCAGCTGTCGTCCAGCGTCGAGCAGGCGCTGTCGCTCGACGACCTGTTCGTGCGCTCGGACGTCATCTCGGTGCACGTGCCGCTCACGCCCGAGACCCGCGGCCTGGTGAACGAGGCGCGCCTCAAGCTCATGAAGAAGGATGGCGTCATCCTCAACTTCGCGCGCGCGCCCATCGTCGACGAGAAGGCCATCGTCTCGGCGCTCGACGCCGGCCGCCTGCAGGGCTACGTCTGCGACTTCCCGACCAACGCCACCAAGGATCACCCCAAGATCGTCACGCTGCCGCACCTGGGTGCGTCGACCAACGAGGCCGAGGACAACTGCGCCGTGATGGTGGCCGACACCGTCAAGGACTACCTCGAGAACGGCAACATCAAGAACAGCGTCAACTTCCCCGAAGTGCAGCTGCCGCGCGCGCCGAAGACCTCACGCATCTGCATTGCCAACAGCAACGTGCCTAACATGGTCGGCCAGATCTCGACGCTACTGGCCGGCGCCTCGCTCAACATCGCCGAGCTGTTGAACAAGTCCCGCGGCGAGTACGCCTATACCGTGATCGACACCGACGGCGCGGTCGATGCCAGCGTGCTGGACAAGATCCGCGCGATCCCGGGCGTGCTGGCCGCGCGGGTGATATAACTGCCGGCGCATGGCAAAGCGCGGCAAGGGCAAGCAATCGAAACCGGCGGCGGCCAAAGCGGCCGCCGCTCCTTCATCCCTGGAAGGACTGCGCGCGCAGATCGACGCCGTCGATGCGCGCATCCACGAGCTGCTCAACGAGCGCGCACACCTGGCGCGCCAGGTCGGCATCTCCAAGCACGCCGACGGGCACACCGTCGATTTCTACCGCCCCGAGCGCGAAGCGCAGGTCCTGCGCATGGCGCGCGACCGGAACAAGGGTCCGCTGCGCACCGAGGAAATCCTGCGCCTGTTCCGCGAGATCATGTCCGCCTGCCTCGCGCAGGAGGAGCCGCTCAAGGTCGGCTACCTCGGCCCCGAAGGCACGTTCTCCCAGACCGCCGCGCTCAAGCACTTCGGCCACTCGGTGCGCGCGCTGGCGCTGGCCTCGGTGGACGAGGTGTTCCACGAGGTCGAGGCCGGGCTGGCCGATTTCGGCGTGGTTCCGGTGGAGAATTCCACCGAGGGCTCGGTCAACCACACGCTCGACCAGTTGTTGGGCTCGCCCCTCAAGATCTGCGGCGAAGTCGAGCTGCGCATCCACCAGTTCCTCATGGGCGGCATGGACCGTCTCGACAAGATCAAGCGCATCTGCAGTCATCCGCAGTCCCTGGCGCAGTGCCGCGGCTGGCTGGACGAACACCTGCCCGACGTGCCGCGCATGCCGGTCTCGAGCAACGCCGAGGGCGCGCGCCGCGCGCGTGACGAGGAAGGCACGGCCGCGATCGCCGGCGAGACAGCCGCCGACGTCTATGGCCTCAAGCTCCTCGCCACCGAAATCGAGGATCGCGACGACAACACGACGCGCTTTTTTGTAGTGGGACGGAAGGTGTTCAAGCCTTCCGGAGATGACCGCACCACCATCCTGTGCTCGGGTCTGCACACCGACGAGTCCGGCGCGCTGTTCCGCCTGCTCGAGCCGCTGGCGAAGCACAAGATCAGCATGACGCGCATCGAATCGCGCCCCTCACACCGCAAGAAGTGGGACTACGTGTTCTTCCTGGACATCGACGGCCATGCCGAGGATCCGCACGTCGCGAAGGCGCTCGCGGCGCTCAAGAAGCGTGCCTCGCTGTTCCGCGTGCTCGGCTCGTATCCCCGCGCGGTGTCATGAAGGGGACACTACCGCGGCTTAGGCTTCAGCATCGTCCATGCCGCCAGCCATTCCTCGCCGGCGGGTTTCGCCTTCATCGCGTGCAACAGCGCTGATTCGAGGCCCGGCATGTGCGCGGCGCCGTAGAACAGCGCCACGTGCCGTTGCTGCGCACTGGCGAGCACCTCGCCGAGTTTCCTGATCGCAACCTCGTTGCGCCCGCCCAGCACCGCCGAACCGTTACTGCCTTCGAGGCTCGCGGACAATGACTCCATCTGGTCGAGGTTCCTCGCCAGCGCCTTCTTGAACGCCATCGCCGAATCCGGCGCCATCAGGATGCGGAACAATCCCAACGTGTCCAGCGCGTCGCCGTTGGCGGCGCCCGTCTGCCCGCTCATCTGTGTCTGCATGGCGCGCGCGAACAGCGTCGACGGGGTCTCGCCACGCTCGCGCTGCATGCGCGCGAATTCCTCCGCCGAGACATCGGCGTGCACCATGTTCCCGCGCGTGTAGTCGATTGCACCGAGCTGGAAGGTGAGATGCAGGTAATCCCCCGCGGCCTGCTGGATGAAACCGATGGCGCCGCCACCCGGACGAAATTCGTCGCGCGGCGCGCTTTCGGTCAACGCCCGCGGATCGCCGACCAGCTCGAACAGCACGGAGTCGTATGCCGCGAAGCGCCGGTTCAGCTCCTGGTAGTAGGCGGCGTCGGCGATGTGCACGGTGCCGATCAGATCCACGCGCTGGCCAGACGGCAGCGCGAAGGTCTTGATCGCGACTTCCAGCCGCGAAGCGCCGGCATTCTCCGCGTAGCGGACATAGTCGGGTGGCTCGGCGGCGAACGCCACGCGTATCGAGAGCGTCAGCAACAGGAGCAGGCGCGGGCCCATGCGCCGCATCTTCCGGCCGGTCGCCGCGGTGTCAATCTCGGTGCCGATTCCTTAGGATTCCCGCCCATGTCCTCCCCGATTCCAGAACCCGGCCAGCTGGCCGTCGACCACGTGCGCTCGCTGTCGCCCTATGTGCCCGGCAAACCCATCGAGGAGTTGCAGCGCGAGCTCGGCCTGCCGGACATCATCAAGCTCGCGTCGAACGAGAATCCGTTCGGTCCGAGCCCGGAGGCGCTGGAAGCCATGCAGCGCGCGCTCGCCGACACCTGGCTCTACCCGGATGGCAGCGGCCACCTGCTCAAGC
>DASSRK010000202.1:0-13311 GCA_035701825.1 Steroidobacteraceae bacterium
TCCTCGCCGCCCGGCCCGTGCAGCGCGATGAACACCCGGTCGAACTTGCGCGCCACGAGATCCGTCAGCGGCTTGTCCTTCGGGTCGAAGCCGTGCGCATCGACGCCGCGCTTCTGCAGCGCCGCCAGGCAGGCGTTGCCCGACTTCAGCGAGATCTCGCGCTCGCTCGAAGTGCCGCCGAACAGCACGGCGACGCGGCCGAATTCGCGCGCGTCGGACACGTGGCGCAGGTCCCTGGGGTCGTGCCGGAGGCGCATCAGCCCGCCTCCCCGACGGTGCGGAACTCGGGCGTGAGTCGCACGTTGAACTGGCGTTCCACCTCGCGCTGGATCAGCGCCACCAGGCTCTCGACGTCGGCCGCGGTCGCCGCCTCGACGTTCACCAGGAAGTTGGCGTGCTTGGGCGAAACCATGATGTCGCCGATGCGCGTGCCCTTGAGGCCCGCGGCTTCGATGAGCCGCGCCGCGTGGTCGCCAGGCGGATTGGTGAACGTGGAGCCGCAGCTCCACTCGCCGATGGGCTGGGTTTCCTTGCGGCGCGCCAGCAGCTCGCGCATGCCGCCCTCGGTGATGCCGGGGCGGTACTCGAACTCGAGCGCGGCGGCGAGGAAGTATTCACCGGGCGCGGGCGGCACGATGTGCCGGTAGCCGTATCCATAGTCGCTCGCCGGCCGGCGCCGCTGGTTGCCCTGCGCGTCGCAGACATCCACGCTGCGCACGCGCGGCCAGGTCTCGCCGCCGAACGCGCCGGCATTCATGGCCAGCGCGCCACCGAGCGTGCCGGGGATGCCGGCGAGGAATTCCGCGGGCGCGAGTCCCCACTTGATGCACTGGCGCGCGAGGCGCGCGCACGGCACGCCGGCCTCGCAGGTGAGCGTGGTGTCGTTGACTCGTTCCAGGCGCGTGAGCCCGGCCTGCGTGTCGATCACCACCCCGCGGATGCCGCCGTCGCGCACCAGCAGGTTGGAGCCGAGCCCCAGCCAGAACTGCGGCGTGCCCTCGGGCAGCGTGGCGAGGAACGCCAGCAGGTCGGCACGGTCGCGCGGGCTGAAATACACGTCCGCCGGCCCGCCGATGTGCCACGAGGTGTGGCGCGACATGGGCTCGTTGCGCTTCACGCGCGATTCGAACTCCGCGTCGAGCACGAGCATGCCGTCAGCCATGCACGCCGCCTGGCGCACGGGATTCCGCAGTGCCCTGGTTCGCATGGAGCCGTGCATTCACGTCCGCCCCCGGGCCGCGGCGGCCCCTAACTTCTGTGGCAGGGCGTGCGACACGGCGCTGATCGAGCCCGCGCCCATGGTCACGAGCACGTCGCCCGGCTTGAGCACCGCGCGCAGCGCCTCGTCCAGGGTCTCCACCTTCTCGACGAATACCGGCTCGACCTTGCCGCGGGTGCGGATGGCGCGGCAGATGGCGCGTCCGTCCGCCGCCGGGATGGGCGCTTCGCCGGCCGCGTACACCTCGGTGACCAGCAGGGCATCGCCTCCGCCGAGCACGCTGGCGAAGTCGTCGAGCAGGTCGCGCGTGCGGGTGTAGCGGTGCGGCTGGAAGGCCAGCACCACGCGCCGCCCGGCGTAGCCCTGGCGGATGGCGTCGAGCGTCGCCGCGATCTCGGTGGGATGGTGCCCGTAGTCGTCGATGATGGTGACGGGGTCTGCGCCCTGCTCCTGCCCATCGATGACCAGTTTGACGTCGGCGACGTGCGTGAGCCTGCGGTCGATGCCCTGGAAGTTCAGCAGCGCGCGCTGGATGGCTTCCTGGGCCACGCCGATCTCGAGCGCGACGGCAATGGCCGCCAGCGAGTTGAGCACATTGTGCACGCCGGGCAGGTTGATCGTGACCGGGAAGCGCAGCCCGTCGGCGCGGCGCACCACGTCGAAATGCGTGCGCAGGCCGTCGCGCCGCAGGTTGTCGGCGTGCAGGTCCGCCGACGGCGAGAAGCCGTAACCCACCACCGGCCGGTTCACCTTGGGCAGGATGCTGCGCACGTGCGCGTCGTCGACGCACAGCACCGCGAGCCCGTAGAACGGCAGGTTGTGCAGGAAGGCGACGAAGCTCGCCTTGAGCAGCTCGAAGTCGCCGTCGTGCGTGCCGAGATGATCGTTGTCGATGTTGGTGACGATGGCGATCATCGGGTTCAGGTGCAGGAACGACGCGTCGCTCTCGTCGGCCTCGGCCACCAGGTACTTGCCCGCGCCGAGGCGCGCATTGGTGCCGGCGCTCTTGAGCCGTCCGCCGATCACGAAGGTCGGGTCCTCGCCGCCCTCGGCCAGGATCGACGAGGTCAGGCTGGTGGTCGTGGTCTTGCCGTGCGTGCCCGCCACCGCGATGGCGTAGCGGAAGCGCATGAGCTCGCCGAGCATCTCGGCGCGCGGCACCACCGGCACGCGCCGCGCCAGCGCCGCGACCACTTCCGGGTTGTCCTCCGACACCGCGCTCGAGGTCACGACCACGTCGGCCTCGCCGACGTTCTCCGCGGCGTGGCCGAACACGATGCGCGCGCCGAGCTTCACCAGGCGCTCGGTCACCGGGTTCGGCCTGAGGTCGCTGCCCTGCACCTCGTAGCCGAGGTTCACCAGCACCTCGGCGATGCCGCTCATGCCACTGCCGCCGATGCCGACGAAGTGGATGCGGTGGATGCGGCGCATGCGGTCGCTCATGCGGCCTCCCGTTGCGGCGCCGCCAGCTCCGCCAGGCAGGCATCGGCCAGCGCCTGCGCGGCGTGCGGCTTCGCGACCTGTCGCGCGCGCTCGGCCATGGCGAGTAGTTTGCCGCGCTGGCACAGCACCCTGAGCTCGGCGGCGAGCCGCGCCGGCGTGAGATCGCGGTCGGCGACCAGCACGGCCGCGCCCTCGCGCACCAGGAACTGCGCGTTGACGGTCTGGTGGTCGTCCACCGCGGCGGGAAACGGCACCAGTACCGCGCCCACGCCCACCGCGGCGAGCTCGGATACGGTGAGCGCGCCGGAGCGGCAGATCACCAGGTCCGCCTCGGCGTAGGCCTGGGCCATGTCCTCGATGAAAGGCGTGACCTCGGCCTTCACGCCGGCTTCCTCGTACGCCGCGCGCGCCGCGTCGATGCCGCGCGCGCCGGCCTGGTGCCGCACGTGCAACTCCAGTCCCGATTGTTCGATGGCGAATGGCACCACGGTGTTGAGCCGCGTCGCACCCAGGCTGCCGCCCACCACCAGCAGTCGCAGCGCACCCTCGCGCTTGGCGAAGCGCGCGACCGGCGGCGGCTGCGCGACGATCTCGGCGCGCACCGGGTTGCCCACCACCTCGGCATGGATACCCGCGGGAAACGCATCGGGAAACGCGCACAGCACGCGTCGCGCCAGGTGTGCGAGCACCCGGTTCGAATAGCCGGCGATCGCGTTCTGCTCGTGGATCATCAGCGGGCGGCGCGACAGCCAGGCCGCCACGCCGCCCGGGCCGGTGACGAAGCCGCCGAAGCCCACCACCAGCGCGGGACGGCGGCGGCGGATCACGCCGAGCGCCTGCCAGACCGCGTACGCGAGCTTGAACGGCGCGGCCAGCAGGGTCGCCGCGCCCTTGCCGCGCAGGCCGCTCATCGACAGCCATTCGACCGGGATGTCCTCGGCCGGCACCACGCGCGCCTCGATGCCGGCGCGCGTGCCCAGCCAGATCACCTCGCGATCGGCGGAGCGCAACAGGCGCGCCAGCGCCAGCGCCGGGAACACGTGTCCGCCCGTGCCGCCGGCCATGATCAGGATCGGAGACCGGTCACGCGCCGGGCTCATGCGCTTGCCCCCGCGATGCGGCCGCCGCGCACCTCGTCGTCGGCCGGGCGGCGCGCCGACGCCATGCCGCGCGAGGCGTTCATCGCCTCGTGGTACACGCGCAGCAGCAGGCCCACCCACGCCAGCGTCACGATCATGCTCGAGCGGCCGTAGCTCATGAGCGGCAGCGTCAGGCCCTTGGTGGGCAGCACGCCCATGTTCACGCCGATGTTGATCATCGCCTGCGCGCCCAGCCACAGGCCAAAGCCGAGCGCCAGGTACGACTGGAACCGGAGGTTGGCGCGCGACGCGAGGTGCGCGACCCAGAAGCTGCGCCACACCAGGCCGATGAACAGCGCCAGCGTGGCCGCGACCCCGACCAGCCCGAGCTCCTCGGCCAGCACCGCGAACAGGAAGTCGGTGTGCGCCTCGGGTAGATAGAAGAGCTTCTGCACGCTCTCGCCGAGGCCGACGCCGAACCATTCGCCGCGCCCGATGGCGATCAGCGACTGGGTGAGCTGGAAGCCGCTGTTGTACGGATCGGCCCAGGGATCGAGGAACGAGGTGACGCGCTGCATGCGGTACGGCGCCATGACCACCAGCAGCACGCCGGCGCCGACCACCGCGGCCGCGCCGAGCAGCACGTAGCGCAGCCGCGCGCCGGCGATGAACAGGATGCCGAAGCCGGTGATGAACAGCACCGACGCCGCGCCGAAGTCCGGCTCGGCCAGCAGCAGCAGCGCGACGAAGCCGAGCAGCCCCATGGGCTTGATGAGCCCGAGCGCGGTGGTGCGCAGCTCGTCCTGGCGGCGCACGGCATAGCTCGCGATGAAGATCAGCACCAGCACGCGCGCCAGCTCGGAGGCCTGGAAGTTGAAGCCGACGATGCGGATCCAGCGGCGGCTGCCGTTGACCACGTGGCCGAGTCCCGGCACCAGCACCACGAACAGCAGCGTCACCGCCGCGATCAGCAGCGGCCAGGCCATCTTCTCCAGGTACTCGGTGCGGATGCAGAACACCAGCGCCGCCAGCACCGAGCCGACCAGGCACAGCACCAGCTGGCGCTCCAGGAACGCGAACGGGTTGCCGCCGTTCTTGCTGGCGATCGAGATGGAGGCCGAGGTGACCATGATGAGGCCGAGCAGCAGGATGGCCGATACCAGCGCCAGCGCCACCGCGTCGATGTGCAGGCGTGCGCCGGACTTCATCGTCCATCCTCCCGCCCGGCGGACGGCTCGCGGGCAGCAAGTCCCCTGACCGCCGCGGCGAACGCGTCGCCGCGCTGCGCGTAGTCGCGGAACATGTCGAGGCTCGAGCACGCCGGCGAGAGCAGCACGGTGTCGCCGGGCTGCGCGAAGCGCGCCGCGGCCCGCACCGCCTCTTCCATCGAGGCGGCGCGCGTGGTGTGGCAGATGCCGGCGAGCGCGGTCTCGATGAGACCGGCGTCGCGACCCAGCAGCACCACCGAGCGCACCTTGCCGCGGAAGGCCGGCGCAAGCGCGCTGAAATCCTGGCCCTTGCCGTCGCCCCCGGCGATGACCACCAGCGGCCCGGTGAGCCCGCCGACCGCGGCGAGCGTGGCGCCGACATTGGTCCCCTTGGAATCGTTGATGTAGCGCACGCCGCCGATGTCGGCGACCCACTGCGCGCGGTGCGCGAGGCCCGTGAACTCGCGCAGCTCGTCGAGCATGGGCGCCATCGGCAATCGCAGCGCGTCGCCCAGGGCCAGCGTGGCGAGCGCGTTGGCGGCGTTGTGGCGGCCCGAGATGCGCAGCGCGGACAGCGGCAGCAGCGCATCGCCGCGGCGCGCCAGCCACGGCGCGCGGTCGGACGGCGGCGTGAGCAGCGTGTAGTCCGCCTTGGGATCCTGCAGGCTGAAGCTGATCACGCGCTGGCCCGCGCGCGGCATGCGCACAACTTCGGGCTCGTCGGCATTCACCACCGCGGTTTCGCTGTTCGCGTAGATGCGCGCCTTCGACGCCGCGTAGGCCTTGAGCGTGGCGTAGCGGTCCATGTGGTCGGCCGAGACGTTGAGCACCACGCTGGCCTTGAGCTTGAGCGAGTGCGTGGTGTCGAGCTGGAACGAGGACAGCTCGAGCACGTAGAGATCCGTCGGCCCGCGGCCCAGCAGGTCGAGCGCCGGCTGGCCCAGGTTGCCGCCGACCCGCACGCGCACGCCGGCGCGTTCGGCCATGCGCCCCAACAAGGTCGTGACCGTGCTCTTGCCGTTGGTGCCGGTGATGCCGACCACCGGCGCGTCCGCGGCGCGCGCGAACAGCTCGATGTCGCCGACGATGTCGAGGCCGCGGGCGCGCGCCTGCACGAAGAACGGATCGTCGAGCGGCACGCCGGGCGACGTCACGACGATGTCGGCGCGCTCCAGCAGCTGCACGTCGAAGCCGCCGGTGCGCGTGACCACCGAACTGCCGAGGGCCTGCAGGGCGCCGAGCTCGGGCGGCGTGTCGCGGCTGTCGGTCACGGCGATGCGGAAACCGGAACGCTGCAAGTGGCGCGCGACCGACAGGCCGGTGCGGCCCATGCCCACCACCACGGCGTTCGGCGCGGTTTGTGCGGCTTGCGGGCTCATCTGAGTTTCAGCGTCGCGAGGCCCGCGAGCACCAGGATGAAGCTGATGATCCAGAAGCGCACGATCACCTTCGGCTCGGCCCAGCCCTTGAGCTCGAAGTGATGGTGGATGGGCGCCATCTTGAAGATGCGCTTGCCCGTGGTCTTGAACGACAGCACCTGCAGGATCACCGAGGCGGTCTCGACCACGAAGATGCCGCCCATGATCAGCACCACGAGCTCCTGGCGCACGATCACGCCGATGGTGCCGAGCGCGGCGCCCAGCGCCAGCGCGCCGATGTCGCCCATGAACACCTGCGCGGGATAGGTGTTGAACCACAGGAACCCGAGCCCCGCGCCCACCAGCGCGCCGCAGAAGATGGCCACTTCGCCGGCGCCCGGCACGGCCGGGATCACCAGGTACTCGACGAACCTGGCGTTGCCGCTGGCGTAGGCGAACACCGCCAGCGCGCCGCCCACCAGCACCGCGGGCATGATGGCCAGCCCGTCGAGCCCGTCGGTGAGATTCACCGCGTTGCTCATGCCGACGATCATGAAATACGTCAGCACGATGAACGACGCCGCGCCCATCGGCACCGCGAAGTTCTTGAAGAACGGCAGGTAGAGCGTGGTCTCGGCGGGCGTCTTCGCGGTGTAGAACAGGAAGATCGCCGCCGCGAGGCCGAACAGCGACTGCCAGGAATACTTCCAGCGCGCGATCAGGCCCTTGGGATTCTTCTTCGCGAGCTTGAGGTAGTCGTCCCAGAAGCCGACCACGCCGAAGGCGAAGGTCACGGCCAGCACCACCCACACGAAGCGGTTGGACAGGTCCGCCCACAGCAGCGTGCTCACGAAGATCGCGATCAGGATGAGCATGCCGCCCATGGTCGGCGTGCCGGCCTTGGAAAAATGCGTCTTCGGCCCATCGTCGCGCACCACCTGCCCGACGCGCCCGAACCTCAGCTTCTCGATCATCCACGGGCCAAGGAGCAGCCCGAGCGACAGCGCGGTGATCACCGCGAAGATGGTGCGCACGGTGAGGTACGAGAAGACGTTGAAGCCCGAGTAGTAAGGCGTGAGTTGCTTGGCGAGCCAGTACAGCATGTGCTTCAGTGCGCCCCTTGATCCGACGGCTTCCCGACCAGGGCCTCGACCACGCGCTCCAGCCGGTTGCTGCGCGAGCCCTTGACCAGCACGCAGACCTCGGGCGACAGCCCGGCATTCGTCGAGCGCGACAGCTCCGCGTTCACCGCGCGCGCCAGCGCCTCGGTGTCGGCGAACCACTCCGCGCCCGAGCCGAACGCCTCGACCGCGAGCGCCGACAGCTTGCCGGTGGCGAACAGCCGCTCGATGCGGTTGACGCGCGCGAAGCGGCCGATCTCGCCATGGCTGTCGACGGCGTAGTCACCGAGCTCGCCCATGTCGCCCATCACCAGCCAGCGCCGCGCGTCGACCGCGGCGAGCACCTCGATGCCGGCCTTCATCGAGCTCGGGTTGGCGTTGTAAGAGTCGTCGACGATCCAGGCGCCACTGGGCGCGGTTTTGAACTGCAATCGGCCCGGAACCGGGCGCATTGTGGCGAGGCCGGCGCGCACCTCGTCGAGCGTGGCGCCGGCGGCGCTGGCGGCCGCGGCGGCGCACAGCGAATTGAGCACGTTGTGGCGGCCGGCGAGCTGCAGCTGGATCGGGATGGAACCCTGCGGGGCGCGCAGCGTGAAGCGGGTGACAAAGCCGCTGGCGTCGATGGTCGTGTGCAGGTCGTGGGCCGCGAAATCGGCCGGGCGCGCGATGCCGAAGGTGCAGACCCTGGCGCGGGTCATGCCGCGCCACAGGTCGGCGAACTCGTCGTCGGAATTGATGACGGCGGTGGCCGCGGGCGCGAGGCCGGCGACCATCTCGCCTTCGGCGCGCGCCACGCCCTCGATGCTGCCGAAGCCCTCGAGGTGTTCGGCGCCGGCGTTGGTGATCAGCCCGACCGTGGGGCGCGCCAGCTCCACCAGCGCGGCGACTTCGCCCGGATGATTCGCGCCGATCTCGATGACCGCCTGCAGGTGCGCGCCGTCGATGCGCAGCAGGGTGAGCGGCACGCCGATGTGATTGTTGAGATTGCCGCGCGTCGAAAGCGTCGCGCCGCGGCGCTCGAGAATGGCCGCGATCATTTCCTTGACCGTGGTCTTGCCGTTGCTGCCGGCGACGCCGACCACCGGGATCGGGAACTGCGCGCGCCAGGCGGCCGCCGCCCGCGAGAGCGCGGCCTGCGTGTCGCGCACCACGATCTGCGCGATCGGCCGGTCGACCCGCGTATCGACCACGGCGCCCGCGGCGCCGGCAGTCTCGGCGGCGGCGACGAAATCGTTGGCGTTGAAGCGTGGGCCGCGCAGCGCGACGAACAGTTCACCGGGCTTGAGCGTGCGCGTGTCGGTGGAGACGCCGACGTAGGCGCGGTCGGTGCCGTCCAGTTGCCCGCCGCAGGCCTGCGCGAAGTCCGCGAGCGTGCGCTTCATGCCGCACCCCGCCGGCCGAGCGCGGCGCGCACCGCGTCCTGGTCGCTGAAGTGCCGACGCTCCTGGCCGTAGATCTGGTAATCCTCGTGGCCCTTGCCCGCGATGAGCACCACGTCGCGCGCGCCGGCGTCGTGCACGCCGTCGCGGATCGCGTCGCCGCGGTCCGCGGTGACCCGGTAGTCGAAGCCCGCCGGGATCCCGGCGCGGATGCCGTCGAGGATGGACTGCGGGGATTCGGTGCGCGGATTGTCGTCGGTGAGCGTGGCCGCGTCGGCGAGCTGCGCCGCGATGGCGCCCATGATCGGCCGCTTGCCCGCGTCGCGGTCGCCACCGCAGCCGAACACCACCCGCAGTCTTCCTTCGCAATGCGCGCGCGCCGCCAGCAACGCCTTGCGCAGGGCATCGGGCGTGTGCGCGTAGTCGACGATCACCAGCGGCTGGTCCGCCGCGCCGCCGAAGGTTTCCATGCGGCCCGGCGCGGCGCGCACCTCGCCCAGCACGCGCGTCGCGGTCGCGAGCGGCATGTCCCAGTCGAGCAGCACCGCGAGCACCGTGAGCAGGTTGTCGACGTTGAAGTCGCCGACCAGCGGGCAGGTGATCGCGCCCGCGCCCCAGGTCGAATCGAACCCGAGCTCGATGCCGGCGCGCGACAGCCGCACCTGCAGGGCGCGCACGAACGCGCCCGGCGGGCGCGCAGGCGACGGTTGACCGCGACTGGTGAGCACCAGGCGGCCGCGTCCGCGCGGGTCGAGCGCCAGTTGCCGGCCGAACGGATCGTCGACGTTGATCACGCGCGACGCCAGCCCTTCGTGGGTGAACAGGCGCGCCTTGGTCGCGCCGTAGTGTTCCATCGTGCCGTGGTAGTCGAGGTGGTCGCGGGTCAGGTTGGTGAACGCGACGGTGCGGAAGCGCACCGCGCCGACGCGCCGCTGGTCGATGGCGTGCGAGGACACTTCCATCGCCACGCTGGCGGCGCCGCCGGCACGCAGCCGGGCCAGCGTGCGTTGCACGGTGACCGCGTCGCCGGTGGTCAGCGCGCTCGCGGCCAGCGCGTTCGGCCGGCCGGTGCCGATGGTGCCCATGTAGGCCGCCGGGCGGCCCGCGAGCTCCAGCGCCTGCGCGAGTAGATAGGCACAGGTGGTCTTGCCGTTGGTGCCGGTGATGCCGGCCACCGACAGCGCGCGCGACGGCGCGCCGAAGAAGCGGTCGGCGATGGCGCTCGCCTGGTCGCGCAGGCGCTCGACCGGCGCGACGACTATTTCCGAGGGAAGATTGGCCGCGGCCGGTTCGGGCAGCTCGGCCGCGGGCGCCGGCTCCCACAACACCGCGCGCGCGCCGTTGGCCACCGCCTGGGGCGCGTACCTGAGGCCGTGCTCGTGCGTGCCGCGCACCGCGAGGAAGGCGCTGCCCGGCTGCGCGGCGCGGCCGTCCTGCGTGAGATCGCTGACCTGGACGTCGCGCGGCAGCACGGCGAAACCCTCGAGCAGGCGCGCGAGGCTCTGCGCAGGCGACGGGGCGGCGGCGCTCATCGCGTGGCCACCTGGCGGGGCACCGGCCGCACTCCCTCGTCGTCGCCCACCGGCGCATCCGGCGGAACCGCGAGCAGGCGCAACGCGCCGCCCACCACGCCGGAGAAAACCGGGGCCGCGACGTCGCCGCCGTAGTACTTGCCCGCGCCGGGCTCGTCGATGACCACGACCGCCGCGAGCCGCGGACGGGTGGCCGGCGCGACGCCGCTGAACACGGCCAGGTACTTGTCGGTGGAGTAGCCACCCGCGGTGGCTTTCCACGCCGTGCCGGTCTTGCCCGACACGCGGTATCCGGGGATCTGCGCGCGGTAGCCGGTCCCGGCCTCGGTGGCCACCACCGCTTCCAGCATGGCGACCATCTGGCGGCTGTACTGCGCATCCAGCGCCTGCGTCCCGGCCGGCGGACTATCTACCCGCAGGAACGAGACCGGGCGCGCGACACCGCCGGCGCCGAGCGTGGCGTAGGCATGCGTGAGCTGCAGCGGCGTGACCGAGATGCCGTAGCCATGCGACATGGTCACGATGCCGATCGGTCGCCAGTGCGAGTAGTGGCTGAGCAGCCCGGCGGATTCGCCGGGAAATCCGCTGGTGGTCACCTGGCCGAAACCGAACTCGTTGAGCGTCGACCACATGTGCTCGGGCTCGAGCGACAGCGCCAGCATGCCCATGCCGACGTTCGAGCTCTTGGCGAGGATGGTCGCCAGGTTCACGCGGCCCAGGCTGCCGTGCTCGTCCTCGAAGATGTTGGTGCCGACCTTGATGTAGCCGGGCGAGGTGTCGATGAAACTGTCGGCGCGATACTTGCCGGACGACAATCCCGCGGCCACGAAGAACGGCTTGATGGTCGAGCCGGGCTCGATGATGTCGGTCACCGCGCGATTGCGGTAGGTGCGCGGCGCGAGCTGCTCGCGGTCGTTGGGGTTGAACGCCGGCTGGTTGACCATGGCCAGCACTTCGCCGGTGGTCACGTCCATGACGATCACCGAGCCGGCCTTGGCGCGCTGGTCGCGGATCGCGGCCTTGAGCTCGCGATACGCGAGGTACTGGATGCGCAGGTCGATGGACAGCACCAGGTTGCGTCCCGGGCGCATCTCGCGGATTTCCTCCACGTTCTGCACGATGTTGCCGTAGCGGTCCTGGATCACCCGCTTGGCGCCGTTCTCGCCGGCGAGCCAGTGGTCGAAGGCCAGCTCGAGTCCTTCCTGGCCCTGGTCGTCGACACTGGTGAAGCCGACGATGTGGCCCGCGACTTCACCCGCCGGGTAGTAACGGCGGTACTCGCGCATCAGGTACACGCCCGGAATGCCCAGCGCCTTGATCTTCTGCGCTTCCGCCGGCTGCATGTGCCGCGCGAAGTACAGGAATTCGCGGTCGAGGTTCGAGGTGAGGCGTCGCGCCAGTTCGGTCTTGTCGCGCTTGAGCGCCTTGGCGAGCCGCGGCAGCTGGTCGCTGGCCAGCGCCAGTTCCTTCGGGTTGACCCACACCGAGTCGACCGGCGTGGACACCGCGAGCGGTTCGCCGTAGCGATCCGTGATCGTGCCGCGCGTCGCGGAGATCTCCGCCACGCGCGAGAAGCGCGCGTCGCCCTGGCCGGCAAGGAAGGCGTGCTCCTTGAGCTGCAGCTCGACCGCGCGCCACGCCAGCCCGAAGGCGCCGCACACCAGCAGCCCCAGCACGAGGTTGGCGCGCCAGCGGAAGCTGTTGGCGCCGATCTCGCCGCGCGGCGCGCCCTCGCTGCGCGCGCGCTTGTGGCGCGTACCGGGGAAGACCCTCATGGCGACACCAGCTCGATGTCCTTCGGCGGCGGCATGGCCATGCGCAGCTTGGTGCCGGCCACGTTCTCCACGAAGGCGTGGGTCGACCAGGCGCTCTGCTCGAGCTGCAGCTGGCCCCACTGGATCTCCAGGTTGTCGCGCCGCGCGTTGAGCCGCTCGAGCTCGACGAACAGCTCGCGCGCACGGTGCTTGGAGTAGATAGCCCCGGCGGCCGAGGCCAGCGCCGCGGCCCACAGCACCGGGATCGCGAGCACCAGCGCGCGGTTGGAGAAGGAGCTCACGCGCGCACCTTTTCCGCGACGCGCAGCACCGACGAGCGCGCGCGCGGGTTGGCGGCGAGCTCCTGCTCGCCCGCGCGGATCTTGCTGCCGATCCGCCTGAGGCGCGGCTGCGCGGAATCGGGGATCACCGGCAGCCCGGCGTACACCGGGTCGACGCCCGAGTGCGCCTGGATGAACTGCTTGACGATGCGGTCCTCGAGC
This sequence comes from Steroidobacteraceae bacterium, assembly GCA_035701825.1. GTDB lineage: Bacteria > Pseudomonadota > Gammaproteobacteria > Steroidobacterales > Steroidobacteraceae > CADEED01. The sequence goes on from DASSRK010000202.1 coordinate 12,597, forward strand.
GAATGGAAGCTGATGACCGCGAGCCGCCCGCCGACGGCGAGCAACTCGAGCGCGGCGTCGAGCGCGCGCCGCAGCTGGCCGAGCTCGTCGTTGACGTGCATGCGCAGCGCTTGGAAGGTGCGCGTCGCCGGGTGCTTGCCGGGCTCGCGCGTGCGCACGCAGCGCGCGACCAGGTCCGCCAGCTGCAACGTGGTGGTGAGGGGTTCGAGCCTGCGCTGCGCCACGATCTGCGCGGCGATGCGCCGCGCGAAACGCTCTTCCCCGAGCGTCGCGATCACCTCGCGAATCTCAGGCTCGCTCGCTCGCGCGAGCCATGCGGAAACCGGTTCGCCGCTCGTCGGGTCCATGCGCATGTCGAGCGGGCCGTCCGCCCGGAAGCTGAAACCACGTGCGGGGTCGTCGAGCTGGGGCGAGGAGACGCCCAGGTCGAACAAGATGCCGCGCACGGGCCGGCCCTGCGAGAGCCCGGGCACGCGCGCGGCGATATCGGCAAACGGCGCGCCGACGAGCGCAAGCCGCACTTCGTCGGGAAAACGGCGGTGGCCGGCCTCGATGGCCGCCGGGTCGCGGTCGAACGCGAGCACGCGCCCTTCGGGACCGAGTGCCCCGAGGATGAGTGCCGTGTGCCCGCCGCGCCCGAACGTCGCATCGATGTATAGGCCGTCCGCCTGAATCGCGAGTGCTTCGAACGCTTCGCCGGCAAGCACCGGAACAT
>DASSRK010000203.1:0-2378 GCA_035701825.1 Steroidobacteraceae bacterium
AGGCGTGGTGACCTTCCGCGATCTCGACGACGTCGGCCGCATGCTCGAGGCCTCCGGCAAGGATCGCCGCGCCGTGGTCATCGGCGGCGGGTTGTTAGGGCTGGAAGCCGCGCACGGGCTGTCGCTGCGCGGCATGCACGTCACCGTCGTGCACCTGATGGACACGCTGATGGAGCGGCAGCTCGACGCGCCCGCCGGCGCGCTGCTCAAGGCGGCGCTGGAAAAGCGCGGCATTGAATTCCGCATGAAGGCGAAGACCCAGGCGATCCTGGGCGACGGCAGGGTTTCAGGCCTGCGCTTCGAGGGCGGTGATGAAATCCCCGCGGACCTCGTGGTCATGGCCGTGGGCGTACGCCCCAATGTCGAGCTGGCGAAGAGCGCCAAGCTCGCCTGCGACCGCGGCATCCTGGTGGACGACACGCTGCAGACCTTCGATCCTTCCATCTACGCGGTGGGCGAGTGCGTGCAGCACCGCCGCCAGACCTTCGGCCTGGTGGCGCCGCTGTGGGAGCAGGCGCGCATCTGCGCGCAGCACGTCGCCGAGATTGGCGTGTCGCGCTTCACCGGCGCGCTCAATGCCACGCAGCTCAAGGTCTCCGGCATCGAGGTGTTCTCGGCCGGCGACTTCGCCGAGAGCGCGAACCGCGAATCGCTGGTGCTCTCGGACAAGCGCTCGGGCGTGTACAAGCGCGTGGTGCTCGAGGGCAATCGCATCTGCGGCGCGGTGTTGTTTGGCGACACGCGCGAGGCGTCGCGTCTCAAGGAGCTGATCGCCGAGCGCGCGGACGTCGGGGCCATCCGCGACCAGCTGCTGTTCGACGCTTCGGCGGCAGCCTGAGTACCCACGCGCCCACCCGAACTACCTGTCCCTACTGCGGCGTGGGTTGCGGCGTGCTGGCCACGCGCCGCAAGGACGTGGTGGAAGTGCGCGGTGACCCCGCGCACCCGGCGAACGCCGGCAAGCTGTGCGTCAAGGGCAGCGCGCTCGGCGAGACCGTCGGACTCGAGGACCGCCTGCTGCATCCGCAGGTGCGTGGCGAGCGCGTCGGCTGGGACGTGGCGCTAGCTACCGTCGCGCGTGAATTCAAGCGTTGCATCGACACCTATGGGCCCGAGTCGGTGGCCTTCTATGTTTCCGGACAATTGCTGACCGAGGATTACTACGTCGCCAACAAGCTCATGAAGGCCTACATCGGCGCCGCCAACATCGACACCAACTCGCGCCTTTGCATGGCGTCGGCGGTGGCGGGGCACAAGCGCGCCTTTGGCGAAGACGTCGTGCCGGTGAGCTATGAAGATCTCGACGTCACCGATCTCGTGGTGCTGGTCGGCTCCAATACCGCGTGGTGCCATCCCATCCTGCTGCAGCGCTTGCAGGCCGTGCGCACGGCGCGACCGGATCTCAAGATCGTGACGCTCGATCCGCGCCGCACTGCGACGGCCCAGCTGTCGGACCTGCATCTCGCATTGAAGCCCGGCACCGACGTGCACCTGTTCAACGGGCTGCTGGTGTGGCTGGCGGACCATGGCCATCTCGATCGCGCATTCATCGAGGCGCACACGAACGGCTGGGATGCGGCGCTCGCGGCCGCGCGCGCCGGTGGCGGAACCCTCGAATCCACCGCGCGCGCCTGCGGGCTCGAAGTCGCGGCCGTGCGCGAGTTCTTCGAACTGTTCGCGCGTACCCCCGCCACGCTCACGATGTTCTCGCAGGGCGTGAACCAGAGCTCCGCGGGCACCGACAAGGTGAACGCCATCATCAACTGCCACCTGGCCACTGGCCGTATCGGCAAGCCGGGGGCGGGCCCGTTCTCGGTGACCGGTCAGCCCAATGCCATGGGCGGCCGCGAGGTCGGTGGTTTCGTGAATACGCTGGCCGCGCACATCGACCTGGAGAACGTCGAAGGCCGCGCGGCCGTGCAGTCCTTCTGGGGCAGCCCGACGATCGCGACGCGGCAGGGTCCCAAGGCGGTGGAGATGTTCGAGCGCATCCACGACGGCCGTATCAAGGCCGTGTGGATCATGGCAACCAACCCGGTAGTCAGTTTGCCGGATGCCGACAAGGTCAAGGCCGCGCTGCAGGGATGCGAGTTCGTGGCCGTTTCGGACGTCATGGCCAACACCGACACCGCGAAGCTGGCGCACGTGCTGCTGCCGGCACTGGCCTGGGGCGAGAAGGACGGCAGCGTCACCAACTCGGATCGGACCATTTCGCGGCAGCGGCCCTTTCTGCCGGCACCCGGAGAGGCGCGGGCAGACTGGCAGATCGTCTGCGACGTGGCGCGCGCCATGGGGTTCGCCGGATTCGATTTCCATTCGCCCCACGAGATTTTCCGCGAGCACGTGCGGCTGACGGCCCACGAGAACCGCGGGCGCCG
>DASSRK010000204.1:0-21210 GCA_035701825.1 Steroidobacteraceae bacterium
ATCGCTGGGACCAGCGCGTGCCGGTCGAGGACAGCGTCGGCGCGATGGCGGACCTGGTGCGGGCCGGCAAGGTGCGCGCCATCGGCATGTCGGAAGTCGGCGCCGCAACCCTGCGCCGCGCCCACGCGGTGCATCCGATCGTCGCGCTGCAGTCCGAGTACTCGTTGTGGACCCGCAATCCGGAGATCGCGGTGCTGCAGGAGTGCGCGCGCATCGGCGCGACGCTGGTGGCCTTCAGCCCGTTGGGCCGCGGATTTCTTGCCGGCGGCCTGCGCTCACCGGCGGATCTCGTCGAAGGCGACATCCGTCGGACGATGCCGCGCTTCCAGAGCCCGAACTTCGAGGAAAACCTGGCGTTGCTCGCACCGTTGGCCGGCATCGCGGCGCGGTGTGGCTGCACTCCGGGCCAATTGGCGCTCGCCTGGGTGCTGGCAAAGAGCCCGCACGCGGTGGTCATCCCGGGAACGACGCGGGAAGCACACCTGGTGGAAAACTGTGGCGCGGATGCGATTCGTCTCGACGCCGCGACAGTCGCGGAGCTCGATGCGCTGCTGCCACCGGGGAAAGCCTCAGGGGCGCGTTATCCGCCTGCGACGCAGGTCGAAAATGACACCGAAGAGATTGGTCAAAACGCTTGAATGTTATAGGCTTGCGCGCCTATGACGGACCCCACCAACGCTCCCCAAACCGCTTCGAATCCGACCCGCTCCGACGCGCGCAAAACCGTGCGCGTGGTGATGCAGCAGTACATGCGCCGCGAGGCCATCATCCCGGTGCTGCGGCTCCTGCTTGACCTCACCTTCCTCGGCGTCTCGATCGCCGGCGCGTGCTACTTCAGCGCGTGGTGGGCCAAGGCCCTGATGGTGATCCCGGCGTCGATCGCCATCGCGCGCTTGTTCGTCATCGGGCACGACGCCTGCCATGGCAGCTACACGCGCTACGACTGGCTCAACAAGCTGGTCGGCCGCATTGCCTTCCTGCCGTCGCTCACGCCGTTCTCGCTCTGGGATGTCGGCCATAACGTCGCGCATCACGGCTTCACCAACCTCAAGGGTCGCGACCAGGTCTGGGTGCCGATGTCGCTGGAGGAGTGGAAGGCCGCTTCGCCATTCCGCCGCTTCCTCGAGCGCATCTACCGCTCGGGCTGGGGCCAGGGCCTCTATTACACGATCGAGATGTGGTGGAAGAAACTGATCCTTCCGACCAAGAAGCACGTCGGCGTGCGCCGCGCGATCTTCTACTGGGACAACCTGCTCGTTCTCGGCGTCGGTGCGGTGTGGATCACCGGCCTCGTGCTGTGGGCCGTGTACGGCCACCACTCGGTCACGTGGACGCTGCTGTGTGGCTTCGTCCTGCCGTTCCTGGCCTTCAACTGCATCATGGGTTTCGTGATCTACGTGCAGCACACGCACCCCGAAGTCGCCTGGTTCGACAAGCGCGACGAGTGGCAGAAGCGACTGGGCTTCATCACCACGACCATCAACGTCGTCGTGCCGAAGCGCATGGGTGAAATCCTGCACGACATCCTCGAGCACGGCGCGCACCACGTGAACACCGGCGTGCCGCTGTACCGGCTGCGTGCCGCGCAGACGGCGCTCAAGACCGCCGTGCCGCAGCTGGCGCGCGTGTACGTGCTGAGCTGGAAGCGCTACTGGGCGACCGTGCGCACCTGCAAGATCTACGACTACGCGAACCATCGCTGGATGGACTTCAAGGGTCGCGTCACGGCGGCGCCGCTGTTCCCGGAGCCCGCTCCGGCGGCCTGAGCAGGGCAGCGCGATTCCGATCGGTGACGGCGCCTCGCGGCGCCGTTGCTTTTTCCGCCCCCTAACTTTCGCGCGTCAGCTTGACGATCATCTCGCGCAGCCAGGTGTGCGCCGGATCGGTCTCGTGGCGCTTGTGCCAGAGCAGCACTTCCTGCGTGTGCGGCACTTCGAAAGGCAGGGGCAGCACGCGGATGGGCAGGGCGTTCATGTAGAGCTGGGCCACCCGCTCGGGCAGGGTCGCCGCCAGCGTCGAGCCCGGCAGCACCAGTGGCAATTGCAGCAGGCTGGGCAGCGTGAGATGGATGCGGATGTCGATGTTCAGCAGGTGGCGCACCAGCTGGTCGGCCGCGCCGGTGTAGCCGCCGGGCCGGCCGAACATGTGCTGCAGTCCGATGTACTGATCGAGGGTCAGCGAGTCCTTCACCGTCGGGTGATCCTTGCTCACCGCGCACACCCATTTCACCGAGCGCAGCGGCATCGAGCGGATGGTGTCCGGGTAGGCGCGCAGGTCGAACATGTGCAGGCTCTCGAGGCACAGGCACAGATCGGCCTCGCCGTACTCGAGCCGCGACAGCGCCGTCGGCGAGACCATCTCGATGTGCACGTCGAGCTCGGGCGCTTCGTTCGCCAACGTCTTGAGCAGCGGCGGCAGCACGCCGGGCACTGCTTCCTCGGACATGATCACCGTGAACTCGCGCCGCGCCGTCTTCGGATCGAAGGTCGGCTGCGTGCCGAGCATCATCTGGATGCGCAGCAGCGCTTCGCGCACCGGCTCAACCAGCGACAAGCCACGCGGCGTGAGCTCCATCTCGCGGCCCACGCGGACCAGCAGCGGATCGTTGAAATACTCGCGCAGCTTGTGCAGCGCCGCGCTCATCGCGGGTTGCGAAACGAACACACGCTCCGCGGCACGCGTGACGTTCTTCTCGCGCAGCAATGCGTCGAGCGCGATGAGCAGGTTGAGGTCGAAGCGGTTGAGTTGCATGTGCGTGAATCATAACGGACCAGCGTGCCCACCAAGGGATTTCCCGGCCAGTCGATCGCAGGTTCGGCGTGGGTGGAGTCTCCCTGCACCCAAAGCGTTCTGATCCCCGGCACGAGGGGGAACTGTGGCGCTGATGCATCGGCATCGCCGCCGCGCACTCCCCAGGGGATGCCAATACAACCTGGCTGAGGGAGTTCGCAATGAACGAGCTGCTACAAGAAAAGCCCACGGTCTGCGCACGTCTCACCTGGATCATGGCCGGCGCAGTCTGTCTCATCGGCACCGGTGCGGCCCGCGCACAGGAAGCCAGGCCCGCGGGGGACCAGGCCGCGGGTCTCGACGAGATCATCGTCACCGCGCAGTTCCGCGAAGAGAAGCTGCAGGAAACTCCGATCGCCATCACCGCGGTCACCGACGTGGAGATCCAGGCGCGATCTTTCACCGAGTCCTACGAAATCGGCTACACGGTGCCGAACGCTTCGTTCCGCCCCGCCCAGGCGGCCTACGGCAACACGATGACCGCGTACATCCGCGGTGTCGGCCAGAACGACTTCGACCAGGCCTTCGAGCCGGGCGTCGGCATCTACGTGGACGACGTGTACCAGCCGTTCACGCTCGGTACGCAGATGGATCTGCTCGACATGGATCGCGTGGAAGTGCTGCGCGGACCGCAGGGCACGCTGTTCGGGCGCGGCTCGATCGGCGGCGTGATGCGCCTCGTGAGCAAGCGGCCGGAAGGCAGCAACACCGGCGACATCCAGCTCACGGCCGGTTCGTTCGACCGGGTGGACGTGCGCGCCAGCTATGACTTCGCGATGACGGACAACGTGTTTGCCCGCTTCACGGGCGTGTCGAGGCACAGCACGGGCTACCAGAAGGTTTTCGATTTCGCCTGCGAATTCCAGGACGACCCGGCGATGATCGGCGAGCTGCAGATCCGTGACCCGAGCCGCGGGCGGCACTGCCAGACCGGCACCCAGGGCGGAGTCGACGTCACCGGACTGCGTGGACAACTGCGCTGGGTGATCAATGACAACGTCGAACTGAGCTTCTCCGCCGATTACGAGAGCGATACCTCGGAGGCCAAGGCCGACACGCTGCTCGCGGTCATCTATCCGACCGATCTGTCCGGCAACACGATCCCGACGTCGAGCTACATGCTGTGGAACACCGAGTATGCGCAGCACGTGCCGTCCGCCGCGGAGCCCTGGGGCTGGGGTGTCGCCTACGACGAGCGCTTCATCCCGAGCAACATCTACAAGACGTACGCGACCTACGACGACCCGGCGAGCGGCTTGACCTTCAAGCCGGAGTCGGGACTCGAGAAGTCGGCCTACTCGGCGAAACTCGACTGGAAGCTTTCGGACACGATGTCGCTGACGGCGATCCTGGCGTATTCCGACCTGACCGGCCAGCTCACCTCGGACGCGGACGCGTCACCCCTGAATCTCCAGGTCACCGGGGGCCAGCAGGATTTCGACTGGAGCACGGCGGAAGTGCGTTTGAACGGACGGGCCGCTGACAAGGTGAACTGGACCGCGGGCCTGTTCTATTACGAGAGCACCGCGGCAAACCGCCAGGCGGTCAGTTTCCCGCCGATCCTCTGGGGCGTGTTCAGGAACAGCGTGGGTCTGCCACCCGCCGTGGCGGCGTCGATCATCGATGCGCCCGGCAACGTGTCGGTCAACGCGCAGAACATCGCCGACTCGAAGTCCGAGGCCGCGTTCATCCACACCGTCACGGACCTCACCGACAAGCTGAGCATGACGCTGGGGGTGCGCTACTCGAAGGACACCAAGGATGTGGCCTTCGACAACTCCTTCTTCGTCGGGCCCATCAACCTCGACGACGATCACTTCGACTGGAGAGCGGGCCTCGACTACCAGATCTCGGACGACGTGATGATCTACGGTTCGGCGGCCACCGGCTATCGCCCCGGCGCGTACAACCCGCGCCCGTTCACGGCCGCGCAGGCGCTGCCGGTCGACGGCGAGGAAATGACCGCGTACGAGCTCGGCGTCAAGGCCGATCTCTTCGACCGCAGGTTGCGCGTCAACGCCGCGCTGTTCTACAGCGACTATGACAAGCGCATCGTGCCGATCGGCGGCACGGAGTGCGTGCCGCCGCTGGTCGACCCGAGCACGCCGGGCGCGATCATCGATTCGGCAGGTAACGTGTGTCTCGCGACCACGTCGCTCACCTCCTACCAGCAGTTGCGCGGCGCCAAGATCCAGGGCGCGGAACTGGAAATCAACTGGCGCCCGCTCGATGCGCTCGCGATCGACGCCACCTACGGCTTCACGGACTGGAGCTCGCCCGACATCGACAACTGCGACTTCAACCAGGACGGCGCGCCGGATGTGGGCATCACCTGCTCCGACCGGCCGAACTTCGTCCCGAAGAACAACTGGAGTGCCAGCATCGCGTACGACTTCGGACTCGGCAGCGGGGCCAAGGTCACGCCGCGCGCCGACGTGTACGGGCAGAGCGAGATCTGCTCGAGCGTGGTATCGGCCAACTCCTGCGCCGAGGGCTACGAACTGGTCAATGTGCGGCTGCAGTGGACCAGCGCCGAGGGCGAGTGGCTGGCGGCGGTGGGCGGCACCAACGTGACCGACGAAGAGTACTTCTACAATATCTTCGACCTCACGACGTTCGGGCAGAACACCGTGGAAGGTCAGCCGGGCCCGCCGCGGCAATGGTATTTCGAGGTCAGCCGCAGGTTCTGATCCCCGGTTGACCTCTGCCATCGCAAGCGCGCCCCGCAACGGGCGCGCTTTTTTCTTTTTCGGAGCGGAGAGCACGTGATGGAAAATCTCGAGGGCAAGGTGGCATTCGTCACCGGTGGCGCCAGCGGCATCGGGCTGGGGATCTGCAAGGCCATGGTCGCGGCGGGCATGCGCGTGGTGCTCGCCGACGTGCGCGAGGATCACCTCAAGGACGCGCGCGCCTGGTTCCTGTCGCAGAAGCAGAGCCGGCGCATTCGCTGCATCAAGCTCGACGTGACCAACCGCAGGGCCTATGCGCGCGCCGCGGATGCCGCCGAGAAGGCCTTCGGCAGCATCCACGTGCTGGTCAACAACGCCGGCCTCGGGCTGCTGGGAGCGATCGACAAGACCCGGTACGACGACTGGGACTGGGGCCTGGGCGTGATGCTGGGTGGCGTGGTCAACGGACTGCTCACCGTCCTGCCGCGCATCCGCGGGCACGGCGAGGGCGGGCACGTGGTGAATACCTCGAGCATGGCCGCGGTGATCCCGATCCCCAACTGCTCTATCTACATCGCGGCCAAGGCGGCCCTGGTCGGGTTGTCGGAGTGCCTGGCCGGCGAGCTCGCGGCCGAGAAGATAGGCGTGTCGGCGTTCTGCCCGGGTCCCGTGCAGAGCAACATCCGCGAGCTCGGCAAGCTGAGGCCCGCGAAGTACAGGAAGGACTCCGGGCTCGAAGAATTCGAGAAACAGCTCGCGCAGCGGCCACAGGGCGAGTTGTGGATGGACCCGGTGGAGTGCGGCGAGCGGGTGGTGCGCGGTATACAGCGCAACGACCTGTACATCTTCACGCATCCGGAGTTCAAGGCGGGCGCCAAGGAAAGATTCGACAAGATGCTCGCGTCGTTTCCGGAGGAACCGATCAACCAGCCACGGGCGGATGCGATCAGGTTCCTGTTGTCGAACCCGATTTTCCGCGCCTGATCGCCAGGAGATCTCGTCGGCGAGCGAGGGCGGCGGAGATCCCCTTACTCGCTCGCCGCGCTTGCCACGCAACTGCGTCACACATTTGAAAGAAAGACCCGTCGCCTCCGGCCGACGGCGTGGCGACTTTACAGTTGCATGACGTGGTTTAGGTCTCCGCGGCGCACGAAATCGTACGCTTCGTTCCATGCTCGGACTTCGACGAGCAGGCACTTTCGCGCGCCTGCTCCTCCTTTTCACGATGCTGACTGCAGGCAGCCTCGTGCACGCCAACTGCATTGAAGCGCCGGATCCCACGATCCGTCGCCTGCAGTCGCTCGCCATCTCGGATCCGCACAAGGCGCTGGCCGATGCGCAGGCGCTGATCGAGCGGGGCGCGACCACGCACGCGGCTCCGCAGGACATCGCGTGGCTCTACGCGGTGCGTGCACAGGCCTTCAGCGCGCTCGAGCTCGACGCCGACGCCCGCAGGACCGCGGCGGAAGGCATGGAGCTGGTGCCTGATCCATCGGCGGCCGTGCACCTGGCGCTGTTCTTCGTCGACGCGGAAAACATCTATGACGCGGAAGGCATGGCGGAAGCCAAGCGTCGCGTCGAGGCGGTGCGTGCCTCGGGTGCGGCGGGCCCGGGAATCGAGCCCTGCATGTTGATCACGCTCGGCACGCTGCAAGCCCGCGAGAACCGCGCCGACCTGGCCGTGGCCAGCCTGGCGCAGGCTTATCGTGCCGCCGACGCGGCCGGCAATCCGCGGCAACGGATCCTGGCGGCGTCGCCGCTGTCCTCGGTGATGCGCGACCTGGGCGACTATACCCAGGCACTGGCGCTCAACCTGGAAGTGATCACCTGGAACACCGAGCACCACGAAACCCTCACGCTCTCGGTGTCGCGTTACCTGCGCGGGATCATCCTGCACGAGATGCACGACTACGAGGCGTCGTTGCTGGCGTTCGCCAATGCGCGTGCGCTGTCGGTGCAGCTCGGCGACGAGCAGGGCATCGCGTTCGCCGACATGCGCGTATGCGAAGTGCTGATCGACCTCGGCGACATGGCCGGGGCGCGCAAGCGCTGCGACGATGCGCTCAGGATCTTCGCGGCGTCGGGCACCATCGACGTCGTCAAGCAGACGCGCAAGCAGCTGGCGCAGATCGACCTCGCCGAAGGGCGCGCCGCGCTCGCGCTCGAGTCGCTCAACGACCTGCTCGCCAACGGCGCCGTCGACATGCCGCCGCGCGAGGCGGTGCCGCTGTTCAAGCTGCGCGCGCAGGCCAATGCGGCGCGCGGCAACCTGCCGGCCGCCTACGCCGACCTCGACGAATACATGCGGCGCTACACGGCCACCAATGAAACGCGTCGCGTGCGCCAGGTCGCGGCGCTGCGCGCGCGCTTCGAGATCGACCGCGAAGTCGATCGCAACGCGGCGCTGCAGGCCGAGCTCGCGCGCTCAAAGCTGCGCCAGGCGGCATTGCAGCGGCGCACCTGGCTCGCCATCACCGCCGGCTCGGTGGCCGTGGTGCTGCTCACGGCGATGCTCATCGGCGGGCGGCGCCATCGTCGCCAGCTCGCGAAGCTCGCCAACATCGACATGCTCACCGGCTTGCCCAACCGCAGGCGCACGGCGCAGCTCGCCGAGGCCGCGCTCGCGCGCTCTGCCAATGCCGGTGAGCCGTTGACCATCGCGCTCATCGATCTCGATCACTTCAAGCTGATCAACGATCGCTGCGGGCACGCGGGCGGCGACCGGGTGCTCAAGGAGTTTGCGCGGCGCGCCCGGGAGGGCCTGCGCGAAGGCGACACGCTGGGCCGCTGGGGCGGCGAGGAGTTCCTGCTGGCGATGCCCGGCACGACGCTCGACGTGGCGCTTGCCGTGGTCGAGCGGCTGCGTGCGGTGGCCGAGACCATCAAGCTGCCGGGCGCCGGCGAGGCGATCAAGGTCAGCGTCAGCGCGGGCCTCGCGGTCAACGATTCGCGTCCGCTGTCGCTCGATGCCCTGGTGGCGCGCGCCGACGTGGCGCTCTACCGCGCCAAGCACGATGGCCGCAACATCGTCCGCATCGACGACGCCAGCGTGGCGGAAGCCTCCTCGGGAGTGCGGCGCGCCTTGCGCGTACCGCGCTGACGCGCCGCCGTCAGCCGCTCACGTATCCGTAACGCAGGTTGCTGGGCAACCCGCCCATCGCCAGGTATTCCGCCCTGATCGCATCGAAGTTGTCGGCCGACATCTTCGCGGCGGCCGCCGGATCGATGTGGTAGAGCTTCGATGCATTGCCCGCGAAAATCCGGGTCTTCACCGGCCCATCCGCGGCGCCGAGCGGCTTGTAGCCGTACTTTTTCTGCATGTCTTCCGGGATCTCGAGCCTGCGCATGGCCTCGATCTGCCATTGCGGCGAGCCCCACCACACCGAGTCGGTGCCCCAGATCACGCGGTCTTCGCCCAGGCCCTTGATGAGCGTACCCAGGAGCGCCGCCGCGAGCTTCGGGTGCGTGACGCAGGTGTTGGCGAAGCACGCGCCGAGCTCGCCGTAGACGTTCTTCACGCCGAACTTCGCCGGGATGTCGGCGAGGTCGGACACCCAGTCGAAGCGGCCGGTCTTCTCGAACTGCGCGAGCTCGCGGTCGGGTAGTTCGAGGAATGGCCGCATGGCCGAGTGATAGATGACGAAGTTGATCTGCGGCCAGTCCTTGGCGGCCTTGCCCACGTCCCACACCGTGGCGTACTGCCACATGTCGGCCCACGAGGTCAGGTAGTCGGCCGGCATCAGGCCCTTGTGGATGCACAGGGTGTTGATGCCGTTCTTCAGCATGGCCTCGTACAGCGGGTAGACCAGCTTCTCGTCGTCGAGGCGCCAGTTGGTCTTCTTCTTCGTCTGGTAGATGGGGTCGCCGATGGTGTAGCCCTTGATGCTGTCGGGCTTGAGCTGCTCCATGACGCGGGTGATCTCCTCGAGCCAGCCGGGTGTGCCCGGCGTGACGATGCCGTGCGCCAGCGTGCGGCGCGAGCCGGCCACCTTGTTGACCACGTCGCGCGCCGCGGCGATCTGGTCGTTGGTGAGGAACAGGTAGGCGTAGTCGTCGGTGGGCGTGCCGGAGATCATCGCGACCTTGGTGTCGCTGTCGACGAACACTTCCTTGACGTAGTTCTGGAACTTGTAGCGCGTGAGTCCCTCGCTGCCCGGGATGTCCGGGTTCCAGTGCTTCTTGGCGAAGTCCGCCGAGAACACCAGCAGCTGCTGGTTGTAGTCGTCGCGCACGAAGTGGGTCTGGCAGTCGACGATGAACTGCTTCCTGAGCGCGTTGGCGCGCTGGTCGGCGACGCCCGGCGTGGCGGCCTCGGCGTGGGACGCGGTGAACAGCGGCCCGAACACTTCGTTCATGGCGAGAAAGGCAGCGGACATCCCGGCGGCGGAAGAGAGGAAGCCGCGGCGCGTCAGGCCGTGCTTCGGCGCGAGTTCGTCGGCCAGCGCACCGATGCGCGCCTCGACGCGCCGCTGGTCTTCGCTCTGCGGCAGCGGCGTGAATTCGCCGTTGGACACGACCTGGGTGGGGATGGGGGAGGCGACGTCCCGCTCCTCGGCCGGAGTGAGGGTTGCGATCTCGGCGTCACTGACAAAGCGCATGGGGTCCTCCGGAATGGGATCCGTCCGCGGGACTTCGCTATTCGACGATCTCTTCTATCTGGGCGACCGGCTTGATGTTGGTGAAATTGGGCACATCGGCGATCAGTTTGGCCACGTGCTCCTTGCTGGCCGCCTCGTAGGCTTCCATCGACAGGATCTGCACCGTCAGGGCGGTGACGAATACCGGCGACGATCCGTCGCCCTTGTGCAACCCCTTGCGCACCTGCATCGCGCCGACGGATTTGCCGTAGAGCTCGGCCAGCATCGCGAGGTGTTTGCGTCGGTAGTAGTCGTAGTCGAACGTTGCGTCGGATTGCCAGGGGTAATACACCGCCAGGCAGTGGCGCGCGCCCCTGGCATTCGCGGCCTTGTTCGCCGCCGAGACCGGCGCTGCCAGCAGCGCAGCCAGTGTCGTCATGCCGCCGAACAGGCAAGTGGCGGCGGAGCGTCGCGTGAATTCCATGTGGCCTCCAGGACTGACGCGGCGAAAAGTAGCACGACGCGTTGCGCGAGCGCTGTCGCGAAAGACGAGTCCGGCTTCCGTTTGAGTCGAGTGTGGAATCGTGGTGAAGTCGACGCTCATTCGACGGCCAGGGATTGAAGCCGGGGAAACCAGCCATGCGATTCGTCACACGTTCTGCCTGGATGCTCGCCTTCGGCAGCCTCGCGGCGCTGGCGCAGGCCGCCGGCACCACGATCGACAATGCGGCGCTGGGCAACGGTGCCGATGGCCGCAACTGGGCCGCGTACGGCCGCACCTTCGACGAAACGCACTACAGCCCGCTGAGCGAGATCAACCGCGAGACGGTGTCGCGCCTGAATCTCGCCTGGACGCTGGATCTCGACGTCACCAACAACCTGTCGACGCCGCTGGCCGTGGACGGCGTGATCTACGTGGCCTCGGGCTACAGCTTCGTGCACGCGGTCGATGCCAGGACCGGCAAGCTGCTGTGGCGCTACGACCCCGAAGTGGCCAAGGTGGTCGGCAACAAGCTGCGCACCGGCTGGGGCATCCGCGGCCTCGCGTTCTGGAAGGGACGGCTCTACCTCGGCACGCACGACGGACGATTGCTGGCGCTCGATGCGAAGAAGGGCACGCTGGTGTGGAGCGTGCAGACCCTCGACCCGAACGACGGCTCGTTCATCTCCGGCCCGCCGCGGGTATTCAACGACAAGGTGGTCATCGGTTTCGGCGGCGGCGATTTCGGCGCGGTGCGCGGCTATGTCACGGCCTACGACACCAACACCGGCAAGCAGTTGTGGCGCTGGTGGACGGTGCCCGGCGATCCGTCCAAGGGCTTCGAGAACAAGGCCATGGAAATGGCCGCCAAGACCTGGACCGGCGAGTGGTGGAAGTATGGCGGTGGCGGCACGGTGTGGAACGCCATGACCTACGACCCCGAGTTCAACCGCCTCTATATCGGGACGGGCAACGGTGGGCCGTGGAACTGGAAGATCCGCAGCCCCGGCGGCGGCGACAACCTGTTCCTGTGCTCGGTGGTCGCGCTGGACGCCGACACGGGCGAGTACGTCTGGCACTACCAGACCACGCCGGGTGATTCCTGGGACTACAACTCCGCGATGGACATGACGCTGGCCACGCTGAACATCGGCGGCGCGCCGCGCAAGGTCATCCTGCACGCGCCCAAGAACGGCTTTTTCTACGTCATCGATCGCGAGAACGGCAAGCTCATCTCGGCCGGGAAGTTAGGCAAGGTCACCTGGGCCGAGAAGGTGGACATGGCCACCGGCAGACCCGTGCTCACGCCCAATGCGCGCTACGAGAACGGCCCGGTGACGCTGTGGCCGAGCTTCCAGGGCGTGCACAACCTGTATCCGCAAGCCTTCAGCCCGAAGACCGGGCTGGTGTACGTGCCCACCATCGAGATGCCGGCGCAGTTCGGTGGCGATGTGGATTACAAGAACTGGAAGCCGTTGCCGTCGTCGATCCAGTTCACCGGCTTCCCGACCGCCGACGGCGACGTGCCCGCGGACGGCGGCAAAAGCTTCCTGGTGGCGTGGGACCCGGTGAAGCAACGGCCGCTGTGGCAGCAGCCGACGCCGGGTCCACACAATGGCGGCACGCTGGCCACGGCCGGCGACCTGGTGTTCCAGGGACAGGCCGACGGCTACATCAACGCCTACGGCGCGGCCGACGGCCGCAAGGCCTGGTCGTTCTACGCCGCGACCGCGGCACTCGGCACCCCCATCACCTTCGCGGTGGGCAAGACGCAATACCTCGCCATCCTGTCCGGCCCGCTGCACGGCGCGCCGGGAGGATTCGGCTCGGCCGCCGCGCGCTTCGGCTGGGACTCGCGCGTGCACCCGCGGCGGCTGCTCGCCTTCGTGCTCGACGGTCAGGCCAAACTACCGCCGACGCCGCCGCCGATGTTCGCGCAGCCGCTGGACGGACCGGAGATGCAGGTCGACGAAGCGCTGGTGAAGGACGGCATCCAGGAATGGTCGCGCTGCCAGCTGTGCCACGGGCCCGGCGCGGTCGCGGGCGGCACGGCGCCCGACCTGCGCGCCTCGGTGGTGCCGCTGAACGCGGCGTTGTTCTCGCTGACCGTGCGCACCGGCCGCGAGGCGCAGGGCATGCCGAAGTTCAGCGAGCTCACCGACCACGAGCTCGATGCGCTGCGCCACTACATCCGTTATCGCGCGCGCCTCGCGACGCGGCCGAACGGCGTGGCGCCGCCGCCTCCCGAGGCACCGCCCGTGCAGGAGAAGCCGGCCGAAGCCGAGCCGGAAAAGCCCGCGGGCTCGCTCGAGTCCACGGGGACGCCGCCGCCTGGATAGCGGCGCAGGCGCCCGGCCGCGCGGCGCTGTGGTTAGCCGCCGGCGCTCCTGTCGCCGCGCTCGTTGCGCTGATAGTCGAGAAGTCCGTGTAGCTCCCGTCGAGACCCGGGCGAACGCTTGCGTCGATCATCACCGCAGCCATTTTTCCTACGCACCCGGTAGTTCGAGGCGGTCGCGGCTTCGCAGTCCGGCACGATTGGTCGTCTTGGGGGAGACACATGCACAAAAAGACCCTTGTTTCACGTGGAGTCACGCTGGCCCTGTTGATGTCGAGCGGCGGCCTCATGGCGCAGCAGGCGGAGCAGAGCGACGCGCTCGAGGAAATCACCGTCACGGCGCAGTTCCGCAGCCAGAACCTGCAGGAGACGCCGCTCGCCATCACCGCCGTCACCGGCGACATGCTCGAGGCGCGCAGCCAGACCAGCATCTACGAAGTCGCCGCGCAGGCGCCGAGCGTATTCCTCGCGCCGCAGGCGCAGGCGAACGGTTCCGGCCTGATCGCCTACATCCGCGGTGTCGGCCAGACGGATTTCAACTACGCCCTCGAGCCCGGCGTCGGCCTCTACGTGGATGACGTGTACTACCCGACGCTCACCGGCTCGCTGCTCGACCTGCTCGACCTCGACCGCGTGGAAGTACTGCGCGGCCCGCAGGGCACGCTGGCCGGCCGCAATTCGATCGGCGGCGCCATCAAGCTGTTCTCGCGCGTGCCGACCGGCTCGGGTGGCAACGTGTCGGTGACCTACGGTTCCTACGACCGTACGGAATTCCGCGGCTCCGGCGATTTCACGCTCGCCGAAGACAAGCTGTTCCTCAGGATCGCGGGTGTTTCCAAGAACCGCGATGGTTATGTCGATCGCATGGATTACGGCTGCACGCACCCCGGCTCGGGCGTGCCCACGCTGCGCCTTTCCGATGGTTGCCGTCTCGGCACGCTCGGCGGCATCTCGTACACCGCGGCCCGCGCCAGCCTGCGCTGGGTGGCCTCGGACAAGGTCGAGCTCACGGTGATAGGCGACGTGACCAACGACAACTCCGATGCCGGCGCCGACGTGCTGCGCCGCGCGGTGCAGACGTCCCCTTCGACGGATCCGCGCTACGTGTGGATCGACGATGGCAATCCGAACACCGTGCCCACCATTCCGTATGACTGCCGCTTCGTGCCGTATGGAGCGAACAGCTGCGATCCGAACGCACCGAACGATCCGTACCTGAGCTACGCGACCTTCGTCGACGCCACCGCGCCCACCAACCAGCGGCCGTTCAAGCCCGTGGTGGTGCCGCCGGTGCAGACGCTCAACCAGTACGGCTTCTCGGCGAACCTGGACATCAACTTCAGCGAGACGACTTCGTTGAAGTCGATCACCTCGTGGCGCAAGTACACCTCGGACTGGGCGCAGGATGTCGACGGGTCACCCGCGGCCAGCCAGCAGCTGCTGCAGACGCTGTCCCACTGGGCGTGGACCGAGGAGCTGCGGCTCAACAGTTCCATCGGCGAGGCCTTCGACTACACGGTCGGCGCCTTCTACATGGACCAGGACGGAACCTTGAAAGCGCGCGTGGACCTCAACTACGCCGGCATCGACTTCATCCACGGCCCGGACCCGACCCCGTCGACCTCGCAGGCCCTGTTCGCGCAAGGCACCTGGCACGCCACCGACAAGCTCGATGTCACGGCCGGCGTGCGCTACACCGAGGACGAGAAGGACTACACCTATCACCGGCACAACCCGGACGGCACGCTGCCGGTGCCGCCGACGGGCTTCCCGTTCGCGCCGACGCAGCCGCCGAACGCGGTGCTCGCCGGTCTCGACAGCACCAGCGCGCACTTCGAGTCCGACCAGTTCGACTGGCGTTTCGTGGTCGATTACCAGTGGACCGACGACATCATGACGTACATCCAGGCCTCCACCGGCTACAAGGGAGGCGGCATCAATCCGCGTCCCTTCTTCGTGAGCCAGGAGTTGTCGTTCGATCCGGAGACGCTGACCACGTACGAAGTGGGATTCAAGTCGACGTTCATGGAGAACCGCATCCGCCTGAACATGGCGGCGTTCTTCAACAAGTACGAAGACATCATCCTGCGCCTGAATCAGTGCCCGCAGTCGCCTCCGGGCCAGCAGACTCCCTGCCAGCTGCCGGCCAACGTCGGCAAGGCGGATGTGAAGGGCGTCGAGCTCGAGGCCAACATGCTGCTGGGCGCCGGCTTCTCGGCGGACGTCGCGCTGAGCTACCTCGACTTCAAGTACACGGAAACGAACTTCGCACAGACCAACATCCCGACCAGCTACATCACGCCGTTCACGCCCGAAGAAAAGGGCAGCCTCGGCTTGCAGTGGCACGACGACTTCGACAATGGCCATGCGCTCACGATTCGTGCGGACGTCAACTACCAGTCGCAGGTCTACGGCGACGCGTTCAACA
Source organism: Steroidobacteraceae bacterium (assembly GCA_035701825.1). GTDB lineage: Bacteria > Pseudomonadota > Gammaproteobacteria > Steroidobacterales > Steroidobacteraceae > CADEED01. The sequence goes on from DASSRK010000204.1 coordinate 15,281, forward strand.
ACCCGTACAACCGGATCCCGGCGTACGGCGTGACCAACGTGCGCATGACCTGGGCCGGGCCTGACGCCAAGTGGCAGGCTTCGATCGAGGCGCTGAACGTGACCGACAAGCTGTACTACCTGGCGACCAACGACTACTCGGCATCCGCCGGTTCGTCGAGCTACTCGCCGGGACTGCCGCGCACCTATGCGCTCACGGTGAAGCGCAGCTTCGAGTGATCGAAGTGCCCTGAAGACAGGGGCGGCGGCAACGTCGCCCCTTTTTCGTGGGTATTACGCGGCGCGCCGCTGTTCGTCCGGGACCCACCACCCGTGGATCTGTCCGAAAGTGCGTACCGGCAGGCGCACGGTCGCCAGCGGGCCATCGGCCAGCCGCTGCGCATCGAGCACCAGCAGGTCGCTGCGGCTCTCGAACGGGCGCTGCGCGACACCGACCAGGTAGCCTTCGCCCTCGGCGGCCCGCGCCGAGCGCGGCACGAAACAGCATTCCTGCAACCCGGAGTCGGACGGACAGAAATAGCTCTGCGTGCGCCTGGTGGCGTGATCGAAGCGCGTCCAGCAGTTCATCGGCGGCATGGGCGCGTTCAGCCGCGGATCGACGGGTCGCGAAGCATCGAAGCACAGCATGAAGCCCACCGAGTAGGGATGCGTGTGGTAACGATCGTCCTGGCGGGAGAGCACGCCGGTGTTCGGATACAGCACCTCCATCTCGAAACCGGGCCGCGAGGCCTGCGCGAGATCGACGGAGATGCGCGTGACCCGGCCCTGCGCGCCGATGGCGTCGAAGGGCGAGCCGTCCTTGTTGGGAAAGAAGGGAAACTGGTTCTTGTGCGCCATGTCCATGTCGATGTACACGCGCTCGCCGTCGGAGAAGCAGCCCATGGTGTGCGTGGCGCAGCGCTCGGGTCCCTTGAACCAGCGCAGGTCGGAGCCATCGCCGTCGCGGCGCATGACGCCCAGCCACGTGGGCAGTGTCGAGTCCCAGGCGAAGCGCACGCGCCCCTGCTTCATGCCGGGGATGTCGGTGATCATGGGAATGACCAGGAAGGCGATGAATTTCCGGGTGACCGCGAAGTCATGGATCATCCCGGCGTAGGGCACCTCGATGAGCACTTCGCGCGTGAGGCGGCCGTGCCTGTCGGCGACGATCACCGCGACGTCGCGGCTCGCTTCACCGCGTGCCTCGTAGCCGAAGCCGAACAGCTCGCCGGTTTCGCTGTCGATCTTCGGATGCGCGGTGTAGGTGAGGCTCGTGAGCTTGCCGCCGAAGGTGTAGTAGTCGTCGAGCGTCGCGAGCGTGTCGGGGTCGAGGAGCACCGGCGGGCTGTCTTCCTTGAAGGCCATGAGCCTGCCGTGGTGATACATGAGCGCGGTGTTCGCGGTGCCGCGGCTCAATCCCTGGACGCGCGGGTCGTCGGTGTACGGATTGCGGTACACACCGAACAGCGACTCGCGCGCCGCCGCCTGCGCCTTGTAACGCTGGGTCTGGATGAAGCGGCTGCGGTAGTCGGCGTGCCCGTCGGCGATGCGAAACATGCCGACGTGGCCTTCGCCGTCGAACGGGATGTTCGGCAGGCGCGGCGGGTACTGCCAGTCAGGCCCGACGCGGTAGAAAGTCCCGGCGAGATCCGCGGGCAACGTGCCTTCGATCTCGCAGTCGACGATGTTCATCTCCGTGCGCACCGGCGCGAAGCGTCCCTGGAACATCGGCGCGGTGAAGCGGATTCCCATGGCCGGTTTGCCGCTCAACCCTGGAAGGCGCGCGCGCGCGTGAACGCCTCGCCGTAGGCGCGCAGGCCGGTCCAGAAGACGATCACCGCGGCCGGGCCGAGCAGGCCGTGGGTGAGCGCCAGCGAATAGCGCAGCTCGTCGGGATCGCCGAACACGTAGGTGGTGATCGAACTCACGAACAGGGGCCCGAGCGCGCCGCCGATGGTGAACATGAAGAGGAAGGTGGCGGTGATCTTGGCGCGCATGTCATTCGGCACGATGGCCTGGAAGGCCGCGTTCTGTGGCCCGGTACCGATGCCGATGACGCAGGTATTGAGCGAAGCCAGCACCAGCGCAACCCACGGATTCGGCACCAGCGCGAATGAAACGGCGAATGGTATGTGCGCCAGGCTGGCCCAAACCACCACGCGCTGATTCGCATCGGCGACGCCGCGCTTCGCGAGCCGCTCCGCCAGCCAGCCCCCGAATAGCAGGCCCGCCGGCGCGAGGACCAGCAACAGCCAGCCCTGGTAGACACCGAAGTCGCCCGGCCCCCAGCCGAAGGTGCGTTGATAGAACGGCGCCATCCAGGTCGAGTTGCCCACCAGCGCGACGCAGTTGATGAAGAGGCCAATGTACATCGGCCCGAACGCCTTGCGGTTCGCCCACAGGTATTCGACCACCGGCTTGTAGTCACGGACCACCGAAGCCAGCGTGGCGCCGAGGCTCGCGCGCGCCGCGCCGCCCGTCATCGCACGCCCGCGTCGCTTGGGCTCGAGCACCGTGAGCCACACCAGCAGGCCTAACAACAAGTCCGGCGTGGCCATGACCAGGAACACCACCTGCCAGGCGCGCAAGGTGCCGAGCACCGGCAACGTGTACTCGGGAGTCGACAGCGCGCGGATGAGGTAGCCGCCCACCAGGTAGGTGAGGCCGATGGCGAACATGAAGCCGATGTTCATGGTCGCCATCGCTTTCGGCAGCTTGGCCGGGGGAAACGTGTCGGCCAGCAACGAGAAGGTCGCGGGCCCATTGCCCGCGCCGCCGAATCCTCCGATCAGGCGCAGCAACAGCAGGCCCGACACGGTGCCGACGACCGCGCTGCCGAAGTTGCAGGTCCCGAGGATGATGAGGCCGGCGCCGATGATGAACCGCCGGCTGTAGAGGTCGGCGAGCGGACTGATGAGCAGGCTGGCGAAAGCCAGCACGAAGGGCGCCGCCGTGCCGAACACCAGCGACACCTGCACGTCCGAGAGTTTCAGGTCGTGCTTCAGGGGCTCGAGGATGAGAGCCACCATGAACGTGTGCCCGAAGAGCGTGAACACGGTGAGCCCGAAGATGGCCACCGCGTACCAGGCTCGCGCCGGACTGGGCCAGGGTTCCCTGGAAGTGTCGTCGGCCGTCGCGCCGGCGGCCGGCATGACGTGAGCTTCTGCCATTGCATACCCCCTCGCGCCGCATCGTATCGAGATCGACTGTCGAGGGTGTGCGCTCGCAATCGATTTTTTGTTCGCCGCCGATGCGCTGGCGCGCGGATAGCTCACATCCGAACAAGCGATTTCAGCGAGCGCACGCGGGCGGCTAATTTGCACGCCGTCCACAACGAGCCGCCGCGGCGGGAAGTGAAACCGGTGAATGCAGTGATTCGACAGGCCGTGAGCCTCAGCCGGCAATTGAGTGAGTTCGTGGCCGCGGGCTCGACCGAAGTCACCACCCACGACGACAAGTACCTGGAAGAGCTCGCGCGCATCCTGCCCGCGGGCTACCGCGTGTACGTCGCGCACACGCCCAAGGCCAGCATCGACGACGTCGCGCGCGTGGCGCTGCGCGTGCAGGAACTCGGGCTCACCGCCTCACCGCACATCATCGCGCGCCGCGTGCGGGACGCCGCTCAGCTGCGTCGCGTGCTCGGCGCGCTGGCCGCGGGCGGGGTCGGACAGGTGTTGCTGGTGGCCGGTGACATCGCGGCGCCGGGTGGTCCGTTCGCCAGCACCGTCGAGTTGCTCGACACCGGCATCCTGGGCGACAGCGGCATCACGCGCGTGGGTGTGGCCGGGCATCCGGAGGGTCATCCGGCGGTACCACAGGAGTTGCTGTGGGAGGCGCTCGAGCGCAAGCAGGCCATCGCGCGCGCCACGGGCCTGCGCATGCACATCGCCACGCAGTTCGGCTTCGACACCCGCAGCCTGGGCGCTTTCGAGCAGGGCCTCGCGGCCCATGGGATCGAGCTGCCGGTGCATGCCGGCGTGGCCGGGCCGACTCCTCTTCTTAAGCTCCTTAAATATGCCGCGCACTGTGGAGTCGGGGCTTCCCTGAAGGCAGTCAGCGGAAACAGCGCCATGCTGGGCCGCTTGCCCCACCTGGCGACCCGGGCCGACGAGATGCTGCTCGAGGTACTCAAGGCCAAGCAGGAAAACCGCGATTCGCGTATCTTTGCGCCCCATTTCTTCGCGTTCGGCGGCGTTCTGGAGACGGCGCGCTGGCTGCGTGGGGTGGTGCAGGGCTCCTTCGAGCTGGATAAGGCGGGAAGGGGGTTCGCAATCAGAAGTTGAGGGCATTGATGCCGGGCAAGGAAGAGAAGAGCGCACTCATTTGTGGATCGGTCGCCTACGACACGATCATGGTGTTCCCGGACCGGTTCCGGCAGCACATCCTCCCCGACAAATTGCACATGCTGAACGTTGCCTTCCTGGTGCCGCAGATGCGGCGCGAGTTCGGTGGCTGTGCGGGCAACATCGCCTACAACCTCAAGCTGCTCGGCGACCAGGGCTATCCCATGGGCGGCATCGGCTCGGACTTCCAGCCATACCGCGACTGGATGAAGAAGCACGGGCTGTCCGAGAAGTACCTCGTCTCCATCCCCGAAGAGCACTGCGCCCAGGCGTTCATCACCACGGACCTGGACGCCAACCAGATCACCGCTTTCCACCCCGGCGCGATGAACCATTCGCACCGCATCAAGGTGCCGGCGAATGACGGCATTACTATTGGGGTCATCGCCCCGGACAGCCGCGAAGGCATGCTGCAGCACGCCCAGCAGTTCAAGGCCGCCAACATTCCTTTCATATTCGATCCCGGGCAGGCCATGCCGCTGTTCGAGGGCGAGGACTTCCGGAAATTCATCGAGATGGCGGACTGGGTGGCGGTCAACGACTACGAGTGGGCGCTGTTGCAGGAGCGCACCGGCTGGCAGGCCGCCGACATCACCCGCCACGTCAAGGCGCTGGTCATCACGCGCGGGGGCGAAGGTTCGATCATCCACGCCGACGGGCGCGCGTATCACATTCCCTGCGCCCCGGCCCGGGAAGTGGTCGACCCGACGGGTTGCGGCGATGCCTATCGCGCCGGGCTGATTCACGGCATCCTTCACGGGCTTGATTGGGAAACCACCGGCCGCATCGCCTCGTTGATGGGCGCCATCAAGATCGCCGTGCGGGGCACGCAGAACCACAGTTTCACCAGGGCCGAGTTCGCCGACGCGTATCGCGCGGCCTTCGGCCAGTCGCTGCAGTAGCAAGAGGAATCCATGTCAAACAGCTATCTCTTCACCTCGGAGTCGGTCTCGGAAGGCCACCCGGACAAGGTCGCGGACCAGATTTCCGACGCGGTACTCGACGCCATCCTGGCGCAGGACAAGTACTCGCGCGTCGCCGCGGAGACGCTCTGCAACACCGGCCTGGTCGTCATGGCGGGCGAGATCACCACCCAGGCGGTGGTGGATTTCCAGCAGGTGGCGCGCGACACCATCAAGAGCATCGGCTACGACAACACCGACTACGGCATCGACTACAAGGGTTGCGCCGTGCTCGTGGCGTACGACAAGCAGTCGCCCGACATCGCGCAGGGCGTGGATGAAGGCAAGGGCCTGAACCTCGAGCAGGGCGCCGGCGACCAGGGCCTGATGTTCGGCTACGCCTGCACCGAGACCGAGGGTCTCATGCCGCTGCCTATCTACCTGTCGCACCGGCTGGTCGAACGGCAGGCGCAGCTGCGCAAGGCCGGCAAGCTCAAGTGGCTGCGCCCGGACGCCAAGTCGCAGGTCACGGTGAAGTACGTCGACGGCAAGCCCGCCGAGATCGACACCGTGGTGCTCTCGACGCAGCATCACCCCGACGTCGAGCACAAGCAGCTCGAGCAGGCGGTGATCGAGGAGATCATCAAGCCGGTGCTCGCCGGCCAGACCGTCGCGAAGAACGTGAAGTACCTGGTCAACCCGACCGG
>DASSRK010000205.1:0-2538 GCA_035701825.1 Steroidobacteraceae bacterium
GATCCGGCGGTGGTCCGCGAATGGAATTCGCTGGCGGAAAGCGTCATTCCGGCCTCGGCCGGCCCGACCCTGCCGCGCACCTACGCGATGATGCACATCGCGATGTTCGACGCGGTCAACTCCATCGACGGCGGCTACACCGCCTATCGCATCCGCGTCCCGGCCACGCGCCATGCCTCGAGCGAAGCGGCCGCGGCGCAGGCCGCGCACGACGTGCTGGTGGCTCTCTGGCCCGCCAATACCGCGCAGTTCGACACGGCGCTCAATAAACGTCTCGGCACGATCAATCCGATTCGAGCGCAGCTCGGCGCACAAGTCGGCAGGGAAGTCGCCAGGAAAATCATCGAGTGGCGCGCCAACGACGGCTGGGCGACGCCGCAGGCCTACACGCCGCCGGCGCTCCCGGGCCTCTGGCAGCCTGCCCCGCCGGCATTCGCGCCCGCGGCCTTCGTGCAGGCGGGTGACGCCAAACCATTCGCGCTGCCGACGCCGTACTACTACCTGCCGCGCCGCCCGCCGGCGCTCGACAGCCAGGAGTACGCGGACGCAGTCAACGAGATCAAGGCCATCGGCGGCGCCACCAGCCTGGTGCGCACCGACGAGCAGACGCTTTCCGCGAAGCTCTGGGCCAGCGTCGGCTACAAGACAAATTGGGGCGGCGCCTGGAACCAGGTCGCGCGCTTCATGACGCTGCGGAACAACTTGTCGCTGATCGAATCCGCGCGCCTGTTCGCACTGGTCAACGTCGCCATGCAGGACGGCGTGCAGGTCGCGCAGGCCAGCAAGTTCGTCCACCAGATGTGGCGCCCGGTCACGGCCATCCAGCGGGCCGGCGAGGACGTGAACCCCGCGACCGACGCGGATCCCTCCTGGATGCCGCTGCTAACTACCCCGCCCTACCCCTCCTATGCCGGCAACATGGCCTGCATCGGCGCCAGCGCGGCGCGCGCCTTCGCGTTGTATTTCGGCACCAACGACATCCTGGTATCCGCGCAGTGGGACAGCACCGACGGCATCAGCTCGGTGGTGCGCAGCTTCCCCGGCTTCTGGCAGATGGCCGAGCACCAGGCCGCGAGCCGCGAGTACGGTGGCATCCACTTCCACTTCGACACCCTGGCGAGCCAGGAGGTGTGCCCGAAGGTGGCGGGCTACGTATTTGCGAATTACATGCGCCCGAAGTAACGAGATGGTGCCGGAGCATGCATTCCGGCATAACTCGGGAGACCAACCCCGCAAATCCACGACCCATCAGTTATGCCGGAATGCATGCTCCGGCACCGTCTGGGGGCCTGTAAGAATCCTGGGGCTCGCGGTCGGGTAGTACGCCGCTTCGACTGGCCGGGCCAGAGGTTCACACTGGCATCGTAGCTTCAGCAGTCCTGCCTAACGGCTCCGACAGCGAGCTACACGTGGTAAAGGGGCGAAAGCCCAATCACCACAGAGGGCCGCGCTAACGCGCGGCCCTTTTTATTTGATCCAGGGAAAAGCGCGGCCTGTGGGTGACTGCTCAGGCCTGCGTACGCCGCGCCCGGTGCCAGGCGAACAGCACCACCGCCGCCCCCAGCATCCCGCCGAGATGCGCGAAATGCGCCACGCCCTGCCGCGTGCCGAACACGCCGCTCGTGAGCTCGATGACGGCGTAACCCGCCACCAGCACCCAGGCCTTCATCGGGATCGGGGGAAACACCAGCATCACGCGCGCATGCGGGAACAGGAAGGCGAACGCGAGCAACACGCCGAAGACACCGCCCGACGCCCCCACCGTGGGCACCGCGCCGCTGTCGCTGGTCGCGGTCACCACCAGCAGCTGGACCAGGCTCGCGCTGAACACCGACAGGAAGTACAACCAGGCAAAGCGCCTCGCGCCCACCGCGCGCTCCACCATCGTGCCGAATGACCACAGCGCGAACATGTTGAACGCGATGTGCATGAGATTGCCGTGCAGGAACGCGGAGGTCAGCAGCTGCCAGGGCTTGAAACCCACGACTCCCAGCCCGGCGACGTAGTGTTGCCCCAGCGGCCAGAGCGCGTATTGGCGCAGCAGCTCGTCGGCGACCATCTGCTGGATGCCGAACACGATGGCGTTGAGGACGACCAACTGGCGGACGACTGGAGTCATGGGCTAACTGACTTCATGAGTACTCCGAAGTTCGGCGCCGTCAGGGCCGCTTGGCATATTCCGCGTCGAAGCGCGCTTCCAGCGCCGGGTGCACACCGCGCAGCCGGTCGATCACCTGCTTCGCCCAGTCGAAGTACTCGCGCTTGCGCTCCAGCGACCAGCCCGCGGGCGGCGCGTCGTTGAGATCGTTGACGTTCGCGATCTTGTCGGCGAGCTTCACCAGCTTGGCCTTGGCACTGATTGTGGCGGCGTGGTCGATCTGCGCCTGCTTGCGCTCGAGCTTGTGCAGCGCCTTGTCGTCGGTGCACTCGGCCACGATGTTCGCGATCTCGTAGCCGAACACGATCTGCAGCTCCTCGAGCGTGGTGTTGGTGTCCTCGATCGTGTCGTGCAACAGCCCGGCGGCCAGCACCACCGGA